>JAUREI010000149.1 GCA_030827515.1 Prosthecobacter sp. | reverse complement strand
GGGTGGCGGGCACCGAGGTCGTACCGAAATCGATGATCAGGGATTCCGACGAGAGCCCGCGCTGCAGGCCCTCCTCGCCAAACACGATCTGCTCAACGACCTCCGTCGTGGTCAGATTCAGGCAGACGATGCCATCCCCCACGGCTCGCGCCAGTTCCGGCAGACTCGCCGCGCGGCGCATGCCGAGGGCGACCGCCGCCTCGGCGGCGGCCTCGCTGCGATTCCACACGATGAGGTCGGCACCGGCGGCCTGCAGGTGACGCGTCATCGGCGCGCCCATGTGACCGAGTCCAACAAAGCCAATTGTCTGTCCAGCGAGGGAGGGTTTCATGCGCCCATCCGACAACAGGCTGGCCGACTTGGCAAGATGCAGCGCATCCTGGGGCTGCAATTTGGCGGAGGATTTTGGCTCGTCTCCGCCACCGGAAGCGCGTTAAGTTCTCCCATCCTCATGCCGTCGCTCCTCCGTTCCCTCGTCCTGCTGCTCGGTCTTGTCCTCGTCGCGCCGGCTGCCGAGGAACCCGGCTTTGCCAAGTTCGCCGCAGCCACCGTGCATCCGCTCGCCACCGACGCCGCGCTCGCCGCGCATGCGAAGGGCGGCAACGCCGTCGATGCCGCGGTCGCCGCGGCTTTGACCCTCGGCGTGGTCGACGGCCACAACTCCGGCATCGGCGGCGGCTGCTTCTTCGTCATCCGCGCCGCCGACGGTTCGATCACCGCCATCGACGGCCGCGAGATGGCCCCCTCGGCCGCGCACCGCGATCTCTACCTCGTCAATGGCAAGCTCGACGAGGAAGCCAGCAAAACCGGTGCGCTTGCCGCCGCCATCCCGGGTGCGCTGCGCGCCTACGACCTCGCCCTGCGCAAGCACGGCAAGCTGACTCTCGCCGACCTGCTGCGCCCGGCCGCCGATCTCGCGGAACAGGGGTTTGCGATCGATGAGGTCCATGCGCGCAAGCTCGCCGCCACCGCCGCCAAACTGCGCCTGTTCCCGGCCTCGGCCGCGATCTTCCTGAAGCCGGATGGCAGCCCGCTGAAGCAGGGCGAGATCCTGGTGCAAAAGGACCTGACCGCCACCTACCGCGCCATCGCCGAGCACGGGCTCGACTGGTTTTACGGCGGCGAGTTCGCGCGCAAGACGGAAACGTGGATGAAAGCGAACGGCGGCATCACCACCGCGGCCGATTTCGCCGACTACCAGGCGGTCGAACGCGAGCCGGTGCGTGGTCGCTACCGCGGCTACGACATTGTCGCCATGCCACCGCCGAGCAGCGGCGGCCTGCACGTCCTGCAGATCCTCGGCATGGTCGAGCGCTTCCCGCTGCGCGAACTGTCGCCGGCGCGCCGTGCCCATGTGGTGGCCGAAGCGATGAAGCTGGCCTTTGCCGACCGTGCCCACTGGCTGGGCGATCCCGATTTTGCGCGCGTGCCGCGCGGCCTGATCGATGCCGACTACCTTGCCGGCCTGTCGGCGCGCATCACCCCCGACAAAGTCACGCCCGTGCCCTCGCACGGCCTGCCGCCGCGCTGGGAGGGCGATGTCTTTGGCAAGCACACGACGCACCTGTCGACCGCCGATGCCGAGGGCAACTGGGTGGCGCTCAACCAGACGATCAACACCGCCTTCGGCAGCAAGGTCGTCGTGCCCGGCACCGGCGTCCTGCTCAACAACGAGATGGACGACTTCGCCGCCCAACTCGGGGTTCCGAACGCCTTCAAGCTGGTCGGTGCCGAGGCCAACGCCGTGGCCGCGGGCAAACGTCCGCTCTCGAGCATGAGCCCGACCCTGGTCTTCAAGGACGGCCAACCCGTGATCAGCACCGGCGCCGCCGGTGGTCCGACCATCATCACCCAGGTCGTGCAACTGCTGCTCGGCGTTCTGGACGACGGCCTCGGCCCGAACGCCGCGCTGGCGAAGCCACGCGTGCACCACCAGTGGGCGCCGGATGAACTCAAGGTCGAGAACGGTCTCGGCACCGAGACGCTGGCCGAACTGGAAGGCCTCGGCCACAAACTCAGCCGCTCCGAGCGCTTCGGCGCCTGCCAGTGCGTGCAGTTCGACGCCCAGCGCGGCCTGCTGGTGCCGGCGCACGACCCGCGCGTGCCGGGCAAGGCGGCGGGCCGCTGAAGGGCGTTACTCCGGCAACTCGCGGTTGGCGACGCCAGCCGTGCCCGGCGGGAAGAGGTTGTCGGCGAAGTGCATGCCGCGCGGCGCGTTCGGTCCGTCGGGCAGAATCACCGCGACCTTGTAGCGCGGCGGACCGGGGTTGTGAATCAGGTTGCCGCGCACGAGCACGTCGGTCAGCGGCGGGTCGTCGGCCTGCTGGCCGGTGTCAAATTTGAAGGGCGACCGCTCACTGCCCCAGATCCAGTGGGCGTCACCGTGACCGAAATCGGAGATGAGGTTGTCGGCGATGATGGAACCGCCGTCGTAGTTCTCCGCATTCGCGGCCGCGCCCGGCATGAGACCGATCGCCCACAGACAGTTTTTGACGAACTGGTTGCCGGTGATCAGGACATTGCGCGAGCCATGCATCGCCTTCAGGCCCATGAAGGAGTTCACGATGACGTTGTGGGCGACGATGACATGGTCGCTGTGCAGGTCGATGCCCTGGGCGGCGTTCTCGATGTGATTGCCAACGATGCGCGTCAGGTCGCTCACGGTCGGCGAGGTGACGATCAGGCCGGAGCCCTGCTGCCAGTTGTCCGTGTAACCCCGCGCCCAGGTTTCCTCGTTGATGAAGCTGCCGCGCACGGGGTTGCGCTTGATCCAGTCGCCAAGCTTGTGTTTGGCCTTCAGTTCCGGCGTCGGGCGCAGTCGCTCCTCGACGATGCGGTTGCCTTCGATGAGCGTGCCGGTGCTGGCCTGGATGCTCAATCCGGTGCCGTCGGTGCAATTGAAAGCGTAGCCCCATTCCTGGCTGTGCGTGCGGTCATCGACGGTGACGCGCATGTAATTGCGCACCAGGCAGCGGCTGATGCGGCTGTCGCGGCATTCACGCAGGGTGATGGCACCGGCGCGGGTGGGGTGATCGATCACCTTGACGTTCTCCAGCACCAGGTCGCGGCAGCGCAGAGCCAGCACCGCCTCGCGGTCGGTCTCCGCCTGGTCGGCGGGCCGGGTCAGGGTCAGGTCGCGCACTTCGAGGCCGACGGCATCCTCGATCTCCAGGATCGGCTGCTGCGGGTTCTGCTGCACAAGGCGACCCGGCCCGCGCAAGCCGCCATGGCCGGCGCGCAGACGGATCTTCTCGGTGAGGAGGTGGTCGCCCGCCGGCACAAACACGACCGTCCCCGGGTTGGCATCGAGTGCCGCCTGGATCGAGGGATGATCGGCCGAAGACACCTCGCCGGCCTGGGTGGAGACCATGAGCAGACCGGACAACAGGAGACACAACTTCATGGCCGAGCATCTCCGGGAGTCGCTCCAGATCAACTGCTTCGGATATTTCCGGATGCACGGGCCGCCAGGCTGGTGTCAGAATGTCCGGATGAAACGCCTGCTCGCCGCCCTGTTCGCCCTTGCCTGCCACGCACCCGCCGCGGAACAGCCCAACGTCGTGCTGATCGTCGCTGACGACCTCGGCTACGGCGACCTGACCAGCTTCGGTTCCACAACGATCCGCACACCCAACCTCGACCGCATGGCGGCGGAGGGCACAAAGTTCACCAGCTTCTGCGTCGCCCAGGCGGTCTGCACCGCCTCGCGCGCGGCCTTGATGACCGGCTGCTACCCGAACCGGGTCGGCCTGCAGGGGGCGCTCAACCACACCAGCCGCGAGGGCCTGAGCTTGGAGGAACGCCTGATGTCCGAGGTCTTCAAGAAGGCCGGCTACGCGACCGCCGCCTACGGCAAGTGGCACCTCGGCACGCGGCCGATGTTTCATCCCTGCCGCCGCGGTTTCGACGAGTTCTGGGGCATTCCCTACTCGAACGACAACAGCAAGTATCACCCGAGCCTTGCCGCCGAAATGCCACCGCTGCCTCTTTACGAGGACGAGCGCATCATCGAGACCGACCCCGACCAGAGCCAGTTCACCCGCCGCATCACCGAGAAGTCGGTCAGCTTCATCCGTCGCCACAAGGACCAACCCTTCTTCCTCTATGTGCCGCACGTCATGCCGCACGTGCCGATCTTTGCCTCGGAACGCTTCAAGGGGCAGTCACCGCACGGGCTTTATGCCGATGTCGTCGAGGAACTCGACTGGTCGGTGGGCATGATCCTCGAGGCGCTGAAGCAGTCCGGCGTCGATGAGAAAACCCTGGTCCTTTTCTTCTCCGACAACGGCCCCTTCCTCAGCTACGGCAACCACGCCGGCAGCGCCGCGCCGCTGCGCGAGGGCAAACTGACCTCGTTCGAGGGTGGCGTGCGCGTGCCCTGCCTCGCCCGCTGGCCCGGTCGCGTGCCCGCCGGTCGCGAGTCGGCCGAACTGCTCACCGCCATGGACCTGCTGCCCACCTTCCTCCACTGGCTCGGCGCTGAACCTCCCGCGAAGAAACTCGATGGCGTGAATGTCGGCGATGTCCTGCTCGGCAGGGAAGGCGCGGTGAATCCGCGCACGAGTTTTGTTTACTACGCCGGCAGCGAATTGCAGGCGGTGCGCGAGGGCGACTGGAAACTGCATTTCCCGCACCCCTACATCACCCCCCATGACATCCCGGGGCGCGACGGCAAGCCGGCGAACTGGGAAAACATGAAGCCCGCGTCCATCACGCAGTCGGGCATTGAAGGCATCGCCACCCGTCATGGCTACAAGGTTGCACGACAGGAACTCGCCCTCTACCACCTGGGCGAAGATCCCGGCGAGACGAAGGACGTCAGCGCCGCCCATCCGGAGATCGTGGAGCGACTCAAGCAGCTCGCCGATCCCCTGCGCCAGGAACTTGGCGACGCCCTCACCGGCACGGCTGCGACCGCCGTCCGGCCCGTCGGCCGCGATGAGGGCTGAAGCTCTGATCTGTGGCGGAAAACGTGATTTTTCCCCTGCTGGCCCCACGCAAAAGCCGCTTCAGGCCGTCGGATACACCCAGGGCCCGCGATACTCGCGGCGCAGCAGTTTGGAGGCCTCGGCATCTCCGACGATGACTTCCTTCTCCGCGTCCCAGGCGATGCTGCGCCCGGCCTTCCAGGACAGCATGCCGAGCATGGGCAGGCAGCTGGAACGGTGCGCGCTCTCGATGTCGGCCACGGGTTTGCGGCCCTTTTCAATCGCCTCAATGAGGTCGTTCCAGAGCAGCGTGAGGTTGTGGCCATCCGGCTCCTGAAGCTGGGGGTCGCCGTGCTCGACCTGTTTCTTCGGGTCGGCCGGATAAAAGGTCCAGCCATCGCGCCAGCCGATGTGCAGCACGCCATTTTCGCCATAGAAATAGGCGCCGATCTTGTGCTTCTCGCTGGCGTTGTCGGCAAACTTGCGGTGCTCCCAGACGGCGGTGAACTGTTCGAACTCAAAGGTCGCGACCTGATGGTCGGGCGCGTCGGTCGTCTGCTCGCTGTCGTTGAGCACGGGCACGCCGGCGATCGGACGACCGCCGGTGCAAAAGACCTTCTTCGGCCCCTTCTCGCCGCTCCACCACAGCACCTGGTCGAGCCAGTGCACGCCCCAGTCGCCCATCGTGCCGTTGGCGTAGTCGAGAAAGTGGCGCCAGCCGCCCGGGTGCAGCTTGCTGTTGAAGGGTCGCATCGGCGCCGGACCGCACCACAGATCCCAGTCCATGCCCTCGGGCACCTTGCCGTTCGGCTTGGGCGCCTCGGCGCCGCCCTTGCCAGCGACAAAGCAGCGAACCATGCCCACCTTGCCGACCTTGCCCGAGCGCAGGAAATTCATCGCCTCGACATGGTGCGGGCCGATGCGGCGGTGCAGGCCGACCTGGACGACGACACCGCTCTCGCGTGCCGCCTTCACCATGGCGCGACTCTCCTCGACCGTGTGGCCGGTGGGCTTCTCAACCAGCACATGCGCGCCGGCCTTGCAGGCGGCAATGGTCTGCAGGGCATGCCAGTGATCCGGCGTGGCAATGATGACGATCTCCGGCTTCGCCTCGGCGAGCAGTTCACGGTAATCCTTGTAGCCCTTGGGCACCTCACCGCTGTCGGCCTCGACATCGGCGATGCCGTTCTCCAGCACATTCGCGTCGGCATCGCAGAGCGCCACCACCTTGGCGCGACCCGAGGCCATCGCCTCGCGCAGCAGGTTCATGCCCCACCAGCCGGAGCCGATGAGGGCGACGCGGTATTTGCGGCCTTCGGCGCCCAGCACGGGCAGGCGCGACCAAGCGAGCGAGGCGGCGGTGGCGGAGGCAAGGAAGGTGCGGCGGGAGGTCGGGGTCATCACGCGAAGTTCAACGATGCCGGAGGCCCGGGTCAATCGCGAATCGTCGCCTTCGTCGGCGTCGTTCGCCGGGCGACAACCAGCTCGCGCACCAGAGGATTCGGGAAGCGCCGGCTGGGCGTCACCGCGTAAAAGGCCTCACTCAGGCGTGGCACCCGGCAGCGCTCGACCAACTCGCCCTGCTCGAGTTCCTCGCGCACGACGACCGGCGGCACCAGGGTCAGCCCCTCGGTCTCGCGCGCCAGCAGGCGCAGCATCGCCATGTCATCGACCTCGGCGGCGATCACCGGACGAATGCCGGCCTGGTCGAGCAGCAGGTCGAAGGCGCCGCGGATGCTGTGTTCCAGAGTTGGCAGCACCAGCGGCACGCCGCGCAGGTCCTCGGGAAAGTTGAAGGCGCGCCGGCCGCCGCGCCGACGCCGACCCACCAGGCTGACCGGCTGTTCGTCGAGCAGGTGACTGTGCCAGCCCGTTTCCGCATCCCGCCGCACGGGCATGTTGGAAAGCACCACATCGAGCGTGTGCGCCTGCAACTGGGCGAGCAACTCGCGCAGGCTGCCCGAACGAATCACCAGCTCAACATCGGCGCGTGACACGAGCGGCTTGAGAAAGGCAAACTGGAAGTTGCGCGAGAGGGTCGCCACCGCACCGACACGCAGCAGCTTGCGCTGTCCGGCGCCGCGGTTCTGCAGAAGATCCATCATTTCCTCGCCGGCCTGGAAGATCGTCTCGGCGTAGTCGCGCGCAACCCGCCCCGCCTCGGTCAGCACCAGCGACTTGTGCTGCCGGTCAAACAGTGGCTGGCCGAGGCTTTTTTCCAGTCGCCGCAGCTGCACGCTGAGGGCCGACTGCGACAGGTTGAGCCGCTCCGCCGCACGGGTCAGACCGCCCTCGGCGGCAATGGCGCGGAAGTAACGCAGGTGGTGGTAGTTCAGGAAGGCCATGACCTGACATATACAAAAGCGAACGATTTTTTCAATTACATCTATTGGAAAGAACATCCGGGGGATTGCATGAAGGCGGCGCCCATGAATCTCATCGACACCCCATCCATCCCACTCGCCTCGGCCCAGCTTGCCGTCCCCCTCTTCGGCATCGCCCTGCTGACGCCGCTCTGGTCACACGGTCGCGCCGCCGCGTCCCATGCGTCGCGGCTGATGGCCGGCGTGCTGATTCTCGCGGTGATCGCAGCAAGCGCCGTCGCGCTGACCGGTCCGGTCGCCTGGCAAACCGCCAACGGCCTGCTGAGCTTTCGCCTGGATGCCCTGTCGACCACCCTGCTGGTGCTGGTCTCCTTCCTTGGCCTGGTGGTGACCCGCTACGCGATCAACTACCTCGACGGCAACCCCCGCCAGGCGCGCTTCACCCGCGCGCTGACCGCCACCCTCGCCTCGGTCCTGCTGCTGGCCATCTCGGGCAACCTGCTGCAGTTTGTCGCCTGCTGGACGGCGACCAGCCTCTGCCTGCACCGGTTGCTCACCTTCCCGGACAGCAGCCGCTCCGCCGCGCTGGCAGCGCGCAAGAAGTTCCTCATCAGCCGTCTTGGCGACGCCTGCCTGATCGGCGCACTCGCCCTGGTCTGGCAGGGCTTCGGCACCTGGGACTTTTCCAGCCTGTTCGCCGCCGCTGAAAACCCCGGCCCGACCCAGGCGGCCGTGCTGCCGTGGGTCGCCGGACTGGTCGTCGCCGCCGCCCTGATGAAGTCAGCGCAGTTGCCCTTCCACAGTTGGCTGCCCGAAACCCTGGACACGCCGACACCGGTGTCCGCCCTGATGCATGCCGGGCTGATCAACGCCGGCGGCTTCCTGATTGTGCGCCTCAGCCCGCTGCTGGTCCACACACCGGGCGCCCTCAACGTCCTCGCCGCGGTTGGCGGCGCCACCGCGCTGTTCGGTTCGCTGGTCATGATGACCCAGCCCAGCATCAAGCGGTCGCTGGCCTGGTCGACCATCTCGCAGATGGGTTTCATGATGCTGCAGTGCGGTCTCGGTGCCTTCGCGCTCGCCATCCTCCACCTGGTGGCCCACTCGCTCTACAAGGCGCATGCCTTCCTCGCCTCGGGAGGGGTGGTCGCCAAGACCCGCACGGGTGTCGCATTGCAACCCGCAGCGCGACCGCTGGCCCTGGTCGGTGCGCTGGGTGCCGCCGCGGTGCTCGCCGCCGCCGCCGGTGCGGTGTTCGGGTTCGGCGCCTCCGGCCCCGGTCCGCTGCTGCTCGGCAGTGTCTTCCTGATGGCGCTCGCGCAGTTGGTGGCCACCCTTGCGGCCGGCCCCTGGCACCCGGGTCTCGCCTTCCGGGGCCTGCTTGCCGCGGGCGGCACCGCCGCCGCCGGCCTGGCTCTGCACACCCTCTTCGGCCACTGGCTGGCGGGTTGCCTGCCCGGCTACACGCCGCAGCATGGACCGGTCGCCCACGGGGTGATGGGCGGTGCAGGCCTGCTCTTCCTGGCCCTGCTGCTGCTGCAGGCACAGGCCTCCCGGGGCAACCTCTCGAACTCACTCGCCCGCCTCTACGTGCACGCGAGCAACGGCTTCTACCTCGGCACCCTGCTCGAGCGCCTGACCCGCCGCCGCCTGCCTCTTTGACCCCCATCTCCCATCTTCC
>JAUREI010000190.1 GCA_030827515.1 Prosthecobacter sp. | reverse complement strand
GCCAACGCCTGCGCGGCTTCACGTGACTCCACCTGCACGCGCAGTTCGAAGGGCGCAGCGCGTGTCACGCGCAACTGCGCCCGTGCCGTGGCGGGTTCCAGAGAAATCCGGACGCCGCCCAAGTCCGGCGACTGGGCGCTCACCCAGGCGCAGGCAAGCAATGGCAGAGTCAAGGCCCAGACAGGGTTGCGGGGTGTCATGCTCCTTATCTACTGCCGCCGGCAGGTCTTTCTTGTCCCTCGCCCGCGTTCACCGCGCGGATGAGGTCGACCAAGCCGGCGCGGATTTTGGGTTCCGCACCGGTTTCCAGAAAGCTGGAGCGGGCCGGCCAGGTTTCGTAGCCGCCGAGGGCGTGCTGTTCCGTCGTCGGCAAATAGCCCCCGTAACCGTTGGCCAGCTCAATCAGGAAGGTCGCGTCCGGCCCCGCTTGCTTGATGGCCAGCCCCGTCTCGGCAAACACCTCGCACGGGGCGGCGGCAATCGTTAGCGCACCGATGCGAAACGCCTGCAGGGTCACGGGCACCTGATCGGGAAACTCGGACAGACCCAGCGTCTCGCGGGCATAGATCACCGGCCGTGCGGGCTTCGCCGCCTTTCCTTCCGGACTGGCCAGCACGGCCCGCGCCCAGTCGAGCTGCGCGGCATCCGGCTTGCGCACCGCCAGCGGCAGATCCACGAGCTGCGCGGCGAGCGGGAGGTCGTCGCGGTGCTCCGCCCTGCCGACAATCGCAACGGCCGCCTCGGCGAGGGCGCCGGCGACTTCACGCATGCGCTCGTAACCGCGCGCGGTCGGTGTTTTCGCGCGCAGATCCACGCCGTTGACGTCGCCGCTGGCCCCATTTGAGAGAATGCCGACAAAGGGCGGCTCTTGATCCATCGCGCCGAGCCCGGCGCGGACGCGTTCGGCGAAGACCCCAAAGTAATCGGCACTGACGTGGCCGGTCGGCACGCCGCCGATGTAGTGCAGCCCGTAGTTGGCGAGCAGGCAGAGCGGCCGGCCGTCGGCATGCTGCACGGACAGCACGAAGAACTCCGGATCGACCGGACCGGCCGGCTTTTCCGCCTCGGCGCGGTCCGGACCGAACTGCACGCGTTCCCCGCGCCGGCCGAAGGGATTCGCGCGCTGGCTGTCGCTCTTCACAAACCAGCGGCGATTGAAGACAAACTCCGGCTTGGCGACGCTGCCCCAGGCGACCTTGGCGGGCGCCAGCTGGTTGGCGGCACGGCGGACGCCATCGGCGATGCGACGTGCCAGGAAGTGGTGGTAGGCGTCGTTGGCGGGACCGAAACCGACGTTCAACGCCCTCGGCGCGCTGTGCGTGTGGGTCGCCGAAATGAGCACGTTGGCCGGCGGCAGGTTGAGGCTCCGGCGAATGAGTTCCTTGGCCTCGGCGACGATTTCCGGGGCGATCATCGTGACGTCGCAAATCGCAAAGGCGAGACGGGTGCGGCCGTCGTCGAGAACGAGGCAGCGCGCGTGCAGTTCGTCATGCACGTGTTTGGCCGGACCGATCTTCATGATCGTGCCGTCGAGCACGACCCCCATGTCGGGCGTGATGTTGCTGGTGGCCGCGCCGGCGCGCAGCGCGGCGGAGGCGGACGGCGCGAGGGCGATCAGCAGCAGGGTGGCAAGCAGGATCAGGGCGGCAATCGGGCACTTCATGAGGACTCAGCGTTGGGGTTTGGCCGGATCAGGGACATCACGGCTGATCGCCTCGTGGGCGGCGAGCAGGCGGCGAACGACCTCGGGGTGGGCGGCGGCAACGTCGGTCTGCTCGCCCGGATCGTTGGCGAGATCGAACAGTTGCATGGACGCCGCCTCGACCCCGCTGACCAGGCCTGGCATCGATTCCAGGTTGTACTGCTCAAACGGCGCCAGCAGGGTGACGCCATCCGGCGCGCGCGGATCCGGCCAGCGGCCATCCGGCCCGGCCTTGAACCGCATGCCACCGGCGGGCAGCACATGCAGCTTCCAGCGGGCGTCGCGCACGCAACTCAGACGAGGCCCCTGGTGGCCAAAGACAAACTCATGCGGCGAAGCCGCCGCGCCGCGCAGCAGCGGCAGCAGGTCGCGGCCGTCGTGAACCCGGTCCTCCGGCAGGGGCACCCCGGCCGACTTCAGGGCCGTGACAAACAAGTCCATCGTGATGCCCAGCCCGTCGCTGACCCGGCCCGCGGGGATTTTGCCCGGCCAGCGGGCAATCATCGGCACGCGGTAGCCGCCCTCCCATTGCGCCGCCTTCATGCCGCGCAGGCCGCCGGCGCTGCCGCCGAACCAGGGGCCGTTGTCACTCGTGAAAAAGACCAGGGTGTTGTCGGCAACACCGGCCTCCTGCAGTGCATCGAGCACGCGACCGACTGCGGCATCGAGTTCGAGCATGACGTCGCCATACAGGCCGGCACCGCTGCGCCGGTAGTTTTCTTCGGACGCGGCCAGCGGCTTGTGCGGCATCGGCTCGGCATAGAGCAGGAAAAACGGACGACCGGCGCTGCGCCGGATGAAGTCGGCCGACCGCTGCGAAAGCCGCCTCGTCAGCGTGGCCTGGACGACCGGATACTCGACCACCTTCGATCCCTCGAGCAGGTGCGCCGGGCGCATGTCGTTCGAGTAGGGGATGCCCAGATATTCGTCGAAGCCTCGGTCGGTGGGCAGTGAGCCCGCCTGATGGCCGAGATGCCATTTGCCAACCAGCGCCGTGGCATAACCCGCATCCTTGAGCCGTTGGGCGAGCGTGACCTCCTTCGGCGGCAGGGCCAGGGCATCGGCCTCGGGGGTCGCATCGGGGGCGGGATTGGCAACCATCCCACATCGAAAGGGGTAGCGACCCGTCAGCAACGCGGCGCGGGTCGGCGCGCAAAACGGGGCCGGCGTGTTGAACTGCGTCATGCGCACGCCTTCCTTCGCCAGTTGATCGATCCGCGGCGTGCGAAATCTGGGATGCCCGTAGCAGCCGAGATCGCCGTAGCCAAGGTCATCGGCGAGAATGATCACGATGTTCGGCGGCTGAGCGACAGCGGGGGTCAGCAGGAGCAGGAAGGCGGCAAGCAGTCGGAACATGCCAAGACAACGGCACCAGCGCAGGTCTTATCGCAGAAGGCCGCGAGACTTCGACTCAGGGGGCCAGCGTCCAGGCCACCGCGTTGACCAGCAGGCGGCGTGCATCGGCGATCCGCAAATCCTCGGGTGCACCCAGGCTGGTGTAAAAGATGCGCGCGCGCTGCGGGCCGTAGAATCGCGTCCAGGCGACCGGTTGCGGCGGTGAAGCCGCACCGGCGCCAGGCGTGCCGATGAGCAGCGGCACGGCATCGCCGGCGAGTGGCAGCACACGGTAGAGCGACTGATGGCCGCGCAGTCGGGTGGGGTCGATGCCGGCCAGCAGCGGGCTGCCGGCGGCGCCCGGCGCGGTGGCGACCGTGTAGGGCAGGCCCTTCGTTTCGTAGCCGGTATTTTCGCCGCCGAGGACCTCGCGGGTGAACTCCGGCCAGATCGCCAGGCCGGGATCGACGACGTCCTTCGGGCGCGGGATGAAGGCGTGGTTGGCGGTGCGGATGCCGAGCAGCGGCCGGCCCGCATTGAGGTGGGCGCGCACCGCGGCCATCTGCTCCTCCGGCAGGAAACGCCGCCTCGAAAACAGAATGAGCAGGTCGGCATCGCGCAGGGCCTCCACCAGGCCGGCGAAGTGGTGTTTCACCGGCTTGTCGCCCTCGACCAGCGTCACCCGATGGCCGAGCGGGCGCAGCTCGCGCTCGGCGAAGGCGCGCATGGAATTCACCGCGTCGTAGTTGTCCGGTTCCTCGACCGCCATGATGACGAGGTGGGCGGCAGGTGTTGCCGTGACACCGGTGAAAAACAGGAGCAGGGTGAAGAACAGGCGTTGCATCGAACCGGGGGGCGTGCGTGACCTCAGCCGAACAATTCCTGCACCGGCCTGCCACGGTCGGTGATCGGCACGGGTCGGTCGCCGTCGTAGAGTTCCTTGGCCGGATCGATGCCGACGCTGGCCAGCACCGTGGCGAAGAGATCGGGCACGGAGACCGGGTTGGCGACGGGAGTCTTCGACAGCTCGTCGGTGACACCCCAGGCACCGCAGTGCTTCAGGCCGCCACCGGCCAGCACCACACTGAAGGCGCTGCCCTGATGGCCGCGGCCGCCACCGCCGTCGAACTCGGAGGGCCGGCCGAACTCGGTGTTGACGACAATAAGGGTTTTGTCCAGCAGGCCGTGCGCCTTCAAATCCGTGATGAGGGTGCCCATCGCCTGGTCGAGATCCTGGATGAGCACGTGCTGCTTGAGTTGGCCCTGGTTGTGGGTGTCCCAGCCGGTGCCATTGACGAAGTTGAGGTTGTGCGAGACCTCGATGAAGCGCACGCCCCGCTGGATGAGCCGGCGCGCGAGCAGGCAGCGCTGGCCGAACTCGCTGCCGTAGGCGCTGCGCAGCTCGCCCTTTTCCGACTTCAGGTCAAAGACCTGCATGAACTCCGGACCGGCCAGCTGCAGGCTTTCCGCGAGGGTGCTGTCGTATTCCGCAAGGATCGGGCTGGAACGCAATTCCCTGGCGCTGGTGCGCAGCGTGTCCAGCAACTGCTCGCGACGACTCTGCCGCGGGTCGAGGATGTGCTCCGGGCGTTTCAGGCCGGCCGGTCCCGCCGCCGTGTCGAGCAGGTAGAGGAAACCGGCCTTGGCACCGAGGAAGCCGGGGCCGCGGGAGAAATTTGGGTAGCCGATCAGGACGTAGGCCGGCACTCCCTCGGCCGCCGCGCCGCGCTCACTGGCGATGATCGACCCAAGCGAGGGATACACGGTCGTGCCACTGACGTTGCGGCCGGTGTGCATGCGGTTCGAAGCCGCCGCATGCTCGTCGATGACATCGTGGTTCACCGTGCGCACGGCGGTGATGTGCTCCATGAGCTTCGCGCAGCGCGACAGATGCTCGCACACCTTCACGCCGGGCACGCTCGTGTCGATGGCCGGGTAGTAACTGCCGGCCTTCTTCGCCTTGGCGTCGCCGAGGACCTTCGGATCCCAGGTGTCCACCTGCGCCGCACCGCCGCCGAGCCAGATGTGGATGACATGCTCGGCCTTGCCCTTGGGGAAATGCGCCACATGACCGGCCTCTTTGGCGAGCAACGCGGGATCGAGAGGTGCCGCCGCAGCGGCGGCCGCGAGCTTGAGAAGGGAACGACGTTTCATGGCGATCGCGAAAAGGAGGTCGGAAATGGGGTCAGGGCAGGTGCACGAACTCGGGCGAATTGAGCACGGCCCAGAGCAGGTCCTCCATGCGCTCGCGCCATTCCGGACGCAGGGCGGTGGTGGGCGGCTCGCCCTCGCGGGCGCGCTTTTCGAGTTCAATCTTGATGCTGTTGGCACCGGCCGAGAGATGGTTCGACCAGGCGACATACTTGAGCGGCGAACGCTTCACCGGCGCGGGTCGCTGGGCCTCGGGAACAATGCGCTGCTGGAAGCCGGGGCGGAGCAGATCCGTGAAACGCGACCGTTCGGCTTCGGTCGGTGGACGTGTCAGCAGGCGCAGGAAGACCCTTTCAATCAGCTGCGCCTCGCTCATCCCGGGATCGAGCGCCAATGCGGTCAGTCCGCTTTTGTCGTCGAGCGTGGTCACCCAGCGGCCGAGGGATCCGTTGGCGAGGATGGCCGGCTGACGGACATTCGGATCGGTTTCGCGCACGCTTTTCGGATCCTGGCGACTGGGGCGCCAGCCGAAGTTCTCGAGCACGTCGACAATGGCCTGGGCCTTGGGGATGGCGAGGCTGGGGCGGTCGCGCTCGTTCGAAAGCGAGGTGAATTCCCAGGCGCGGCGCGGGTGGCCGAGGCTGATCATGGCGCTCTCCGACTGGGTGCCGTCGTTGTCCATGGTCAGCTCCTCGGAATCGAGCGCCTTGCCCGCGGCCGCGAACAGGGAGTCGACGATCTGTTCGGCCGTCATGCGCCGCGGCAGAGGCCCGGCGAAGTCGGGCTGGGCCCCCTTCTCCAGCGGCCGGGAACGGCGCTGATAAGCGTCGGAATGCAGTATTCGGCTCTGCAGGTGTTTCAGGTCGTAGCCATGGGCCACGAAGTCGCGGGCCAGCCAGTCGAGCAATTCGGGGTGGGTGGGTTTGGAGGCCTCCCAGTCGTCGACCGGTTCGACAAAGCCGCGGCCAAGCAACTGCTTCCAGACACGGTTGACGATGACCTGGGCG
>JAUREI010000090.1 GCA_030827515.1 Prosthecobacter sp. | reverse complement strand
TCGGGCACGTTGCAGACGGCGATGCCGAGCGCGCGGGCGGCCGCGGTGTCGACACTGTCGAAACCGACTCCGTTGCGGATGACCGCCCGGCAGCGACTCAATCGCGCCAGACCGGCAGCTGTCAGCGGCAGATTGTGCCAGAGGATGACGGCATCGGCCGCCACCGCCTCGTCATCGAGATCGGCATCGCTGTCGCACAAATGCCGGGTCAGGCGGATGCCGTCGCCGAGGATCTCTTTTTCGACCCTCGACTGGTCCTCGTCCTGCGGTGCGGTGCGCCAATCGATGATGGCAACGTGGGGCTGGCTCATGCCGCTCCGGTAGCGGCGACGCGTTCCGTGGTCAACCGCCGGCTGGACTGGCGGAACCAACCTGCCCGCAAAAAGGTCTGCCGTGAGGCTAATCAGCCATTCCCCACAAAACCGCCTGCACAGCGAGGATTTGCGGGCAGAATGAAGGGCATGCGACGCCTCCCCGCCCTGGCTGTGCTGCTGATCCTGGCGGCGGTGCTGTGGTGGCGGCGCATGCCCGCCGAAACCATGCAGCCACCCTACCCCGCCCCGCCCGCCGCCGAGATCTGGCGCACCTGGTCGCCGGACCGGCGGCTGGCGGACCTGCGGACGCGGGTGCAGCCGCTTTTGACGGAAACGCTGGCGGCGCTGGGCGCCCCTCTCGGTTCACCGGTCCTGCTGCGCGCCTTCAAGGAGAGCGGCGAACTCGAGCTCTGGCTGGCAGCAATCGACGGCTGGCGACTCTTCCGCACCTACCCCGTGGCGGCCTGGTCCGGCGATCTTGGCCCCAAGCAGCGCGAGGGGGATCGCCAGGTGCCCGAGGGCGCCTACGGGATCACCGTGGCGGCCCTCAACCCGGCGAGCAGCTACCACCTGTCCTTCAACATCGGCTATCCGAATGCCGAGGACCGTCGGCTCGGCCGCACGGGCAGTTTCATCATGATCCACGGCGCTGCCGTCAGCATCGGCTGCCTGGCGATGACTGACCCTTGGATGGAAGAGATTTACCTGATCGTCGAAGCCGCCCTGCGCGCCGGTCAGGCCGAGGTGCCGGTGCACCTCTTTCCCTTCCGACTGAGCGAGGAACGCCTGGGCCTGGCGGTGGACTCGCCGTGGATCGACTTCTGGCGGAGCCTGCGACCCCTGCACGACGATCTGCCGCCTCACCAGTCACCGTCGACCTCGACCTCAAGCCGGTAACGATCCTTGCGCCTGCCGAGCCTGACGCGGGCGCCGTAGATGTGGCCGAGGTTGGCCGAGGTCAGCACATCGTCGCGTTCGCCGCAGGCATGCACCCGCCCCTCGTGAAGCAGGAGCAGGCGGTTGAAGCAGGGCAGGATTTCCTCAACGTGATGGGTGACCAGCACCAGTGAGGGCGCCTCCGGCCAGCTGGCGATGCCGGCCATCCAGTCGAGGAACTGCTCGCGGGCCACCGGGTCGAGACCGGCGCAGGGTTCGTCGAGGATGAGTACTTCGAAGCGGGCCATGAGCGCGCGGCAGATCAGGGCCTTCTGCTTTTCACCCTGCGACAGCGTGCCCCACAGGCTGCGGCGCAGGTGGGCGCCGCCAAGCGCCTCCAGCAGGGCAGCGGCCTGCTTCTTCAGCGCCGCCGACGGCGGCTGCCAGAGGTTGAGTTTGGCGTCGCGACCGCTGGCGATGACATGCAGCATCGGCTCGCCGGGCTCGATGTAGGTGGCGAGGGTATTGGTGACCAGGCCGACGCGCTTGCGCACCTCGCGCCAGTCGCTGTTGCCGAACCGGTCGTCGCCGATGCGAATCTCGCCGTCGGTGGCGGGTTCATAGCCGGTGATCAGGTTGATCAGCGAAGTCTTGCCGCAGCCGTTGGGGCCGAGGATGCACCAGTGCTCACCGCGCTGCACCTGCCAGTCGATGTCCTGCAGAATGCGGCGGCCGCCGCGTACGAAGCTGGCTTGGTGGACTTGAAGCAGGGGGTTCATGGAGACGCATTGATGGACGCGCTTTTGCCGGCTGGCAAGGCGGCGGCCATTGACCTCGGCGCTTTCCGGCTGTTTATTATCCCTTGCCATGGAAACCAGACGCACCGCCCAGCAGCACCGCAAAACCGCGGAGACCGACATCCAGATTGAGCTGGTGGTCGATGGCTCCGGCCTGTCGCAGATCAACACCGGCGTGCCGTTCTTCGACCACATGCTGACGCTGTTTGCCAAGCACGGCCTGTTTGACCTGAAGGTCAAGGTCCGGGGCGACATCGAGGTCGACTACCACCACACCGTCGAAGACACCGGCATTGTGCTCGGCCAGTGTTTCCGTGAAGCGCTCGGCACCAAGGCCGGCATCACCCGCTACGGCTTCTTCCTGCTGCCCATGGATGAAACCCTGGCCGAGGTGGCGCTCGACCTGAGCGGCCGCGCCTTCCTGAGCTACCACGCGCCCGGGGGCGTCGAGGCGATCGGCGGCGTCAACCGCTTCAGCTACCAACTTGTCGAGGAGTTCTTGCGCGCCTTTGCGTCAGCCCTGCTCTGCACCCTGCACGTCGAGATCCGACGCGGCCGCGACGCCCACCACATGGCCGAAGCCATCTTCAAGGGACTCGCCCGCGCCCTCGATGCCGCCACCCGCATCGACCCGCGCGTCACCGGCATCCCCAGCACCAAGGACGTTCTATGAAGCTTGGCGTGCTGGATTACGGCGCCGGCAACCTGCGCAGCGTCCTCAATGCCTTCGCGGCCATCGGCGCACCGGCAAGCCTGGTCACCCAGCCCGATGACTTCGACAACATCGACCTGCTCGTCTTTCCGGGCCAGGGTGCCTTTGGCGACAGCGTGCGCATCCTCAAGGCAAACCGCCTCTGGCAGCCGCTCAAGGACTGGCTGGCGGCCGAGCGCCCCTATTTGGGTTTCTGCCTCGGTTACCAACTGCTATTTGAGGGCAGCGAGGAGTCGCCCGACGTCGAGGGCCTCTGTGCGGCACCTGGTCGCGTGCGCAAATTCCCCGCCCTGCCCGGCCTGAAGATCCCGCACATGGGTTGGAACCGCGTGCGCTGGGAGGCGCGTGCCGAACCCTGGCGTCAGGGACTGGCCGATCCCTGCCACTTCTACTTTGTCCACAGTTACTACCCGGAAGTCGCCGACCCCGACCTTGCGCTGTGCCAAACCGATTACGGCGTGCCCTTCGTCGCCGGCATCACCCGCAAGAACCTGATGGCCGTGCAATTCCACCCGGAAAAGAGCCAGGACGCGGGTCTGACCCTGCTGCGCAATGCCGTGCAGGTGCTGACCCCCGCCTGATTCGTCAGGATTCCGCCAAAAAACTCACTCGCCCGCAAGTCGTCGCGCCTGTTCCTGCAAGGCGGGCGCCAGATTGATCAGCGGGTAGCGGACCGCCTGGCCATTGGCGAACCGCAGCAGGACATGCTCGCGTTCCATCCCCTGGAACACCGCCTGCAGGCTGAGGCCGTCGTTGTTTGTCCACGTCAGGGCGACCGCCTGCTTCGCAGGTGCCGGCGGCCTGGCGGGCGCTGCACCCGAGGGCGACGGTGCGCCGGGCGAACCGGGCCGCGCGCAGGGTCAGCTTGCCGCCCTGCACCGCCGTGACAAGGCTGACATGGCGGAAACTGAAGCCATCCCCCGCACGGGAAATTTCATTTGCATCATTCCGATACAGGTATTGCAGCAGCTCTGGCCCGAGGTTTCGGAGGCCAGCACCAACACCTAATCCCCGGCCTCAAAGCCAGGCCTTGCGCCAGCGACAGTTCCGTGGCCCCGCGGGTGGCCGGTTCGGTCACAGCCTTCCCCGCATTGTCATAAAGCCCGTAAACCGGTGGTTCGGAGGAAGGCACCGGAACAAGCGTAGGCCGTGCCGCCGGTGTCCGGGCAGCTGATTGGCAGAGGTTCGATCTCTTGCAGCGATTTTTGCCGGCTCCGCTTCAGGGAGGCGGCAGCCCAGAGAAGCAGAACCAGCCAGCAACCCGCACTGCGGAGCGGAATCCTGCCCGATTTGAGCAGGAACAGCCTTCGCAGGCGAGACAATTTCGCGCGTTCAAGCGCCGCGCCAGCCAAAGGTGAGCGAGGCCCCCAAATCCCCGGTTGACTTCCCCACAGTTCGAACACACATATCATCGCATCTTGATGCGTTAATTTGTTCTAACCCACCCACCTCATGCCCGACTACAAAGTCAAAGACATCGCCCTCGCCGACTTCGGCCGCAAAGAAATCGAAATCGCCGAGCACGAAATGCCCGGTCTCATGGCCACCCGCGAGAAGTATGGCCCGAAGAAGCCGCTCGCCGGCGTCCGTGTCACCGGCTCGCTGCACATGACGATCCAGACCGCCGTGCTGATCGAGACCCTCAAGGATCTCGGGGCCGACGTCCGCTGGGCCTCCTGCAACATCTTCTCGACCCAGGACCACGCTGCCGCCGCCATCGCCGCGACCGGCACCCCGGTCTTCGCCTGGAAGGGCGAGACGCTGGAGGAATACTGGTGGTGCACCTGGCAGGCAATCATGTTCCCGGGCAGCAAGGGCCCGCAGCTGATTGTCGATGACGGTGGCGACGTCACCCTGCTCATCCACAAGGGCTATGAAATGGAAAACGGCGACGACTGGGTCAACACCCCGTCCGACAACCACGAGGTCAAGGTCATCAAGGACCTGCTCAAGGACATCGCCAAGAAGCAGCCGGGCATCTTCCACGAGATCGTCAAGGACCTGAAGGGCGTCTCCGAGGAGACCACCACCGGCGTGCATCGCCTCTATGAAATGGCCAAGGCCGGCAAGCTGCTGTTCCCCGCCATCAACGTCAACGACAGCGTCACCAAGTCGAAGTTTGACAACCTCTACGGCTGCCGCCACTCGCTCACCGACGGCATCTTCCGCGCCATGGACGTCATGCTCTCGGGCAAGGTCTCCGTGGTCTGCGGCTATGGCGACGTCGGCAAGGGCTGCGCGCAGGCGCTCAAGGGCCAGGGCTCCCAGGTCATCGTCACCGAGATCGACCCGATCTGCGCCCTGCAGGCGGCCATGGAAGGCTACCGCGTGATGCCGATCGAGGACACCCTCGGCATCGCCGACGTCTACGTCACCACGACCGGCAACAAGGACATCATCCGCCTCGAGCACATGGAAGCGATGAAGGACCAAGCCATCGTCTGCAACATCGGTCACTTCGACAACGAGATCCAGGTCGACAAGCTCAACGCCCGCGAGGACGTCAAGCGCACCAACATCAAGCCGCAGGTCGACCGCTACACCTTCCCGCAGGGCAACAGCATCTACATGCTGGCCGAAGGCCGCCTCGTGAACCTCGGCTGTGCCACCGGCCACCCGAGCTTCGTGATGAGCAACAGCTTCACCAACCAGTGCCTTGCGCAGATTGAACTCTGGGCCACCAAGGACAGCCGCCCGGTCGGCGTCACCGTCCTGCCCAAGCAGCTCGACGAGGAAGTCGCCCGACTGCACCTCGACAAGATCGGCGTCAAGCTCACCAAGCTGACCCAGGATCAGGCCGACTACATCGGCGTGCCGGTCGACGGCCCCTACAAGGCTGAGCACTACCGCTACTGAGCCGGAACGGGCCGCCCCGCAGCCCCCCAACCCTCCCCCTACGCGGACGGCACCACTTTGCCGTCCGCGTTTTTGTACACCTTTCTCCACTCTCCACTCAACCCTCCGCCCCACCCGCCTTTTTGAATTCCACACAAACAATCACTTGCGCCACAGACCGGGCCGATTACTTTTCTGGCCCTGTTTCCCGAAACGGAACAGATTCCTGAGTAGCTCAGCGGTAGAGCGGGTGGCTGTTAACCACTAGGTCGTAGGTTCGAACCCTACCTCAGGAGCCACCTTCCGGCAGAGTAGCTCAGCGGTAGAGCAGAGGACTCATAAGCCTTTGGTCGGGAGTTCAAATCTCCCCTCTGCCACCAAGGAAGGGGTGCCACCACCGCCGCAGGAACAGGCGGTCCCGCGCGGAGCATTATACCACCTCTCCCAACATCCCCAGCGCCCTGCGCCGCATGCCCCCTCAATCGCGCCGGCACTCGTAGAGCGAGGCGATGCCAAAACTGAGCGCGCTGGTGCCCACCTCGGCGAAGCCGCAGGAACGGATCAACGCCTCCATGCCCGGACCGGAGGGAAAGCGTTCGACGGAACTGCAAAGATACTCGTAGGCCTCGCGCCTGCCGGTGATCCAACCGGCGATGCGCGGCATGATGCGCTTGAGGTAAAACAGGTAGGCCTGGCGCAGGCCGGGCAGACGTGGGAGCGAGAAATCGAGCACGAAAAGGCGCCCCCCAGGCCGCAGCACGCGCCGCATCTCGGCGAGCGCCCCGGGCCAACTGGCCATGTTGCGCAGGCCGAAGGCGACGGTGACGACATCAAAGGCGCCGTCCTGGAACGGCAGGTTGGTGCCGTCGGCTGCGACCAGGCGCTCAAAGCGGCGCGCCTGGGCCTCGCGCATCATCGGCAGGGAGAAGTCGGCCCCGAGCACGAGGGCCTTGGGACAGCGCTGCTGCAGTTCCACCGCGAGGTCGCCGCTGCCGGTGGCGAGGTCGAGGATGCGCGCGGGCGAGACCGCCTTGACACGCCGCGCCGTGCGGCGGCGCCAGAGCACGTCAATGCCCAGGCTGAGCACATGGTTGGCAAGCACGTATCGCCGGGCGATGCCGGCGAAGGCGTTGCGAACATAACCGGCGTCTTGCATACATGAACCACCCCCTTTGGGATGGTGCGCGCGAGAGGACTCGAACCTCCACGATGTTACTCACTAGAACCTGAATCTAGCGCGTCTACCAATTCCGCCACGCGCGCAAATGCCAATGGTCGGGGCACGGATGATGGACCGTTCCGAGGGATTCTCAACTGAAAAAACAAGATTGTTTTCACCCCCGCCCCGGACCGGGTTTTCAGGCTCGGCCGGCATGGATTTCATCGATCGCACGCGCGGAGGCCTGGCGGGCCGCCGGCGTGCGAAACAGGAGGGCCATGGCAACCGTGACGAAGGTGCCCAGCGTGATGCGCCACGGGAAGGACAGCACGAAGGGGGTGTCGATGCCGAGGGCCTCCTGCACTCCGAAAACATTGCTGAGGAAGATCACAGCGAAGAAACCTGCCAGCATGGCCGCAACGTTGCCAGCGTCGCTGCCGCGGGTGCGGGTGAATACGGCAACCAGGAAGATGCCCAACAGCGAGCCGAAGGTGAAACCAAGGATACCCAGCACGAGCGGCAGGATCTCCACCTTGGGATTATGGGCCATGAACCAGGCGGTCCAGACTCCGACGATGATGATCAGGACGGCGAACAGCACCGTGCTGCCACGCAACACTGCTACACGCCGCGAATCGGGCGCATCGGCGGGCAGTCGCGGCAGGATGAAGTCGCGAGACAGACTGGTGGCAAGGGCGTTGAGCGCGGTGCTCAGCGAACCCATGGCCGTGGCCAGGATGCCGGCGGTGACGAGGCCGCGCATGCCCGGCGGCATTTCGTTCATGATGAAGAACGGAAAGACCTCGCGACTCTCCGCCGGCAGGGCCGCATTCGGGTGTGCCTGGTAGTAGGCCTTGAGCAGGACACCCACGAGGATGAAGGCGGAGACGATGGGCAGGTCGACAAGGCCGGAGAGGATCGTGGCAAAAGCGCTCTGGCGGCGGTTCTTGGCGGTCAGCATGCGCTGGACGGTGTCCTGGTCGATGCCATGCGTGCTCATCGTCACGAAGGTGCTGCCGATGACCGCGGCCCAGATGGTGTACTCGCTGGTGAAGACGTTCTTGATCCAGGCCCAGGCGCCGGCTTCAGCCGGCTTGGCAAAGTCAAAGAACACCGGTTCCCGAATGACCTCGGTCACCGCGCCCCACCCCCCGGGAATCTTGCCGAGCAGGTAGGGAATGGTGAAGCCCAGCGAGGCGACCAAGACGCCGACCTGGATAAAGTCGGTCCAGATCACCGCGCGAATACCGCCGACCGAGGTGTACAGCGCGGTCAACAGGGTCACCCCGACCACGGCGCCGGCATAGAGCCAGAACTTTGTGTTGGCATCGACCGCGCCGCCCTGCCACATCGCCACGGCCAGCACAAGGATGATGGCCGAGACATACAGGCGTGTTCCCATCGCCAGCACGCGCGTGATCATGAAGGTGATCGAGGCAACCTTGCGCGTCACCGGCCCGAAGCGGGTCTCCAGGAACTCGTAAAGCGAGATGACGCCGTGACGGTAGAACACCGGGATGAAGGCAAAGCTGACGATGATGCGCGCCAACACTGTGCCGATGGCGAACTGTGCGTAGCTCCAGTTCTGCCGGCTGTAGCCAGACTCGGGAGCGCCGAGGAAGGTGGCGGCGCTGATCTCCGCGGCAAGGATCGAGGCAAGCACGGCCCACCAGGCGATCTGGCGGTCGCCGAGCGTGAAGCCCTCGACACTGCCGCTCTTGCTGCGCTGCGACAACCCGATGCCCAGAATCAGCGCAAAGTAACCGAGAATCACCAGAGCATCGAGGAGGTAGTGCATGTCGCGGAAAAAACCGACTCTCACCCCCGAACGGCCCTTGCGTCAAGCTGCAAGACTCGGGCCAGCGCCGCCCGGGCCGACCACCTGCCCGGACGACAGCTCCCGTGACGTCAAGGCGCAGCGGTGAAATCGACCGCGCCGGACAACACCGGACTCGTCTTCACCGTCTGATCCTGGGCGGGAAGCTGGGGCAAAAGGAAATAGCCGGCAACCCGGTTGGAGCCCGAAGCGCGTCGCACGATCTGGGCAACAAAGGGAACTTTCGAGCGCGTCAGCGGAGAACTCGATTCCTGGAGGGTGAAACTGCCCGTCAGGGAACCGGTTTTGGGATTGAGCTTCACGGCCACACGCCCGGGATTGTCGAGGACCGGAGGAAGAACCACCTTGAAAACATCTGTAAGCGTGAAACTCAGGGTCGGATCCGTGTCGGAGGCTTCAACGCCGGCGCCGACGAAGGCCAGCCTGACCGGGCCTGGGGCCGGCAGGCCGACCACCGGCAGCTTGGTATTGGCGCCGAGTCGCCCGCCATCCACAGCCAATTCCACAGGTCCAAAACCCTCCGGATACACCCGGCCCGGAAGTGGCGGCCGCAGCCACGTGGCGGCACCCGTCAGGCGGTTGTCCTCAACCTGTCCCGCCTGCTCGATCTGCAGGGCAGCGGACAGGCTGCCCAGTTTTTTCGCCACCGGCGCATGGAGCCAGACCTCACCGTCCCCCCCCAGCAGGCAGGCACCTGTCAGTGCTTCGCCATCGGCTGCACGTCCCACGAGCTTGACGGAACCGACGGTGCTCACCGTCGCGACCCAATAGCCCGATCCTTGTGGAATGCCGGCATCTCCGATGTCCTCCGGCGTGTTAAGATCGACTGCCGCACTGTAGTAGCCGGCGAGGGAGGATGCGGGATTCTTGGCATTCCAAGGCGCATGCCAGCCCGTGCAGGAGGCCCCGCCGAAATCGCCGGTCACCTCGCCAGTGTCAGGATCCAAGCTCAGCCGAAGAGCAATCCCGCCGAGCGCGGTGTCGATCTGCGGCGCTTCCGCGCCAAGAAAACCCTTGGCGCTGCGCGCCGAGGTTGGCGGCAGCTTGGCACCGAGGGCGCCAACCTGTTTCAGCGTGTAGGCCCCGGTGGCGGCGACCTTGAGATTGAACCAACCGCCCAGGTTGCGGTTGACGTTCGCATCCCGTCCGATCAAACCGCTGAAGTTGCCGACAAGGTTGGGGTCGAGCGCCTGGACTACCAGAGGCAAGGTTACTTCCGTGCCAAAGCCAAACGGGTTCGACGCCTTGACGCGCAGGAAAAAACTGCCGCTGACGGTGGGCCGACCAAAGATGCGACCGGTCGCCGCATCGGCCTTCAATCCCTTGGGCAGGCCGGCGATGACAAAAGTCGTGGGACTGTTCTCTGCCGTCAGGGTCACGTCATAAAGGGCGCCGATGGTTGCCGGCGACAGTGTCGTGTCGACAATCACCGGGGTCACCGCAGGCATGACCGTCACCGTGGCGGCATCGGAATCCACCCCTCCGGGCGACAAGTCATTGCTGACCCTCACCCAATAAGAGCTTGTTTCTGAGAGCGCTGGAGTGGTGAAGCTGGCGCTGTTCGTGCCGACCGGTGTGCTGGTGTCGCCCGAAGCTCCCTGATACCATTGATAGGTGTACGGCGTGCTCCCCGTCGCCACCACGCTCAGCGTTGTCGTCTGGCCGCTGAAAATCGTGGTGGGCTGCGGCTGCTGGGTGAGGCTGAGCGGCGTCGGCGCAGTCACCCGGATCGTGAAGGCACCGGAGGCGGAGCGACCGTTGAACGACGCCCCCTCCCAGGCCCGGATGGTGACATTGAAATCCCCGGTCTGGTTCGTTGTGCCCGTCATCGTCGTTGTCTTGCTCTTCTGTGAGTTCAGGGTCAGACCGCTGGGCAGCGTACCGACGTCGACTGACCAGGACTGTGGCGTGTGACCGCCGCCGCCGACGAGTATGAAGACACCACCGAAGCTGCCACCAGCCGTGACCGGCACGACGCGGGAACCGGCGTCAGGGGCCACTTGGGCAACGGAGGTCGCCCCAGCCACGCTGTCAAAAGCGCCCAAGCCGACGACAGTGGCAATGGCTAGCTTTGCTGTTTCCAGACCGGCGGACGAGGTGAGGAACTGGACTTCCGGCAGCAGCACCTGGGCGGCCGGTGTACGTTGGAAGAGCAGCAGGAAGGAGCCGTAGCGTTTGCAACAGCGGCGAATGCGATGCAGGAGGGAGCTGGGTTTCATGGATGGGTTGTGATGGACGGTTCGTTGGAGACAAGGATGGTATCAGTTGCAGCCGCAGCCACCCCCTCCCACGCCGCCGCCACCAAAGCTGGCTTCACGAGAAAAATAGGCGTGTTGGGTCATGGTCAGCAGCAGGGGGTCGCGGTCCGGTCGCATCAGGGGATGAGCCAGGTGACCGCGTTCATAGGGTTTGACGCGCACGAGGTGCTGGGAGCAGCTGCACAGGGCGAGAGCCGAGGTGCAGGCGAGAAAGAGCAGGCTTTTCATGAGGTGTTGGTGGGGTCAGTCGGCAAGCAGGGTCTCGATCTCGCGCGTGTATTCCGCCTCGGTCGTGCCGGTCTTGAAGCCCTTGTGGACGTGGCGGATTCGCCCCTGCCGGTCGACCAGATAGCTGGTCGGCATGGTCGGCGGATTGAAATGCGCCACCGCCCGCTGTCCCGCGTCATGGGCAAGGGCGAAGCCAACCCGCTGTTTGGACGCGAAGGAGCGGTAGTCCGCCGCGTCTTCATCAACCCCGATGCCGACAATGACAAGGCCGCGCCCCGCGAACTTCTGGTGCAGACGCTGAAGGGCAGGGAACGAAGCGCGGCAGGGTTCGCACCAGGATGCCCAGAAGTCGATCAGAACTACCTTGCCGGCAGTCACAGGAAGCTTGGCGTCCGGGAGCAGAGACTGGAGTTCAGGCATTGGACTGCCCGCCTTGGGATCCGCTGCCCCAGCCTGCGCGGTGGTCAGGAGGGCGGCGGCAACGATGATGTAGCGGAGGTGGTGTGTCATGGATTGCTGGATTGGGTTTGCGGCACCGCCTCTTGGACGAGGTGACGGTGAAAATTGCGGGTGAGCAGGAGACCCCGTTCGTCCTGCAGGCAGGCTTCCACCCCCGGAGCCGCCTCGACAAAATCGCGTCCTTCGTGCAGCCCCAGAATGAAGGCACTGGTGGAGTGGATGCCCGCGACCATGCAGTTTTGCGCCACCACGGTGACGGCGCGCAGGCCATGACGAACGGGCCAGCCGGTGCGCTTGTCGAGAATATGACCATAACGGACACCGTTGTGTTCGAAGCGACGCGCGTAGTCGCCCGAGGCGCAGACCGCGAGTCCTGAGATGGCGAGCCCGCCGCAGCAGCGTTCCGGGTGCACACCGTCCTGCATGCCGACATGCCAGAAGGGGTGGCGGCCATTGCCACCAAGAGCGACTAGGTCGTGACCGAGATCAACCAGCAGATCGGTGAGGCCATGGCGACGGCCAATGGTAACGATTTGGTCGACGGCGAACTCCTTGCCGAAGCCGCCGAAATCCAACCCCATGCCAACCTCCGTCAACAGCACACGCCCCGGTTCGCGACGCACCTTTACCCAATCGGAAAGGAGGCGCGCCGCCTCGACCGCTTCCGCTTCGGGCAGACGTTCGCGCGCCAGGCGCCAGTCCCACACGCGCAGGAGCGGCAGCATGGCTGCGTCGAGCAGGCCGCCAGTCAGGCGATGCACGGATTCCGCGAGGTCGAGCATGCGCTCCATCTCGGGATCGACGGGCACCCACTCACGACCGGCGGAGGCGTTAATGCGTGACACGAGCGAATCCGGGCGGAATCGCGAAAACTTCATTTCGAAGCGTGTTAGCCAGTCGAGGGACTCGGCGACAAAACGCAGGGCACGCCCCTGATCCGCGCAACGAAACTGCAGGGCGCAAGCAGTGCCAAGCGCACGAAAGGCGACGGAACGAACCCCTCGGGCGTCCGTGTTCAGTTGCATGGGAGCGGCAGCCATGGAGCTTCAGAATAGAAAACTAACCCCGAGGGTCAAGAGTCGGGCCCGCGGATAGGCCTCGGCGGGAGCCTGCTTCGATCCGCGCCCCTGCATTCGGTAGTCCTCGCAGGCAGCGGAAAAGCTGCAGTGCTCGCCGAGACGCAGCCGCAGCTTGAGCCCCAGACTCGCGGTCTGCAGCGAGGACAGGCGGTAGTCCGCCGAATAGTGCGGCCCGCGCCCCATCGGATAATCCTCGGCGCGCGCGCCGCGCACCTCATCGAGGGTGTTGTAAAAAAAATCCGCGGCGCTCTGCAGGTAGTAGCGGCCGAAGGGAATCAGTTCCACGCGTCCATTCCAGAAAGATTGACGCCATTCCAGCTGCCAGGTCTGGGAAAAGACACCGAAGTCGTCGTTGGAGATTCGCCACAGCGCGTCGAGGGCCGCTTGCGGTCGGTTGAAGAAGTGGGTGCCCTGCAATTGCAGCACCGTGCGCAGGCGCTCCGCCGGCCGGTTTTCACGATAAAGATTGACCACGTCAACCGTGCCCCCCAGACCATCCGGGACGCTGTCCGTGCGCTGGATCGCCTTGTAGGGGTCGTTGAGGTAGCCCTCGTTGCTGCCAACCGTGAGGTTCGCGGAAAGGATCGTGTTCTTGTCCAAGATCTGACTGAGGCCGAGAAAGAAGTCGTAGCTGTACTTTTTCTGGTAGGGAATGCCGATGACCCGAACACTGTCGTCCAGATAATTGATCCCCACCGACAGCGTCGTGTTCTTCTGGTTGAGCTCCCAGTGGTCACTGAACGAAAGACCATTTGAAAGGTAATCGCTCTCCAGGCTGCGCGACACCTCCAGTTCCAGTCGATGATCCCCCAGTTGCTGACTGAGCGCGGCCAGCACCCCGTTACGGACATCCTCGATCTCGGCCAGAAAGGGCTGACCGCCCCCCGGCTGCGCTCCCGTCGGGGTCGCGCCGCTGACTGCATCCCGCAGCAACTGGAAACGCAGCAGCGTCGCCTCGCTGAGGCTCATCTCAGCTCGGTAATACCACGACTCAACACGCATCCGATCGGCCTCCTCCTTGTAGAGCTGGTAGCTGGTGTCGTAACGAAACTTCTCCTGCGCCGCGAGAGGCAGGGCGGGCAACAGAAAGGCGGCCAGCGGCAGCCGGGAGTCGGCGACCGTTTGGACTGACGAGGAATGAAAACGCGGGAACATGACGAAGGTGGTGTGTGGAAATGAAGCTATGCGGGCTTGATAAAAGCGGCCTCCCCTCTCAGACCGGCGAGGTTGGCGGCGGCTTGCGCGAGGATCGTGCGTCACCCGCGCTTCAAACCTGCATGGAGACGCAACGCCTGCCTAATTTGATAGGCATGCCCACCTGTGCAACACGCATCCGCATCACGGAAGACTCAGACATCGGAAGGCGGAGGTTCGCCCACGGCAGCGACTGGACCGTCATCAGGGGGGGCTGAAGCGCACCCTGCGTTCCCAAACGTTTCTCGCGGAGCACGCCCGAGGAGACATTCAACACGGCGAGCCTGCAGTTGTGGTCGCCATGACCATCCAACGCGCTCAGGCGAACCAGCACGCGCGCCAGGCCATGCCGATGCGTCTCAACGGAAGGTGTCGAATCCTGCGCGTCATGCACCATCATCAGCTCATAGCCCGTCGCGGAATGACCGACGACAAGGTGATGTTCCTCATCGAACTCGGCCAACAGCGACACCCCCGCCTGCAGCACCTGCGTGCCGGCCACGAGATAGGCCACCCAGAGCAGGGCGGCAATCAGGCGCAATCGTGTTGAGATCGGTCGCATGACAACGTCGAATAAACAATGACAGACCAACCCCCATTTGATTCAAAAAATTAATTTATTCATTTGAGAATGAGATGCATTCCGAATTCATCCCGCCGCGGCGGTGGGAAGCCGGTGACGCTGGAGCGCGCAGCTTGTCGCGACCCACGGTGAATACCCCACC
>JAUREI010000115.1 GCA_030827515.1 Prosthecobacter sp. | reverse complement strand
CTTGCTGCCACGGGCAACGACCAGAGTGCCGGGTTCCTCGGCGAAGCCCGATTCCGTGGCGCGCAGGCCGCGGATGATGGTGCCGGGCTCAATGGTGAGCTTGGCACCGTTGGCGACGATGATGACGCGGCCAAGGATGTAGACATTGTCTCGTGTCCAGCGGGTGTCCGTGGTGATGCGGTTTTCGGACGACGAACCGACGACGATGAAGTCGGCCCGGGCCTCGTCGGGTAACATGGCGGCAAGCGCGGCCGCGGCAAAGAAGGTGGCTTTGAGTGTGTGTTTCATGATGATTTTCAGAATGCGGTGCTGGTGAAGCGATCAGCGGGTTGGATCCTTCTTAGTCGATGCTGAGGGTGACGAGACCGGACTCGACCGGATCGGTGCGGTTGCCCGGAGTCTGGGTGAGCAGGAACCAGCCGAAGCCCTGCCACTGGCCGGAGTTGCCACCGTTGCGAATGACATGACCCTGGAACTTGACGGTTTTGTTGACCGCGCCGTCGTAGGTGAAGGTGCCGCTGAACAAGCCCTTGGCGGCGTCGAGCTTGAGCTTGGTCAGGCGCGGGTTGTCGCCTCTGATCTCATACTTGTTGCCGGCTTGGAGTCTGAGCGACACGTCGGGGCGGACCGGATCAGCCGCAAGCCCGGCAATCATCCCCGCGTCGCTGAACTCGAGGATGGCGTCGAGGCCGGGCTCAAGATCGAGGATCGTACGGGTCTTGTCGGTCAGGGCGTAACGACCGCCGGCAATCGTCAGGTTGGCCGCGGACAGGCTGAAACCGTTGGCATACGCACGGGTCTGGGTGCTGGTGTTCTGCGGACGCATCCAGCTCAGGGAGCCTCCGACGGTGTCGTCTTCGACCGGGGTGCCGTTGTTGAGCTGGAAATTACCCACGATGGACCCCTTGGCCGCAGAGTAGATCGTGTTGAAAATCAGCAGTTGCCCGGTCGGGCCGACAAAGGTCGCGCCGGCCAGTTTCTCGCCATCGGCCGTGGCACCAACGATCTTGACGCTGCCGTCGCTCTTGATGGCCAGGTTGAGGAGGGTGGCACCCTTCGGATGGGTGGAGGATTCACCCGAAGCTGTCACGGCCATGTTGTAGATGCCCGGATAGACACTCGTGGGGTTCTTGGCGTCGAACTTGCGGCGCCAGCCCGTGACCGTGGTCGAGCGGATGCCGGTCTGGCCAGGCACCAGGAAGGCATCGCGGATCACCGCGGAAGACAGCACCTTGCGGGCGGTGTCGGCACCATCCGGTGTCTGGATGGTGAAGACCAACTCCAGGGGCACGAAGCTCAGCCCCGGACGGCGGATGAGAATGGTGGCCGTCGGCGAGGCGGCCGCAGGGTTGTTCATGAAGCCGGTGAACTTGATGGGCTTGGCGTCACCGAGGATCAGGTTGCCGGAGATCGAGCCGAGCTTGGTGACGATCATGTCGATGCGGCCACCAAGATTGTTCGTGTGCGAGTAGCCACTGCTGAAAGTGCTGCGTGCGATCCAGGCGGTGTAGATGCCATCGAGGTTTTCCGTGATGGAGTTGACCAGGATGCTGCCGTCGCGAGTCACTTTGCCCTTGCCGTTGGTGAGGGTGATCTTCAGTGCAAACGGTTGGGCCGGATTCTTGGCGGCGGCAACGGGACGGCCGCTAACGATGCCGGTGGCAGGGTCCACGACCAGGCCCTTGGGCAGGCCGGCGACCGAGAACAGCGAGGCGCCTTCGGCCGGGATCTGGAAGGGCGTGTAGTCGGCGCCCAGGGTCGCGGCCGGCAGGACGATCGGGTTGTCATCCGTGGCGAAGGCAGGGGTGCCCTCGTAGACGGAGAGCACGAACTCCCCGGATTCCAGCGAATCGAAACCGGCCACGCCGTTGCCGGCAAAAATTTCGCAGGTGTAGATGTCGCCATCGTTGGCTTCGGTCAGCCCCTTGACCACAAGGGTCTTGCTGGTGACACCTGCAAACTGACCGCCGTTCGCGAGGTCGGCCCCATTGCGCTTCCACTGGAAGCGGGCAGGTTTGCCGAAGAAGATCGCGTTGAGCTTGATGGCACCGGCGAGGGCGCCGCCAATGGCGCGGTCATCTGTATCGATGACCACCACTTCGGCCGGCAGGCTGCTGGTGGTGCCGGCACCGGCGACGGGCGGTTGCGAGGGCGCATTGCTTGCAAGGCAGACATAGGCACCGGCGTCATCGGCGCGGACCTTGTTGATCTCCAGCTGCGGGTCGGTGGCACCGGGCAGGTTTGCACCCTTCTTCCACTGGTAAACCACGCCCTCCGGTGCGACGGCCTCAGCACTGAGGGTAATCGCCGAACCAAGGGCGACCACGTCGCCAACGGGCTGCTGGGTGAAGGTCGGCCTGGCGGAGAAGACCTCCAGCTCGACCTCGTTGCTGGTGACAGTGATGGGACCGTCGGTCACAACGCAGTCATAAACCCCGCTGTTCTTCGGCGTCACCGAGGCAAGGTTGAGCGTCGAGGCATTCGCCTTGGCGATCGGCTTGCCATTGAAACGCCACTGATAGCTCGGCAGGAAGGAGGTGTCGGCGACGGCGCTAAAGGTCACTGTCGAGCCCTGGAAAACGACCTCATCGGCCGGCGTGCGTGAAGCACCGACGTCGGTGACGCGATAATCGTCGCCCTCGGTGGTGTGGGCATTCGCCGCGCCGCCAATATTGGAACCGCCGGCCAGCTCCCCGAGGTGCGCCACCAGTTCGAGGGCGCCGGTGTCAGGACTGACAAAGCTGTCGTTCGGGAACAGGCCGTCGGGCGTGACAAAGGTCTGGGCCGTCGAGAAGATTGCCTGCTGCGGTGCGCTCGCTGGCGTGGTGCCGTTGAGGATCCAGACATAAATCGTCTCGCCGTCGATGCCCGCGCCGGTCTCATAGTCGAGGTCGAGGTCGAAGAAACCACGCTGGCCGCCGACCGTCAGCGGGGCGCTTGACTGGGCAACTTCCGTGAACGCCGTGTTGAGCTGCGCAATGGTTTTCCCGGCAAAAACATAACCGTCGGGGAAGACGCCGAAACGCACCGTTGCGGTACTGACGCCCACAAGCCCGTTACTCGGGGCGATGCCGTTGCCAAGATTGCTGGCAAACAGTTTGGCCGGCACCGCTTGAGCGCCTCCATACAGGCCGAGCATCAGCGCGGCAGTAAGAAAAATTTGTTTCATGGATAAAAACAGTTGGAGTGAGACAAAGAGTGGATTGGAGGTTCAGTCGGCGAAGGGTTCAGGCAGGGCGAAACCTGCGCTGCCTGCTTGTTCCTTGAACAGAAGCGCCTTGGCCGGCAGGAGCAGGGCGGCGCCAGCGTCGGTGACGCTGTCGCCAAGGGCTCGCCAGCCGGTGCCGCCGGGGCCGCCATTCTTGAAGTAGTAGCCGGTGAGCACGCCGTCCTGCTCAAGGTAGACGATGTCGGCGACGCCTGGCCCGGTGCCGCCGGTGATGTTCGACTGGATGTCGCTGGCCGACAGGCTGGTGGGCACCAGGAAGGGGTTGTTGACGATGTTCTGGCCGGCGGCAACGCTGGCCACGTGACGGGCGGGCAGCGCCTCGCCGCTCAGACGCAGCGAACGGTCGATGCCCGCGACGCGCGCGATCATAAGGCCGCTGCCGGGAGCGATCACCGTGTTGGCCTGGTCGGCACCATCCGGATCACTGACCAGGCGCCACTGATTGACACCCGAGCGGAAAAAGTAACCGACCAGCGTGCCGGACTCGGTGAGATACACCTTGTCGGCCGACCCCGAGGTGGCAGCAGCGGTCAAACCCGTCTCGTTGGCCGCGCCCAGAACGCTGGCAAGGGTGCTCAGCTGATAGATGACAAAGGCGTCGCCAACATTCGGAGCCGAGGCCAGACCCGCCTCCACGATCTGCCCTGCCTGAGCGGTGATTCTGGCGCTGTGGCCGTAGGCGTTGTTGCCGCTCGGATTTGCACGGCTGACAATTTTCAGCGCATGCGGAGAACTGAGCACATCAGGAAGCATCCCAGGGGTCGATGCCAGAAGAATGCCTGCGCCGTCAACCGTGGCGACGGTTCCAGAAGCAACGATTTGAACGTTGGCGAGGCCAACCAGCGTGGTCTTGCCGGCGGGCAACTCAAGGGTGACGGTGCCGACGGTGCGGCTCATGGGCAGCTTGTCAGCCTGAGCCCGCGCCGTTGGCACGGCAAGAGCGAGGAGCGCAAGGTAAGCGAGGTCGTTGGGGCGGATGCGGATCATGGGTAAGGAAGAGTCTTGCGGTGGCACAGCGCAGGTTGCGCCGTCGTCACGATAGGAACCCACCCGCCGCTGTTCGCCAAAGCCTCGCTGGAAACACTTTTGTCACCTCTAAAACGGGTGACGGATTCGTCTCCCTGCGGAGGGATGAATCCGCAGCGGGATCAAGCCGGATCGTGTCACGATTGCGTCACGGCGCGGAAGCTTCCGTCCGGCGCGGACCGACTTGGCCGTCCTTGGCCGCATCTTCCTCAAGCGCGGCCGCAATACGCTCGCGCAAGGGACTGCCCTCCATTGCCAAACCGGGAAACTTCAAGGCGAGTTGCCGGTAATAAACCGCGGCCGCGCGCTCATCGCCGCGCGCTTCATAGTAGCCGGCCAGCGAGGTCAATTCACGCTGCTCGGCCAAGTCGAGCTCGGCCCGGCAGGCGCGCGCCTCCGCCCCCTTGTCGCTGTCCGGAAAACGGGCGAGAAACCAGGTCATCAGCTCGGCCGCGCGTTCGCGGTCCCGCGGTGATCCGCCCTGCATCGCCCTCCACTTGCGGTAGGCAATGGCCGCAGCCTGATAACCCGCATCATCGGCCAGTTCATGACTCGGGTGAAGTTCGACGAATTCCTCATATTGCGCCCGGGCTTCGCCCGGACGTCCGGCCTTCTCCAGTGCGAGGCCCAACAAATAATGCGCCTGGATCCCGGCCTCGGCATGCGGGCCGTTGAGAACGATTCTGGCCAGCATGGCGATGACCTCGTCGGTGACGGCTGCGGGAGCGCTCCGGGCCGCGGCGGGCGTCCACCGCTCGCCCTGCCCGAGCAGGCGCCGGACCAGCAGCAACTGCTGGGCATGGGCGCGGGCGAACTGTCCCGGCTGGCGCACGACCAGCAAATCCAGGGCATCAAAGGCTTCGCGAGGCCGGCCGGCGGCCTCATGGAGACGAGCCAGTTCCCAGAGCGCCTCGGCCGCGGGTTCGCTGCCGGGATGTCGCGCTGCCAGCGTCTGCAACCGCTCCACGGCGGCCTCCGGCCCGTCGCGTTCAAGCACGCGCCGCGCCTCCTGCAGGCGCTTCTGTGCGGGATCCGCCGGCTCAAGCGCGCAGGCTATGGCAGCCGGCAGCAGCAAAGAAAACAGCCCCGCCAAGGCGGGGCTGCGACGGGGAAAGCCATCCGGAAACCACCTCATTGAACGGGCGGGATGGCACCCTCGAGCGCAGGCAGCAAGTCACCTCCCGGTGCCGCCACCGTGGCAGTCAGCGTGCCCGGCTTGTAGAGACGGGCCAATTCCTCGGTCGTCTTCTTGCCCTGGGTGAGTCGGCCGAGGGTGACCAACACGCGCTTGCTCTCGAGCGGGTTCTTCACGACCGCCTCGGCACCGGGATACAGGTTTTCCACGAGGCCGGAGTTCGGTCCCAGACAGTCGACATGCGGCACGTTCGGGTCATCGACGATCGTGTAGTCGAAGCTGACGATTTCACGGCCGACATTGCGGAACTTGACCGTGTGATCCAGGCTTTCCTCGTCGACGATTTCGCTGACGATCTGGTAGGCGACGGGCGAGTCGCCAATGACGACCGACCGGCTGGAAACGGTTTTGCAGGAGGACAGGGCCGCAACGGCAAGCAGGCCGGCGGCCAGGGAGGCGAGGTGGATGCGAATCATGGGAGAAAAAAATCAGTAGCGGTAGCGGAAGCCGACCAGATAGCCGTCGTTCTGGAAATTGCGCAGTTCGTCGAGGTCGCCGAAGTAGGTCTTGCGGTATTCGGCGAACACCGAGTAGCGCTCCTGCCAGGTCCACTCGAGACCGGCACGCCAGTTCCAGACATTGATGAACTCGTCGATCGAGAACGGGATCGCCTCACCGGGAAGCGTGGTGCCGCCCTGCACCTGGTCCGCGGACTTCGCGGTGGCATTGCGGAACCAGACCTGGCCGCCGCCAAGGCCGCCGCCGACGTAGGGCTTGAAACCGCCCCAGAAGCGGCCAAGGCGCGCGCGGTAACGATGCAGGTCGAGTGCAAAGGTGCTGTTCAGGCTGAAAATCAGCGAGTTCATGTCCGCCTGGTATTCGGCGATCTGATCGTTGGCGAGCGGAGCTGGGGACACGGAACCCTGCAGGGTGGTCGAGGTGAAGGTTGCCTCGGCCACGAGCGAAAATTCGACCGGCACACGACGCATGTCCCAGGTGCGGCCCACCTCGACGCTGAACATCGCGCTGCCGTCGATGTCCTCGACCGGAAAGGCTCGCGAACCGATGCGGGCCGTGCCGCTCTGGCCGAGCGTCTCGCCCGCCATGACGCTGACGAAGGGTCCAAGCTTGCGCTTGGGCTTGGCGCCCTCGGCCAGGGCACCGAGCGACTTCAGCTCAAGTTCCGCAGCGGTGGCGGAACCGGCAAACAGGCTGAGGACCGCGAACAGACAGGCGGCGGGGCGAAACGGTGGAAACGGGATCATGCGCTTGGCGCAGCCCTTAGTGCGCATTGCTTGGCGGTGAAATGAGTTCGCTGTGAAGAATTTGTCACAATGCCGGCGCGGCGACTGGCCGACCCATGCCACACCTTGTACCGATGACACGAACCCCGAAGCCGCGCCGAACCGGAGCAGTCCTGCTGCTCTTGATCGCCCTGCTGCTTGCCGACGGCGGCCGCGCCGAAAAACCCGCCCTGCCGGACGCGGTGCTGAATCCTCTGGCCCCGCGCGCGGCCGCGCCCTCCCCCGCCCTGCCCCAGGCCGGCACCCCCTTCGATCTCGACAACTACGAGAACCCGCTGCTGCTGTTCGAGAGCACGAATCCCGTGCCTGACGCCCCCTTCTGGAACGAGGACCTGTTGACCCCCCTGCAGCCGTTGCCTGAGGAGTTGACGGAATCGCCCCGGGAACTCAGCAAGGAGGAGCAGCGACTGATGGCGCTCGGCGCGCGCGTCGCCGCCTCCATCGCCTCGGTGCGGGTCTGGGACAAATTCGGCGCCCCCCTGGCCGCCGGCGTGGGATCCTATGTCAATACTGACGGTGTCCTGCTGACGGACGCCGGTCTGCTGCATCCCGAGATCGCCGAACGCGTCGATTATGTCACCCTGCAGCACGCGGACGGCACCAGCAGCCGCATTCACGGCTTCTATCATGTCGATCTCGTCACCGGCATCGCCCTGCTGCAGGCGGAGGAGGGCGACACCCAACCCCTGGAACTCGCACCCGGGCATGACTTCACCTCCGAACAGGCCGTGCATGTGCTCGCGGTTTCAGAAAAGCGCGGCCTGGTTCTCGCTAGCGCGCGCATCCAGGCGGATCCGGCACTCACGGGCCTCGGATGGCTGGATGTCCGAGGCGAGGACTCCCCGGGCGCAGTCGGCTCACCGGTGCTGGACGAGGAGGGTCGCATGATCGCCCTCGTCGCCCTGGCGGTGCCGTTGAAGAACTGGAAAAACTTTGCCCTTCCGGTAGAGGCAGCCGCGCTGGAACTGCGCCAGCCGCGCGCGCCGCTGCATCCGCTCTCCGAGTTGCCTCGCCGTCCCGGCCTGCGTGAAGTGACGAACGATCCGGCCTTTGTCGAAGCCTTCCGCACCCTGGAGGAAAAGCGCTTCGCCACGGCCCTGCGCAAGCTGCTGCAACTGACCCGCCGTTATCCGCGCAGCGCCGAATGCTGGGCCCTGCTTGGTCTGAACGCCCTGCACCTTGGCGCCGATTCAGAGGCGCTCAACTGCCAGCGCAAGGCGGTCGCTCTCGACCCCAAGGCGGGCTTGTACTGGCACCAGCTCGCGGTCGCCCGCCTGCGCGCCGGCTCCGGCTTGGCAACCGCCGCGGGCGAGGATCGAGAGGCCCTGCAGTTGGCGGTCGATCAGCGACCGGACGACGCGCAGGCCTGGTTGCTGCTGGCCGGCCACCTCGCCCGCGAGGGCGATCTCAAGGGCGCCGACGACGCCCTGCGCCGGACCACCCTGCTGGCTCCTGAAAACGCCCGCGCCCATTACCTGCTTGCCTGTGTGCGCGGCCAACTGGGTGACCACGCGGGTGCGCAGCTCGCGGTGCGCCGCAGCCTGAATCTGGCGTCGGACCAGGCCGAAGCCTGGTATTATCAGGGCCTGTTGCAGGCACATCGCGGCGAGCATGCCGAGGCCGCCAAATCCTGGCAACGCACCGTTCGACTGCAGCCCCGTCACCCGCAGGCCTGGCTGAACCTGGCCCACGCCCAGCGCAAGGCAGGGCGTGAAACGGAGGCGCGCCAGGCCATCCTGGAACACCAGAAGGTGCGTGCCCAGGCGGCGCGCTGAGCGGCCCTCAACCGAGCGGGCCGGCCCAGTCGCTCGGCATGCGCCAGTCAGCCCGCGGCGAAAGCGCCACGGTGCCGACCTTGGGTCCGTCCGGCATCGAGGAACGCTTGAACTGGTTCTGGGCGAAGCGGCGCAGGAAGACTTCCAGCCAGGTGTCAATGACCTCCGGGGCATGGGTTCCCACGAAAGCCTGGGAGGCCAGGTAGCGAAGCTTGGCACGGCCGCAGCCGTGACGGACGAAATGGAAGAGGAAGAAGTCGTGCAACTCGTAGGGGCCGACCAGATCCTCGGTGCGCTGTTCGATGCCGCCATCGGCACCGGCCGGCAGCAACTCGGGCGAGATCGGCGTGGCGACAATGTCATGAAGGATGTCACCCGCCTCGGCCGCATGACGCTCGGTCGCGCACCATTCGATGAGATACCTGACGAGTGTCTTCGGCACGCCGGCGTTGACGTGGTACATCGACATGTGGTCGCCATTGAAGGTGCACCAGCCGAGCGCCGCCTCGGAGAGGTCGCCGGTGCCGGCCACGATCCCTCCCGTCTGGTTGGCCACATCCATCAGGATCTGCGTGCGCTCGCGCGCCTGGGCGTTCTCGAAGGTGACGTCATGCCGGCCCGGCGGGTGGGCGATGTCCTGAAAATGCTGTTCGACGGCCGCGGCAATGGGGATGACACGCAGCGGCACGCCGAGCGCCGCGGCCAACTGCTCGGCGTTGCCGCGCGTGCGCGCGGTGGTGCCGAGTCCCGGCATCGTCACCGCCAGCGCGGCGGTGCGAGGCAGTCCCGCGCGCTCCAGGGCCTCGATCACCACCAGCAGGGCGAGGGTTGAATCGAGGCCGCCGGACAGCCCGACGACGACGGTCGAACTTTTCGTCTGGCGCAGGCGTCGCGCCAGTCCGGTGGACTGGATGGCAATGATCTCCCGGCAGGCCTCGTCGCGGCCCACGCCCGTGGGCGGCACGAAGGGCCAGGGCGACAGCGGACGTCGCAGAGCCCCGCCATCGGCCACCGTGCCAAGCGTGCAGCGGATGCGCCGGTAGATTCGGTCCGGCGCCTCGTCGCGGAAGGCGGCGCTGCGCTGGCGTTCATGGGCCAGCCGCTGGAGATCCAGATCGGCCAGCACGGCATGGGTTCCAAAGTGAAAGCGCTCCGATTCCGCGAGCAGGGCACCGTTTTCGGCGATGAGACCGTGACCTGAATACACGGTGTCGGTTGAGGATTCGCCGGCGCCGGCGCTTGCATACAGGTAGGCGGCCAGGCAGCGGGCGCTCTGCTGCAGCACGAGGCTGCGGCGGTAGGGCGCCTTGCCAAGCAGTTCGTTGCTCGCCGAGGGATTGGCCAGCACGGTGGCACCGGCGAGCGCGGCACGGCCCGAGGGAGGCTGCACCGTCCACAGGTCCTCGCAAATCTCAACCCCGAGAACCAGGCCCGGCAGGTCGCCAACCTCGAACAAAAGATCCGTGCCGGCAGGCACACCCCCGACCTCGGTCGCCGTCAGCGTGTGGGCGGGCGAAAACCAGCGGCGCTCGTAAAACTCGCCCGAGTTGGGCAGGAAGGACTTCGGCACGTAGCCAAGGATGCGCCCGGCCCCGATCACGGCGGCCATGTTGTAGAGCCGACCATCAAGCGCCAGCGGCAGGCCAATGACCGCCAGCGCGCCCAGGCCGGCACTGGCATCGGCCAGGCGCCCCAGTGCCGCCAGCGCCTGCGCCTGCAGGCCGGGCAGATGAAAAAGATCGGCACAGGAGTAGCCAGTCAGGCACAGCTCCGGAAACACGATCACCCGGCAACCCTCGCCGGACAGACGCTGCAACTCCGCCAGGAGGATCGCCGCGTTGCATTCAACATCCCCGAGCACCAGTTCCGGGGACACCACAGCCGCGCGCGCGAAGCCGTGGGTTTCGCGTTCGTCTTGGGTTGGGCCCTTCAAGGACATTCTACAGCATAACACGCATCTGCGGACCGGCATCGAGGAAAAAAACATCTTGCAAGCCCGCCGACTCTCCCGCACACTTCTCTTGTTCCTGGTTCTCTCAATCAGGTGAACACTGGTGTCCGCTCCCATGCAGGGAGCCGTGGTTTTCAGGCGACCCCTCCTCGAAACCCGTTCCCGCGACGAGCCCCGGCTTGTACCGAGCGGAGACCGCGGCAAGGCCGCTCTTTCCCCCTCCATCGCTCCCAGCCCATTCGGACGCCGCGCCCGCCGCCCAGGTCGTCCGCCAACCCTTCCTCATTTCCGCATCGCAACATGGCCGGACACAACAAATGGTCCAAAGTGAAGCACATCAAGGCCGTCGTGGACGTCAAACGCGGCAAGGTCTTCAGCAAGCTCTCCAAGGAACTCACGGTCGCCGCCAAGCACGGCGGATCGAATCCCGACCTCAATGCCCGCCTGCGTTCCGCCATCCTCGCCGCCCGTGCCGCCAACATGCCGAATGACAACATCGAGCGCGCCGTCAAAAAGGGAGCCGGCGAGCTCGGCGGCGACGCCATCGAGGAGATCACCTATGAGGGCTACGGCCCGGGAGGGGTTGCCTTCATGATCGAGGTCGTCACCGACAACCGCAACCGCGCCGCCAACGATCTGCGCGTGCTGCTGTCGAAGAATGGCGGCACCTTTGCCGACGCCGGCAGTGTCGCCTACCAGTTCAGCCGCAGCGGCGAAATCCGCATTCCCAAAAACGGACTCGATGAGGACGCCGCGATGGAGCTCGCGCTCGAGGCCGGCGCCGAGGATGTCGAGGACGCCGACAACGAATGGATCCTCTACACCGCCACCGACCAGCTGTTCCAGGTGGTTGGCGCATTGCGCGACAAGGGCATTCAGAGCAGCTCGCAAAAGCTGATCTACCAGCCCGCCACACCCGTCACCCTCACCGACCTCGAGCAGGCGCGCGCGGTGATCAAGCTGCACGACCTGCTCGACGACTACGACGACACCCAGAACGTCCACGCCAACTTTGAGATCGCCGACGAAATCGCCGACGCCCTCGCCTGATCCCTTTCCCACCATGAGCGACGAAGAACTCCTGCTCGATCTGCAGTCCGCGGATCCCGCCCCCGCCAAGAAAACCGCCGCGCGCAAAACCGCGGCCAAGAAAACGGCGGCGGTGAAAAAGGCCCCCGCGAAGAAGGCCCCGGCCAGGAAAACCGCCGCCAAGAAGGCCGCGGCCGAACCGGCGGCTGCGCCCGCCCCGGCGGAGCAAGCTCCCCTCGAACCCGAAGCGACACCCGCCGCCAAGCCACGGGCTCCGCGTCGCTCAGCCGCCGTGAAAAAGGCCGCGGCCATGCTTGCCGCGATGCAGGAGCAGGAAACCGCCGCGCCGCCCCCGTCAGTGGAAGCCGCCGAAGCCCCCACGCCAGCTCCCGCCATCGAAGCGGTTGCGCCGCCGGTTCAGGCGGCCGCCGTGGAACCGGCACCGGCAAGCGCCGCTGCGGAACCCGCCCCTAGCGGTGAAGCGCCGTCGCCCGAGCGCAAAAAGTCCAAGTTCGAACGCTGGAAGGAGCGGCGGGAACGCTTCCGTCAGGAGAAGCTGGCGCGGCGCCTCGCGCAGCAGGGCCAGAGCGGCGAGGGTGCCGTCGAATCCCCCT
>JAUREI010000250.1 GCA_030827515.1 Prosthecobacter sp. | reverse complement strand
TTCCGCCCAGCCGTCGCGGTCGAGTTCCAGGGTGAGGGCGACACCGGCTTCGCCGGGCTGGAATCCGGCGGTGGCGGGGGCGAGGGGATCGTTGCGCTCGCTGCGGGCGAGCAGGCGGGTGTCGGCGAAGTCGCGCAGGAGTTCGGGCAGCAGGGGCAGGTCGACGGCGAGGACGAGGGCGCGGCGGGTGGCGCCGGCTTTCAGGGCCATCCAGGCGAGGCCGAGGGCGTCGAGGCCGGAGGAGCAGCCGTTGGAGAGCAGTTGCCAGGGACCGCGCAGGCCGAGCTCAATGCTGGCGGCGGCGGCGATCTCGCTGTGCATGCTGTTGCTGGCGCTGAAGCGGCGCGAGGGACGGCGCCAGGCGTGGGCGCCGAGGAGTTCGCCGGCATTGCCGCGACTGCTGGCGGCGAAGAGCCAGGCGGAGGCGGTTTGTTCCGGCGTCCAGCCGGCGCGTTCGACGGCACGGCGGGCGACATGGACGGCGAGGTTGCTGGCGGCGCCATAGCGCCGGCCCTTGAGGGGACGTCGGTCGGCGATGCGACCGACCAGGCGGCCGTCCTCGGGCACGAGGCCGCTGCGGCCGTCGCGCCAGGCCTGCAGGCAGGTGTCGAGGTCGCCGCCGAGGGCGCAGACGGTTTCGGCGGCGGTGATGACGACGCGGCTCACAGGTCGAAGATCTTGCCCGGGTTGAGCAGGCCCTGGGGATCGAGGGCGCGCTTGATCTGGCGCATGAGTTCGTAGCTGGCCTCGCCGAGCTGGCGACGGATGAAGGCCTTCTTGGCGAGACCAACGCCGTGCTCACCGGTGACGGTGCCGCCGAGGCGGAGGGTTTCGGCGACGATCTCCTCGAGCGCCACCTCGACCCGGTGCATCTCCTCGGTGTCGCGTTCGTCGGTGAGGAAGGTCGGGTGCAGATTGCCGTCGCCGAGGTGGCCGAAGGTGCCGACGCGCAGGCGGTGGCGTTCGGCGCACTGGCGGATGAAGCCGACCATGGTGGCCAGTTCGCTGCGCGGCACGGTGACATCCTCGAGGATGGTGGTGGGGCGCACGCGGGCGAGGGCGGAGAAGGCATTGCGGCGGGCGGCGGCGAGGCTGGCGCCCTCGGCCTCATCGGCGGCGGCGCGCACCTCGCGGGCGCCGTGGCGGCGGGCGAGGTCCATGATCTGCGCGGTTTCCTCCTCGACGACCACGGGATGGCCGTCGGTCTCCATGAGCACAACCGCCTCGACATCGGTGGGCAGGCCGATCTTGGCGTAGTCCTCGACGCACTGGACCGTGACGCGGTCGAGGAACTCGAGGGTGCAGGGGATGATCTTGGCGGCGATGATGGCGGAGATGGTTTCGGCGGCCTCCTCCATGCTGTCGTAGAGGGCGAGCATCGTCTTGCGCGCCTGCGGCCGGGGCAGGAGCTTGAGCATGACCTCGGTGATGATGCCGAGCGTGCCCTCGCTGCCGACAAAGAGGTCCTTCATGGAATAACCGGCGACGTCCTTGACGCATTTGTTGCCGAGCCAGGTGGCGGTGCCATCGGGCAGGACGACACGCAGGCCCATGACGTAGTCACGGGTGACGCCGTATTTGAGGCCGCGCAGGCCGCCGGAGTTCTCGGCGACGTTGCCGCCGATGGTGCTGATCTTCATCGAGCCGGGATCGGGCGGGTAGAACAGGCCGACCCGGGCGGCGGCATCGTCGATCTCCTTGGTGATGACCCCGCACTGGGCATGGAGGGTCAGGTTCTTTTCATCGATCTCGAGCAGTCGGTCCATGCGCGCCAGGCAGAGGACCAGGCAGCCGGGCAGGGGCACGCTGCCGCCGCTGAGACCGGTGCCGGAGCCGCGGGTGACCACCGGCACGGCGGCGTCGCGGGCGGCGCGCACGCAGCCGGCCACCTCCTCGGTGGTGAGCGGGAAGACCACCGCCCCGGGGCGCTGCTTGAGGGCCGCGGTGCCGTCGAAGCCGTAGGGCAGGATGTCCTCGTCGCGCGTCAGGACGCGGTCGGGCGAGAGCAGGGTGCGGAGTTGGTCGAGCAGTTCGGGGGTCACGGCGTTCACCGGAGCAGTCTGGCGGGCGATGCCGGGTGCGCAAGCGCCGTGGCGGGGACTGCACAAAACGCTGGCGCGCCGCGGTCAGCGCGGTTCATAGTCGGGCATGCGCCACCGACACCTGCTCCGCGACCGCGTCCAGTTTGCCGACACGGACATGGCCGGCATCGTGCATTTCTCCAACTTCTTCCGCTACATGGAGCGGGTGGAGCACGACTTCTTCCGCAGCCTGGGGCTGTCGATCTGGGACGGCCACAACGAGGTGGCGCCGGAGGACCGGGTGGGCTGGCCGCGGGTGCACGCCTCGTGCGACTACCGGGCGCCACTGCATTTCGAGGAGGAGTTCGTCATGGAACTGCTCATCGAGGAGGTGCGCGCGCGCACCCTGCGCCACCGCGTGCGCTTCTGGAAGCTCGACGGCAGCCTGGCCGCCGAGGGCGTCATCGTGGCCGCCTGCGTGCAGCGCGACGCCGCGACCCGGAAGATGAAGGCCGTGCCGATCCCCGAGCGACTGCGCACGCGCCTGGAAGCGGCGCCGGCCGGGCTGCTGGGGACACCGGCGACAGCACCGGCGGATGTTTTTCACAAATAGGGTTTGCGTTCCGATTGGTGGCGGCGATGGTGAAGTTCAGCAAGTTAACCTGATAAAGGCTAAATGAAGTTGTTCATCAGGTTGATTCTTTGGTGTTCTGAAATCCGATAACGGAGCTTACCTAGGCCCCCGCGGTGCTTGCTTCAATCAAGCTAATGAACACGAAAATGTATGTGGGCAACCTGCCCTTCAACGCTACCGAAGAAGACGTTCGCACTCTCTTCTCCGACTACGGCACTGTCACCGAAGTTTACCTGCCGATGGACCGCGAGTCCGGCCGCCCGCGCGGCTTCGCCTTCGTCACCATGGACAGCGCCATGGCCATGAACGAGGCGATCAAGGGCCTCAACGAACAGGAATACGGGGGTCGCAACCTGACGATCAACGAAGCCCGCCCGAAGGAAGATCGCCCGTCCTACGCCGGTGGCGGCGGCGGCGGTGGCCGTGGTGGCTACGGCGGCGGCGGCGGTGGTGGCGGCGGCCGTGGTGGCCGTGGCGGCTACGGCGGCGGTGGTCGCTACGGAGACCTGCTGACAGCCTGACTTTGGCGGCATCCCGGCGACGGGATGCCGCTTTTCGTTGGGGGTCAGGCGCGCGAGGCGCCGGCGTAGAGCAGGCCGAGAAAAGCCCCGTAGAGAGCCCCACGCCACCAGGTCGCCGTTAATGGACAAGCCCCGCTGCGGCAGGCATTGAAGTGACC
>JAUREI010000095.1 GCA_030827515.1 Prosthecobacter sp. | reverse complement strand
TTCCAGCGTCACGCTGTTGGGCCCGGCGGATTTCGTCTTCCAGGGAACCGTGGAAATCTGAGTCCGGCCGGCGCTTCCCCGCAGGGCGCCGCGCAAAGGCCTTGAACAAAGGCAAATGCGGCCTTTGGTCGGGATTCGTCCCGAAATTCGCGCCGGCTTCTGCCGGCGCGCGCCCTCCGGACCATTCGCAGTTCTGTCTTTCCCTCCCATGTTCGCCGGCACCCACACCGCCATCATCACCCCCTTTCGCAACGGCCAGATCGACGAGGCGTCGCTCAAGCAGTTGGTGGATTTCCAGTTCGACAGCGGCGTCACCGGCGTCGTGCCCTGCGGCACCACCGGGGAGTCGCCCACCCTCGACTATGAGGAGCACGACCGCGTCGTCCGTCTGACCGTCGAGTATGCCCGTGGACGCGGCATCGTCATGGCCGGCACCGGTGCCAACAGCACGCGCGAGGCCGTGTCCCTGACCCAGGCGGCCGAAGCGGCCGGTGCCACCGCCTCCCTGCAGGTGGCGCCCTATTACAACAAGCCGACACCGGAGGGTTTGTTTCAGCATTTCAAGGCGGTCGCCGAGAGCACCTCGCTGCCGATCATGCTGTACAGCATCCCCGGTCGCTGCGGCATCGAGATTGGCCTCGACGTGCTGGAGCGCCTCGTGTCCGCCTGCCCGAACATCCGCGCCATCAAGGAGGCCGGCGGCAACCCGGAGCGCGTCAGCCAGATGCGCCAACTGCTGCCGTCGAACTTCGAGATCCTTTCCGGCGATGACGGCCTGACCCTGCCGTTCATGTCGGTGGGGGGTGTCGGCGTCGTCAGCGTTGCCTCCAACGTCATCCCGCGTCAGATCAGCGACATGGTCGGGCTGGCCCTGAAGGGCGACTACGCCGGCGCGCGGGCACTGCACGAGCAGTATTACCCGCTGTTCGCCGCCTTCCTGAAGCTTGCCACCAACCCGATTCCGGTGAAGACCGCGATGGCTCTGGCCGGACGCTGCACCGATGAGTTGCGCCTGCCTCTGGCGCCGATGGAGGAGACCAAGGTGGCCGAACTGCGAGCCGTGCTCGGCAAGCTTGGCCTCGTGTGATTCAGCGACCCCGCCAGGCGCGCCAGCAGCTCACGAAGCCCTTGGCAAAGTCCTGCGGGCGATCGTTCACCCAGGCATCGACCAGTTCCGGGGCAAACCACTCGCCGCAGGCGATCTCCTCGGGGGGGCAGTGCATCGGGCCGTTGTGACGCGCCAGACGCAGCTCGACGAATTCATGATCGGTGTGCTCGCCGGCAGGCAACTGGGCGGCGAGTTCGGTGGCCGGCACCTCAATGCCGTTCTCCTCGCGCAGTTCGCGCAGGGCACAGTCGGCGTAGCTTTCGCCTGCGTCCAGATGGCCCGCGGCGCTGCTGTCCCACTTGAGGGGGGAGACGTCCTTGAGATGGGAGCGCTTCTGCAGGAAGACCTCACCGCGGCTGTTGAGGACAAAAATGTGCACGGCGCGATGCAGCAGACCGCGCGCATGCACCTCGCCGCGGGTGAGCTGACCGGTGACCTCGTTGCGCTCGTTGACGACGTCAAACAGCTCGGACGCCTTCTGGCCGGCGTCGGCCTCAAGGCGTTGTTCATACCAGCGGGTGAGGCGGATCCAGTCCTCGAGCGGCAGTTCCTCGGCACGCAGGGTTGCCGGCCGGTTCAGGTCGCCGGTCAGCGCCTCCCAGCCGCCGGGAGGATCCGGCAGCAGGTTCTTCAACTGCTTGCGGCGCTGGCTGAAGCCCATGCGCACGAGTCGGTCAAACTGGCGGCGGTCGCACACCGGCAGACCGGCCGGGTCGCGCGGGGTGAGACGCACGACAGCGCTGTCCACTTTGGGGCGCGGCTTGAACACGTCCGGCGGGACAATGCGCAGCAGTTCGACGTTCCAATCCTTCTGGACGAGCACCGAGAGGGCACCGTAGCCGTCCTCGCCGACACGCGCGGCAAGGCGCTGGCAGACTTCCTTCTGCAGCATGAACACCGCAAGGGTGACCGGGGTCGGCGGTGTCAGCAGGCGCTTGAGGATCTCGCCACCGACGGAGTAGGGCAGGTTGCCGGCGACGCGGACATCGCCGTGGCGGTACCACGGGCGCAGGTCGACGCGGGTGGCGTCGGCGTGCAGCACCTCGACGTCGGTGCGGTCGGCGAAGCGGGCGGCAAGTTGCGGGGCCAGCTCGTTGTCCTTTTCGATCAGAAGGAGCCGCTGCGGGCGGCCCAGCAGGTGTTCGGTCATGGCGCCAAGCCCGGGGCCGGGTTCGACGACGAGGGAGGCGCCGTCCGGGTCGACCTGGTCGGCGATCCAGCGCGCCATCTGCGGATCGACCAGGAAATTCTGGCCGAGGCTTTTGCGCGGGCTGACTTCCTGGCCGCTGATGACCTGGCGTTTTCCGGTTCTGCTCATGGCCCCACATGGCACCGCCGCCGGGGCGCTGGCAAGGGCGAAGCGGATGTTCGTCGTTGATTCGCCGGCGGGAAGCGGCAGGGTAGCGGCCTTCCCATGCTGAAGGAACTGCACGACTACCTCTACCACCTCGAACCTGAAGGCGGACTGCCGCTCAAGGGCACGGGCGTGGTGCTTGGCCTGCTGCTGCTGGCCAAGCACGCCTGGGCCTGGCGCAACGCCGAACGCGCCCAGGCTTTCCTGCGCGCCTTTCCCCGCAACTACGCCTGGGGGGCCATTCTGCTCACCATCGGGTTCCTCTGGGGGATGATGTGCCTGGCCAACATCGACATGGGCGAGTTCTTTTTCCTGCGGAAATGGTTCCTCACCCTGGTGCCGATCGCCTTCGTGCTGGTTCTGGTTCACGTGAAGGAATTTCTCGCCGTGCGCGCCCTCGGCTCACTGATGCTGCTTGCCGCAGGCCCGGTGCTGTGTGCCGCCTTCCTGCAGCCGCAGATCACCCGTCTGCTGCTGCCGGTGCTGGCCTATGTCTGGATCATCGGAGGCATGTTCCTGGTTGGCATGCCCTTCCTGATGCGCGACGCGATCGACTGGCTGCTGGCCAAGCCGGTGCGCTGGGCCGCTGCGGTCTGGGCCGGCATGATCTATGGCGCCGTGTTGCTGCTGCTGGCGCTGACCACTTATTGAGCCATGGCGGCGGGCGGACGCGTGCTGGTCATTCGCGGCGGTGCCGTGGGCGATTTCATCCTCACCCTGCCGGCCCTGCGCCTGCTGCGCGAGACACTGCCGGACAACCACGTCGAGGTGCTCGGGTATCCCGGCATCACCGCTCTGGCCGTGGCGGCGGGTGTGGCCGACAGCACGCGCGCCCTTGAGCACGGCGGCATGGCGAGGCTGTTTGCCCGGGGCGGGGACATTGCCCCGGACTTGGCCGCCTACCTGGCCGGATTCAACCTTGTGCTCAGTTACCTTTATGACCCGGACGGCATCTTTCGCGACAACCTTGCCCGTGCCGGGGTCAAGACTCTGATCGAATGCCCGCACCAGGTGCTGCCGGGGCAGGGGCATGCCGCGCTGCAGTTGGCCCGGCCTCTGGAGCGCCTGGCCATGTTCCTTGAGGACGGCGACTGGCGCCGGCCGTTTTTTCCGCGCCGGGCCGGTGCCGGAGAGGTGTCCAGCGTTGTCCTGCATCCGGGCAGCGGTTCGGTGCGCAAGAACTGGCCGCTGGATCGCTGGCTGGAGGTGGCGGCCAGGCTCGAAGCACGCGGCTGCCGGGTGATCCATGTCACCGGTGAAGTCGAGGAGGCACGCGGCCAGCTGGCAGGGATTCCCGCGGACGCGGAGGTCTGGCACCAGCGACCGCTGCCCGAGTTGGCCGAACGGTTCGGTGGATATACCGCCTTTCTCGGGCATGACAGTGGCATTTCCCATCTGGCGGCGGCCTGCGGGCTGCCCTGCCTGCTACTGTTTGGACCCACCGACCCGCAGATCTGGGCGCCGCCCCAGCCGGGCGTTCGGGTGCTGCGCGCGCAAACGGGGAACCTCACGGAGCTTTCTGCCGCCGAAGTGGCCGCCCAGGCGGTTTGCTGGCTCGAGGAAATCGCCTCGAATAACAATGGAATCTTGTGACAGGCCCGTGACGTGCTATGCGTCCGCGTCATGGACGCTCCCGCCTCCCCCCGTTTTCGCACACTCCTGATCCTTGGCGCCCCCGGCAGTGGCAAGGGCACTCAGGGCATGGTTTTGGGCAAAATCCCGCGCTTCCACCACCTCGCCTGTGGCGATGTCTTCCGTTCCCTCGACACGCGCACGCCGCTCGGGCAAAAGTTCGTGGAGTTCTCGAGTCGCGGTGAACTGGTCCCCGACGATGTCACGGTGCAGCTTTGGCGCGCCAACATCATGCAGCGGGTCGACAGCCACACCTTCAAGCCCGAGATCGACTTCCTGGTGCTCGACGGCATCCCGCGCAATGTTGAGCAGGCCAAGCACATGGAGGCCGACATCGAGGTCCTGAAGGTCTTCCATCTTTCCTGCCCGGACCGCACCGAACTGGCGCGCCGACTGCGCAAGCGCGCTCTCAAGGACAACCGCTTTGATGATGCCAGCGAGTCGGTCATCCAGAACCGCTTCGCCACCTACGAGGCGGAGACCAAGCCGATTCTGGACTACTATTCCGGCGACCGCATCGTCGAGATCGATGCCAGCCAGTCCCCGGCGAAGGTGCTTTACGACATTCTCGGCCATGTCATGCGTCTCGAGGCCTGGCAGCAGATCGAGAAGATGAAGGCCTGAGTCCGGCACGACATGCGTCTTCTCTTCATTGGCACCGGTGACATCGGCTTGCCCAGTCTGGAGTGGCTGATGGCCACCCCCAAGCATCAACTGGTTGGCGTTGTCACCCAGCCGGACAAGCCGGCCGGCCGCCGTCTCGTGCTGACGCCGCCGCTGGTCAAGGTGCGCGCTCTGGAGGCCGGCCTGCCGGTGCTGCAACCGCCGAAGATCCGTCATGCGATCGAGGAATTGCGGGCTTTCGACGCCGACGTTGCCATTGTTGCGGCCTACGGTCAGTTGCTCCCGCCCGCAGTGCTGCAGGTGCCCCGGCGCGGTTGTCTGAACCTGCACGCATCCCTGCTGCCCCGGCATCGCGGGGCAGCGCCCATTCAGGCCGTCATCCGTGAGGGCGACGCGGAATCCGGCATCACCGTGATGTACATGGACGAGGGGCTGGACACCGGCGACATCCTGCTCATGGAGCGGACGCCGGTCCTGGCGGATGACACCGGGGGACGTCTGCACGACCGTCTGGCCGCCCTTGCACCGGTGGCGCTGGAGCGCGCGCTCGACTTGCTCGAGGCTGGCACTGCGCCACGCATTCCGCAGGATCCGGCCTTGGCCACGCATTGCGGCAAGTTGCGGCGCGAGGACGGCCGGCTCGACTGGTCGCGTCCGGCGGTGGAATTGGTAAGGCTGATCCGCGCCTACCAACCCTGGCCGGGCACCCAAGCCGTCCTGGAAGGGCACACCGTGTTGAAAATCCACCGGGCCAGCGCCCTGCCGGAATCCGATGCCTGCGCCCTGCCGGGCACGGTGGTCGGCGCCGACCCGAAGACGGGATGGACCGTGGCCTGCGGGCGCGGCCTGCTGCGACTTGAGGAGGTGCAGGGCGCCGGTGGCCGCCGTTTGTCGGCCACCGACTTTTTGCACGGGCACACGGTGGCCGTCGGCAGTCGTCTCAGTTGAAACCGGCCTGACGGGATCAGGTAAGTGCGTCGCTCCAGGCAGTTTCCTTGAAGCCGACCAGAGTCAGCCCCCGGGATGCATCCCGGGCGAAGGGGCGCTTGATCAGGTTGCCGTTGCCGGCGAGCATCCTCAGGGCCTCCTCGACCCCCATCGTGGGCAGGCGATCCTTGAGGTTGAGCGCCCGGTAATCCTGACCGGAGGTGTTGAACAGCGCGCGCAGGTCGCCGCCCAGATCGGTGAGCGCCTGGAGCAACGTCTCGACAGAGGGCGGTTGATCGCGAATCGGATGCTCTTCAAAGGCGATGCCCTGACGGCGCAGCCACTTGACGGCGGCGCGGCAGGTCGAGCAGTTGCGATAGGTATACAGGGTCAGCATGGTTGGGTGGGTTTCACCAGGCCTCGACGCCGACCCCGGCAAGTTCGCGCGCCTCGGCCTCCTCCTCGTCGGCTTCCAGGGGAGCGAAGCGTTCGGAGCGAAAGCCAAGCTCCTGCTTGACGCTTGAGTGCGGGTCGTCCGGGTTGAGCAGTTCCTCGAGCAGGATCAGCAGGTCAAAATCGGCGCCGGTCAGGCGGATTTCGGCGTCATCGGTGACGGAGAACACCGGGTTGGAGCGACCGGCGCGGACGGCGCGGATCGTGTAGGTGCGGTCCTTGCGGGGCAGGGCCCGGTAAAGGTCATAGACCCAGGGATCGAAGGCATCGTCAATGCAGACGACTTTCTGGCCGGTTTGGAACATGGAAATGGATCAGGGTGGGGGACGGCCGGCCTGTTCGGCCTCGAACTTGCGGCTGTAGCGCACGAAGGCAAAAAAGGCGGTCGCAATGGCGATCCAGAAGCCGGGAAAGCCGTCGAGAAAACCCCGGCGCAGGACGTAGGCGCGGAAGAAGCGCCAGAATGGCCGCAGCAGGGTGGGTGCCAGTCGCCAGCGGGCGCCGTCCGCCTCCTGGCGGGCGAGGAAGACATCGGCGAAACCGTTGATCTTCGACACGAAGTGGCTCATGTCGCGGAACGAGTAGTGGTGCAGGTCGCCCTCCAGGCGCAGCGTCGGCCGGGCGTTCGCCGGCAGCACCACCTTGTCGTGCTCCGGACTGCCGCCCCAAACCGCGCCCTCGCGACGGAACAGGCGCAGCTTGCGGTCGGGATACCAGTCGCCATGGGTGATCCAGCGGCCGAGGAAATACACCTTGCGGGCCATGACGCCGCCGTCGTGATGCTCGTGTCTGCCTTCGGCAAAAAACGCCTGGATGGAGCGACGGAGTTCCGGGGACAACTCCTCATCGCAGTCGAGGGCCAGCACCCAGGGAAGCGTGCACAGGCGCAGGGCGACGTTTTTCTGGTCGCGATGGCCGAGCCAGTCCTGATGCTCAACGCGGGCGCCAAATTCGCGCGCCACTTCGAGGGTGGCGTCGGTGGAGCCGGAATCGACGACGATGATTTCCCCGGCGAGGTCAGCGGCGCTGGCGAGGCAGCGCCGCAGGTTGGCTTCCTCGTTCTTCGAGATGATGCTGATGGAGAGCGGCAGGGGCATCGGCGTCACGGGTCTGGCCCGCCGCGCTCGCGTGTCGCAGGCCGCAGCGGCGGGAGCCTTACTGCACCTTCATGACGCCGTTCATGAGGACGGCGTGGCCGGGGAAGGTGCAAAGGTAGGGGTATTCGCCCGCGGCGGGGGCGGTGAATTCCAGCGTTTCGCTTTGGCCGGGCTGGAGAAGTTTGGTGTGGAAAAGGATTTCCGGCGCCTCAGGGATGAAGCCCTTGGCCATGCCGTCCGGTGCCGTCGCCATCTGCATGGCGAGGCCCATCAGCTTGTCCTTGGAACCGGCGGTGCCGATGACGATGTTGTGCGGCTGCGGCACGGTCGGGTGGACGTTGTTGAAGGTCAGCTTCACCTTGGCGCCGGCCTTCACCGTGAATTCCTTGGTGTCATAGGCCAGGGGGTTGGCGGTGTCCGGCTTGATGGTGACTTCGATCACTTCGGCCGAGGCCGGGGCGGCGGTGGAAGAGGCGGCTGCCGCAGGGGCTGCCGGAGCAGCTGCCGGCGGGGCGGCTTCCTCCTTCGAACCGGTGGTCTGACGGATCGTGCCGATCATCAGCGAGGCACCCCAAAACAGGGCGAAACCGCCGACGGCAGCGGCGATGATGACGTTGGCGACGCTCCAGAAGGAGCCGGATTCCGGGGCGTTGGACGAAGAGGGGGCGGACATGGCGGCGGATGGGGAAACTTCAACCAAGCACAAAGCGCGGCGAACGCAACCTGCAAGCGCCGCTTCAGAGCGGTCGCAGGTATCCGTCGCAGCGGTTGTGCCAACCCGCCAGCCAGCGCGATTCCCGTCGCTCCGGCGGCGCGTTTGCCACCCGGCGCGAGAGCACCTGCTTGGCCGAGGCGGCGAAGGCGGCGGGCGTGGAGCCCGTCATGCCCTCAAGCACCTGAAGCAGCCCCCAACCCTCCCCTTGGTAGCGCTCCGCCGGGGCGGTGCCCTCCCCCTTGAAATTGACGTAGTCGATCAGGCAGAACGCGCCCTCCGGGGTGGCCAGCAGGCCGTGGAAACCGGCCTGAACCCGCTGCGGCTGGCGGGCTTGGGCGAACATTTTCGGCAGCGCGCGCTGTAGCCGCGCGAGGATGAATTCGGTTTGCAGGGCGACGGTGCCGGCCAGCAGCGTGCGCAGTTCGCGCTGGCGAGGCCCGCCGGCATCGGCCTCGAAGGCGGCCTTGTTGTCCCAGGGACAGGCGCCACGCGCCCAGGAGGGCACCGCCACACCGCGCGCGGCCAGATGGTCGGCCAGCGGCGGGAAGCTTTCCTCAAAGGGTCCTCGGCGACCCGCCGGGTACCAGATGAAATGGCCAATGCCAAGCGAGGCAAAATCCTCGCCGGTGTTCCAACTCGTCAGACCGGCGATGCTGCCGGCGCACTCGTTCTGCCAGATGCGCTGGCCGACCCTCTGGAGCTGGGCCGCCGTCAGGCGCGGGCCGGTCGCCGTTGGCGGGGGAGGGGTTGCGCTGCAGGCGACCAGACCCAGCGTCAGCAGGGTCGCGCGGAACAGGAGTGCGGGCGGGGTCATTTTTCGATGGTGAAGCCGCGCCAGCCGGACGGAGCCGGCAGCGCATGAGTTTCGAAGTCGCGGATCAGGGAACCGAGATTGCTTTCCTGGATGGCGGCCAGGAATTCCGCCAGTTCGTCGGTTTCCCGGGCCGCCGCCTGCAGTTCGACGCGACCGTCGGGCAGGTTGCGGACGAAGCCGGTGACCTCGTAGCCGGAGGCGATCTGCTTGACGCTGTAACGAAAGCCGACGCCCTGGACGCGGCCGGAATAGAGCACTTGCTTGGCGGTCATGGAGCGTCAGCGGATACCGCATCCACGGCGGCTTGCAAGGCGGATGCCGTGGCATCGTCGGCTGCATCAATGAGGAGGACGCCGCGGCCGCCGAAATTGTGCCGGAGGCGCACGCTGCGGCCCGCCGGGCGCAGCACCAGGGTGGTGCCGGTCCCCGACTCGGCCTCTATGTCCCAGCGCTGCAGCAGGCAGGTGCGCAGCGCCTCAAGAAATCGCTCCGCCTGGGCGGGTTCGGACCACAGGGTTTGCCAGAGGGCGTGGTCGCGTTTGTGCTCCGGTGCCGCAAAGGCCAGCAACCGGTCGCCGCGCCAGCCGCGCACGGCGGCGGATGCCACCTCGTCGCTGTTGTAGGCGCGCAGCGCCGTCAGGCAGGCGAACGGGCCCAGGCAGTCGTCCCAGTAGGGTTCGGCACCGCCCGCCTTCAGCGGCGGCAGGGCCGGGGGTTCAGGGCGGAGGCCGGCGCCGGCAAGAAACCGTTCCGCGTCGGCGAGTTCCGCCGCCCCGGCCGGGGGGCGCGAGTAGGCGGCGTCAAGCTGGGCAAAGCCGCCCGTGCCGTGCAAGTCGCGGGCGAACTCGAAGCCGCGGTTGAAGGGATGAAGATACAACTCGCGCAGGAACACCGGCAGGGCCACCTCGTTGAGCGGGTGGTCGGGATCCTCGGCCGGGAAGGCATCGGGCGGGCTGCCGGCCGGGTTCTCCAGGCTGAACAAAAAGCGTGTCAAACCGGCGTCGCCCGCGATCAGTGCCTCGCGCGCCAGCCGGGCATCGGTGCTCAGGGGTGCCTTTTCAGGGAAAAGCACGTCGCCATACTCGCGCAGCAGCTGGCCGAAGGCGACCGCCAACGGCCGGTCGGGTGCCGGCTTGCCGGGGGCGGGCGCGGCGTCGACGACCTGCAGGATGCCGCTGGCCGCATCATACCAGCCGCCGAGCTGGCGGGTCAGCAGGGCGGCGCGCAGGGGCAGGGGATCGACCGGACGGTCGATCACCCCGAGGGCGTGCAGTGCCAGGGCCAGGCGCGGGCCTTCGTCGCCGGGCTGGCGACGGCGCAGCCAGTCGAGGACGCGTGCCTCGACCTCCGCCTGCGGCGCGGCCGCGACCGTCAGGGGCAGGGCGTGCAGGCGGCGGAATTTCAGCAGGGCCAAGCTCAGGCCGGCAAAATCCGGCAGAACATCCGTGTCGGCGGGGCTGGCGGCCATGCGCGGGGCGCCTGGAGCGGTGGTTTGCGCCAGCCGCTGCTGCAGGCGGGCATTTTCCTCTTCAAGAACGTGGTTTTGCCCCTGCAGGTATTCGACCTGCCCCTCGAGCAGGCGGACCTGCGCGGCAAGATCCTCCGCCGGCGCAAGTGGGGCAGCCTCAACGGGCCGGGGGTCCTGAGCACGCTGGTTCAGCCACAGTCCCAGACCGGCCCCGGCAAGAAGCAGGACCAGCAGGAGGAGGACGGGCGATGGGGAACGCACGCGGCCACTCATAGCAGAGCCGGCCGCGCTGTCACGCACCGGTGAGTCTTCAAGGCTGGACCTTCGGCGCCTGCGCCGGGGGCTCCGGTTCGAAATCGAGGACGCTCTGGTGCGTGCGCAAGGCCTGGCGCGCCTTCTCAAAGAAGCCGACGAGGTCGTCCGCGTTGGCGGTCTTTTTGTCCTCGATCAGCTCCGTGAGTTTGCGGATGTGGCCCTCGGCATCGAGGTTGACGGCGCGCATCGAGCGCTGGGCACCGGCATAGACCTCGTTGAACTTGGCCTGAGCCTCGGTGAAGGCGCGGCGGGCACCCTCCTCGCGGTAAAACTCCTTCTCAGCCTCGCGGAAGTCCTTGCTGAAGATGCGCTTGAAGAAGCCAAAGCCGGACTTTGGCTTCTCGTTGGGCTGGTTGGCGGCGTTTTCAAAATAGTCCTGCAGTGCGGTGAATTCCTGCAGCGGCTTCTGATACTGCTTCTGCAGGAAACCGATGCCGCTGGTGATGAGGGTCAGCTTCTCGACTTCGATCTTGGACAGTTGCTGACCGGACTTCACCTTGCCTTCCAGCAGGTTGAGATACTCCATCGTCTGGCGGTTGCCGGCGAAGATGTTCTCAAACTCCTTGTAGGCCTGGGCGATCTGCTGGCGCTGGCTCTGGCGCAGCTGGGAGAGTTTTTGGTCGGTTTCGTCGTTGAGGGCCTGCAGCGCCTTCTGGTGCTGCGCGTTCTGGGCCGCGAGAGCGCTTTGCATTTCGCGAGCCTTGGCCTCAAGGGCGGCGGCGTGGGCGGTCTTTTGGGTTTCCAGCTCCTGGCGGAGCCGGCCGGCGTCGGAGTGGTAATGCCAGATCCCGTAGCCAAGCGACAGGATCAGGAGCAGGAGGGCAATGTTGCGGGGGTTCATGTTTTTTTGGGGGTGGGGAGGACTCGGCCTGTTGCCGTGGGTGCGCAAGCTTCGTTCCAGCGGGATGGCGGATTGTCCCGGCCAACGGCTTTGCCAGCTTGCTTTCCGAGCAAAAATCGGCTTTGGAAGGAACTCGTCAACCTGCAACCATGGAATCTCTCGAAATCGCGCGCCTGTGCGCCCAGTATGCCGCCGACAAAAAGGCCGCCGACCTCGTCCTGCTTGACCTGCGGGGCATCTCGCCGGTCACCGACTTTTTTGTCATCGGCACGGCCACCTCCAATCCGCACCTGCGCGCGGTCCGCGACGAAATCGTCGAGCGGCTGCGTGAGGAACACGACCTCAAGCCGCTCGGAGGCGACGGCAACTACGAAAGCCAGTGGCTGATCGTCAACTACCCGAACGTGCTTGTGCACGTGCTCAGTCCGGAGAAGCGCGAGTTCTATCGCCTTGAGGAATTGTGGGGCGACGCCCCGCGCCTGCCGCTCACCGAGGAGGCCGAGGCACCCGCCGCGGCGGCAACCGCCGGCAAGGCCGCCGCGGCGCGGCGCGCCACGCTCAAGCGCTCCCCGGGCCGGACCACGAAGAAAAGCGCCGCCAGGAGAGATGACGCCGGAAAGCCGGCCGCGAAGAAACCCGCGGCGAAGAAGGCACCCGCCAAAAAGGCTGCCGTCAAAAAACCGGCGGCCAAAAAGGCGCCGCGCAAGGCCGCTGAATGATCGGTCAGGGCTCCGGATAGGGGGCCATGCCGTTCAGGCGAATGTCGTCAAGCTCGCGCGGGGTCACCGTGCGCGGCTTGAGTTCATACTGAGGCTTGGGCTGGAAAGCCGGTTCACGCAGCCTTTTGGCGATGAGCAGGACCGCGTAGTCCACCAGCAGGGGTTGGTAGATGGTGGCATCGAGCACGCCGGCATTGACCAGCGTGTGGCCGCCGACCCGGCCACCGTGGCCGTCGGTGCCGACCACCAGCACGTTCTCGCGCACCTCCGGGGCCAGGGCGTCGATCGCGCCGGCGGCCATGAGGTCATCGTGGGCGAACACCGCGTCGAAGCTCCCCTGCAGTCGCAGTGCCTCGCGCACGCGCTCGGCGGTCTCCTCGCGCTTCCAGAAGCCGGGGGCGTCATGCACCAGCACCAATCCCGGGGCGCCGGCCAGGGCCTCGCGAAACCCGTCATCGCGGGCGCGGCCGTCGGCATCCTCCTCGTCGCCGCGGATCTGCACCACGCGGCCTTCCGGTGCCGACAGCCCGCGATCCTGGGCGCGTCGTTCGAGCGCCCGGCGGATCAAGCCGCCGGCCACCCTGCCAATGTCCTTCTGCGGAGTGAACAACACGGTGTCACAGGGCAGTTGGGTGGCGGCTTCGCCCAGGCCGATGACCAGGGTGCCGTTTTGGCGCGCTTCGGCGAGCGGTTCGGCCAGAGGGACGGCGTCCAGCGGACTGACGATCAGGAACTCCGGTTTCTCGCGGAGGGCGGCACGCAGTTGCCGGACCTGACGCTCGGCACTGCCGCCGGCTGGATGCAGCACAAGGTTCAGCCGGGCATCCTCCTCCGCCAGCAGGCGGGTCAGAACCAGCCGCTGCATGCTCTGGTAGGAGGTGCGTTCGTCGGCGGCGAGGTAGTGCACGGCGATTGCCGCCTCGACCGGTTCGGCGGCGGGCCGCCACCGGCAGGCCGGCAGCAGCATGACCAGCAGGGCGGCGCGACGAAGCATGGGGAAGGCGCTCATCGCTGGTTGAGCCGGTGGAAAAGCCAGCCGCCCGCCGCCAGGAAAATGACGTTGGGCGCCCACATGATGACGTGCGGATACAGGTGCGGCTTGTCGTTGAGGGTGTCGGCCAGGATGATGAAGACGAGGTAGACGGTCGCCGTGATCAGACTGAGGGCGAAGCCGGTCGAGGTTTCGCGGCGCTGGGCGGTGACGCCGAGGGGAATGCCGACCAGGGCGAAGGTGCAGCAGGCCAGCGAGAAGCTGTATCGCTTGTTGAGCTCGGTCAGTGAGCGCATGTACTCCTTCGGTTCCAGCGTCTCCCCGCCGGCATCGCCGCGCACCTCGCTCCACAGCGTCGACGTGCTTTTCATGCTGGCATTGACACGCACGCTCGAATTTTTCAGGCGCGACAGGGGAAAGAGCAGGGCGGTGCGCTCGGCGCGCAGAAAGTCCGCTTTTTCCAGCCGCTGCTGGTCGTCATAGCGCAGTTCCTCGATCTCGGCGTTTTCCAGCACCATGACGACGTCGATGACTCCCGGCTGCGACTCCAGAACGGCCGAGCGGGCGCGGATCACGCGGCGCGGCAGGCGGCGGTCAAGCTCGACGATGTGCAGGTCGAGCAGTCGGTCGCCGTCCCGGCCACCGGTGTGGATGATGAAGCCCGGAACCTTGTCGAGCACCTGGCCGGGCTGAAACAGTGCCGCCGGATTTTCCAGGGCGACCTCGTAGAACATGCGCTTGATGCGGTCCTTGGCCATCGGCGCCAGCGAGATGTTGACCCAGTAGCAGACTCCGGAGAGGGCGAACGCCAGCAGGAAGACCGGCAGGCAGATGCGGGGCATGGACCAGCCGGTCATGCGCAGGGAGACCATTTCGTTGTCGGCCGACAGCCGGCCAAAGACGAGCAGGATGCCGGTCAGAAACGCC
>JAUREI010000130.1 GCA_030827515.1 Prosthecobacter sp. | reverse complement strand
GTGACCGAGCAGGAAATCGCGGGCCCTGCCGAAGGAATCGAGGTGCATCAGGTAGGAGGCCGCCTTGACGAGGGCGTTGCCGGTTCCCTGGCGGCGGCAGAAGGCGAGGAAGCCGGGGTTGGCCTGGATGCCCCAGTCGGACAGGTCGGTCGTGAAATACCAGAGCGTCTGGGGACGGCCCTGGCGTCCGATGAAGCGAATCCTCACCCCGGGGGTCTTCGACTTGCCGGAGGTGACCTGGCCCCCGGCATCCAGCTGGACGAGCTCGGCGTCGGTGATTCGGCAGCCGGTGCGGGCGAGGAAAAAATACAGCACCGGCAGCGTGCCACTGAGTTCCGTCTCCACCAGGTCCTTCTTCATGTCGGCGGTGATGAAGAAGCTGTAGCTGAGGCTGGCGTTGAGGGCGGTGCGCAGGCTGGTGAGCGCGGCGGCGCGTGCCTCCGGCTTCAGCGCGGCGGCATCCGGCAGCTGGCCGACCGGTTCGCGTCCGCAGAGAAGGTAGTCGCGCGCCTCGGGGAACAAGGCGTTGGCATAGAGAAAGTCGGGGCCGCTGAACAGGTAGAACAGCGGCGCGGTGTCGCGGTAGATCGCCGGATGGGTGGCGGCCATCCAGGGGTGCAGGTTGGCGAGCTGTCGGTCCTCGACGCCGATCCACGCCCGGTGACAGGCGACGGCATGCTCCTGCCAGGCGGCCTCGCGGGCGATCGGCTCGAGTTCCGGACTTTCCACCGGCAACCCGGCCAGGAAACGGGCCTGGGCGTCCGGCGGCGCCACGCCCTGGGCGGCGCTGGCGAGGCCAAGCAGGCAGGCAAACAGACGCATCATGGTGTCGCCATCAAGGCGCATCCGGCGCGCGCCGCCAGCAAAAAGCGCGGCACCCTCAGGTCGCCGAGGCGATCTGGTAGGAGCGGGCGGCATACTCCCAGTTGACCACCTTCCACCAGCTGTCGAGGTAGCGCTCACGGTCATCGCCATGGGTTTCGCAGTAGCTGTGCTCCCAGAGGTCGAGCGCCAGGATGGGGCGGCCGGCCTGGTGCCAGGGGACGTGGTCCTGCATGCAAGGATTGTCCTCGTTCGCGGTCGTGCTCACCACCAGGCTGCGGTCCTGACGATAGACCAGCCAGGCCCAGCCCGAACCCTGATGGGCGAGCACCGCCTCCTTGAACACCCGGCGAAAGGTGCGGACGCTGCCGAAGTCTTCCCGGATGGCCCGCGCCAGTTCCGCGTGAGGTTCCGTCGCACCCCGGCCGGCCGGCCGCATGGAGCGCCAGAAGATCGTGTGATTGACATGGCCGCCGCCGGCTTCGCGGATAACCCGCACCAGCGGGTCAGGCAATGACGGCCGGGTTGGGTGACCGAGGTCCAGACGGAACGGGCGACCCAGGGGCAGACTGGAAGCCTGGCGGGAGGGCCGGGCCAGGCGTTCCATCCCGGGCAGCAGGCACTGCACACTGCCCACGGTCAGGTCTTGTTCCTTCAGCGCCTGAGACAATTCGCGCAACAGGTGGGCGTGGTGCGTTTCGTAGTGACGGCGCAGGCAGGCGGCCTTGAAACAGGGCTGGAGCGCGCCGTAGTCATACGCCATGGGCTCGAGGTGAAGCGGGACGCCCTGACGCGGTGGCTTGGGGCGCGCTGATGCCGCAGGGGCGGCAAAACAGGCGGCCGCCGTCGACAGCAAAAAAGCGCGGCGCGTGGTGCCCGGGTCCGTCATTTTCCGAATCCTACCCAATTCCAGGCCTCGCTGGCAAGTCAGGAAACCGGGTCGGCAACTTTGGCGGGCGGCGACCAGCGGAAGACTATCAGCCCGGCGGCCAGGGTCGCCAGGCCGGCGAGGGATTCCATGGTGCGTTCTCGCAGGAGATAGACCAGCATCCAGAGGCTGATGCCGAGGAAGATCAGCGGGGTGATCGGGTAGCCCCAGCAGCGCACCGGCCGTGGCAGGTCGGGCTGGGTGCGGCGCAGGATCATCATGCCCAGCACGGTGAGGAAGGAGCAGAGCTGCAGGCTGAACTGCACGTAGGTGAGCACGTGTTCAAAGGTCGAGGTGAGCAGCAGCGCGACCACGATGAGGGTTTGCAGGGCGAGCGCCCGCCGGGGCGTGCCGCGGGAGTCACAGCGTGCCAGTGGCGCGAGCAGACGGATGTCCTGGCCCATGGTCATCGTCACCCGGGGGCCGACCCAGGTCATCGCGCTGAGGCTGGAGACCAGACCCAGGCAGATCAGGCCGCTCATCAGGTTGCCGCCGCTGGCACCGAAGAGGCGGGCGGCGGCGACATGGCCGACCTCGACGCGGTCCTGGAGTTCCGCCATGGGCGCGACATGCAGGAAGACGGCGTTGAGGGCCAGATACAGCGCGGTCACCAGCAGGGTGCCGAGGGCGACGGACCGTGGCACGTTGCGGCGCGGGTCGCGCACCTCGCCGACGATGTAGGTCGTGGCATTCCAGCCGGCGTAGGCATACATCACGTAGACGAGGTTGACGGCAAAGGGCGTGCTGGTCACGAGGTCCAGATCGCCGGCGGCCGGCGTGAAGCGGGTGCCCTGGCCACGCCCGAGCACGATGCCGGCGCCGATGAAGAACAGGATGAGCAGGAGTTTCAGCCCCGTGGCGGTGTTCTGGAAGCGCTCGGCGGCGCGCAGACCCGAGGCATGGATCAGGGCAACCCCGGTCACCAGTCCCACCGACAGCAGGGTGGCAGAAACGCCCGGGTGGATGCTGTTGAAGTAGCGGCCAAAGGCCATCGCGGCGAGGGCGATGGGGGCGGCAAAACCGACGGTCGCCGACAGCCAGCCGGCCATGAAGCCGGCGGCCGGATGGAGGGTGCGCGAGAGGAAATGGTATTCCCCGCCCGAACGCGGCAGGGCGGCGGCGAGTTCGCCGTAGGCGAGGGCCCCGCAGAAGGCGCACAGGCCGCCCACGCCCCAGAGCATCAGGAGCACGAAGCCCGAAGGCAGGCCGCCGACCTGGAAACCGAGGCTGGTGAACACCCCGGTGCCCACCATGTTCGCGACCACCACGGCCACCGCGGTGGGCAGGGCGATGCCGGGGGCGGCGGTGGGGGGGCGATTCACGCGTGCACAGAATTTGCCCGATTCGGCCGGAGTCAAGGTCGCCGCCCGGCGGATTTGCGTGCACCTTGCGGCATGGACGAGGAACCCGTGCCCCTGCCGATCACGAACGAACTCGACCTGCACACCTTCCGTCCCAGCGAGGTAGGCAGTCTGCTGGAGGAATACTTCCGCGAATGCCGCCGGCTCGGCGTGTTCGAGGTGCGGGTCATCCACGGCAAGGGCAGCGGCACCCTGCGCCAGGGCGTGCATGCCCGGCTGGCGCAGCTGGAGGACGTGATGGACTGGGCCTGGCCGGCCGGTGCCCTCTCCGGCGGCTGGGGTGCCACCTGGGTGAGACTTCGACCGGCCGCGAAAAATGACCGAGTGACGGAATAAAACGCGGTGCCGGACGTTTCATGGAAACCCCGCCATGAAACTTGCCACCCTCTTCGCCTCCCTCCTCCTCGCCGTCAGCCTGCACGCCGGTCAGGGCGAAAAAGTCAGCCTGCCCGCGCCCGACGTCGCCGGCCCGAACCAGGACGGCAAGCTGGTGAAGTTCAGTGAGGTTTATGGGAAGGGCCCGACGGTCGTCTTCTTCTATCCCAAGGCCAACACCCCGGGCTGCACCAAGCAGGCCTGCTCCCTGCGGGACGCCTTTGCCGAGCTGAGCAAGCAGGGCGTGCAGGTGCTCGGCGTCTCCTTCGACAAGCCGGACGCGCAGAAGAAGTTCCGCGACGACTTCACCCTGCCCTACGACCTCATCGCCGACCCCGAGGGCAAAATCGTCGACGCCTTCGGCGTCAAGCGCATGGAGCGCGGCAGCGCGACCTTCGCCTCCCGACAGGCCTTCCTCGTCAAGGACGGCAAGATCGTCTGGAAGGACGTCCAGGCCTCGACCGACCAGCAGGCCGCCGACATCAAGCGCGTGCTCGCGGAAGCGAAGTGATCCACCCTTGGGGGATCTGTCGGATGCTCGGCCGTGACCGCTGCGGTTCATGCCCGCAGCCACAGGGCGCGGATCAAGGCGTCCTTTTGCGCAGCCATTGGATCAGTCCGACGACCAAGGCGCAAACCCGAATCCCGGTTGAATCCTGAGTCACGCCGATTCAGGGTGTTTGTTCATGGCCAAAATCCGTATTCGTCACCTCGGCAAGCTTGTCGCCTGGCTGATCCGTGCCATCGGGGTGACCCTGCGCTTCGAGGTCGAGGACCGTGCCGGCGCCTTTGCACCGGGTCGCCCGGGCTGGATCTGGGCCTTCTGGCACAACCGGATGTTCGTCATCCCCTACATTCATGACCGCTGGTTCGCCCACATCCCCGGCGCGATTCTGTCGAGCCCGAGCGGCGACGGCCAGATCATCGCCGACGCCTGCGCGGAGTTCGGCTTCGAGGCGGCGCGCGGCTCCAGCTCGAAGCCGCAGAAGGGCCTGGGCGCACTGATCCTGCTCGCGGAAAAGGTCAAGGAGGGACGCGATGTCGGCATCACCCCCGACGGTCCGCGCGGTCCCTGCTATGAATTGCAGCCGGGCCTGCTCAAGCTCGCCCAGCTCACCGGCGGTGCCATTGTGCCGGTGCGGGTCGAATACCGCCGCGCCCTGCGCTTCAAGACCTGGGATGCCTTCCTGCTGCCCCTGCCGTTTTCAAGGGTGAAGGTGATTTTCGAGCCGCTCGTCACCGTGCCGCGCAAGCTCGACGAGGCAGCCTTCGAAGAACAGCGCCTCGCCCTGCAAACCGTGCTCGGCCGGGATTGAGGGACAGGGCTGTAGGGCGGGGCAAGGAACCGCCGGAAACGGCCGGGGGCGCTGCCCCCGGCTACAGTCCTTCCTACCCGTGGCCTTCGGGGCAGACCTCTTACTCGACGATCTCACCGACCAAGAGCAGGGCGCCGGGATGGAAGGCGGCGCCGGCGTAGCGCTCGGGCTTGTCGATCGTCTGCTGGCGCTGGGCGAGGATCTTGGCCTTGTCGGGCGACTCCGGATGCACCTCGATGCGCACCGTGTGCACGGTGTCGGGCAGGTCGGTGCCAATCACGAAACTGCTCAGGCGGTGGTAAGTGCAGTAGGCGTCGAAACGCGGCACGACGCGCGGCGGCTGGTCGTCGAGCGTCACGGTCACCTGGCCGCCATCCGGGCCGATGACGTCGTAGATCGCACAGCGCGTGCCCTTGAACCGGAAGCTGAGCGCCTCCCCCGCCTTCACGGCCTCGTGCAGGGAGGTGAGACGATTCGCCCAGCGCTTGCCGAATTCGTCCGTCTTCGGATCCAGTCGACGGAAGCCGCTGCTGACCATTGCGGCGGTCAGCGGCACCAGCGCGGCGCGCTCATAGTTGCCGGCCTCCAGTGGCGCCATCAGGGCGTGCGCGCCCGCCTTGGTCGAGGACGCCTCGATCGGGTCCAGCGAGCGGGCCACGGCCTTCAGGTAAAGTTCGTGACCGGTCTCCGGATGCGGGTGCACACTGTCGGGCGCAAAGACGAACTTGCCTGCCAAGGCCTGCTTTTCCTCGTCGGTCTTCGGCAGCTTGGCACGCCACTCGAGCTGGCCCTCGCGCGCCAGCTTGGCGACTTCCAGGCCCAGGTGAACCGTCGGCAGGGCGTAGTGATCCGCGACCTTCTCCATGGCGCTCGCCGAGCGCTGGAACTTGCCCTCGAGCAGCGGCGGCACGAGGGCCTCGGTGATTGTGTAAACAAAACCGATGTCGCAGTTGGGCAGCGCGCGCCAGGTCTGGCGGACGATGCCTTCCATGCAGCGGATGATTTGCCCCGGCGCCGCACCGCCGTCGTTCACCGCGAACTCGACGAGCAGCAGGTCGGGCTGATGGACGAGAACATCCTGGCGCAGGCGGCTGACGCCGAGGTCGGAGCCGGTGCCGCCGATGGCCGCATGGATCTCCTCGAACTTCGCCTGCGGCCAGGTCTTCTGGAAGTGCGCCAGCGTCTTCGGACGCCAGCCGGGCTGCGCAGTGATGCTGCCGCCAAGGTAGGCCACCCGCACCGTCGCGCCCGGCGTGCGAGCCTTGGCAAGGAAATTCGGCCACCCGGCGCGCGGCCGGCATTCCTGGGCTTCGACGAGGGGAAACTCCTCGGCGGCGGCCAGCGGGGCGGATGCGAGGGCGAGGAGGGTGAGAACGCGCAGCAGGGACATGCGTGCACCGTGGCGGCGGCGCAGCGCTTTGCAAGGGCGTCAGCGCCGGCCCGCCCGCCAGGCCGCATCCTCATCGCGGGTAATGAAACCATCGCGGTTGCCGTCGAGGCGCTCAAACAGCGGGCCCGGCCCGCGAAATTCGTCGCGCGACAGTTTGCCGTCGCGGTTGGTGTCGGCACGCTCGAGCAGACGCGCGAAGTCCGGTGCGCCTTCCCTGCCGGATCGGGTCGTCGGTGACTCTGCCGCGGCCTTACTGCGGCTCGTCCTGGCTTCGACCGTCGTGTCACGCTGCCGGAGACGGGCGTCGAAGAAGCCGGCCACCATGGACGCGATGTCCTCGCCGGTGAAGCCGGCGCCGCCATGGGCCGCGCCCTCGATCGTGTGAAAGTGCGCGCTGACGCCCGCCTTTGTCAGCGCTTCAAACAGCAACTGGCTCTGGTTGAGCGGCACCACCGGATCGCGGTCGCCATGGACGATGAGGAAGGGCGGATCGTCGGGGGTGATGTGGGTGATCGGATTGACCCGCTTCGCCAGCTCCGGCTTTTCCTCGACCGTGCCGCCAAGCAGCTTTGCCTCGGGCGCGGTCGCCGCGGCGTGGCTCTCATAGCCCTTCGTGGTCACAAAGGCGAAGAAGTCCGTCGGCCCGTAGTAGTCGCAGACCGCCTGCACCGCGCTGCTCTGGTCGAGGTGGGCGCCGACGTCGAAGGCCTTCACCTCGCCGCTGGTGCCGAGCAGGGCGACCAGATGACCGCCGGCCGAGCTGCCCCAGACGCCAAAACGCTGCGGATCGAGACCGAACTTCTCGGCATGGGCGCGCAGCCAGCGGATGGCGGCCTTGCAGTCCTCGATCTGCGCGGGAAACACCGCGTGCCCGCTGAGCCGGTAATTGAGGCTGGCCACCGCGTAACCGCGTTCGACGTAGCCCGCGCGCAGGGGTGGGCAGCCGTCCTTGCTGCCGTTCTGCCAGCCGCCGCCATGCACCCAGATCAAAACCGGCAGCGGACCCTTCGCCTGCTTCGGCAGGTAGAGATCGAGCTTGTGCCGCTCGTGGCCGTTGTCGACGTAGGCGAGGTCGCGATGCGCCTCCAGCCCCTCGGGCAAACGCGCGGGCCCTTGAGCGAAGGCCGCCGGGGCACAGAGGGCGGCAAGAAGAAACAGACGACGAAGCCAGGACGAGATCATGCCGGGTTGAAACCGCCGGCGCAGTGTTGGTTGCGGGAATGGGGGATGGGAGATTGGAGATGGCGACCGTTGTGGATCATCCACGCTCATGGACAGCGCGCAGTCCAAAGCGTTGACGGAAACGTCCATCCTGGATTGCGGCAGTCTGCCTGCCATGGAAGGTCATCTTTTAGCCGGCTTCCCCTCCGTGCCTTTTCCTCCGCGGTTTCGGCGCGCGCGGGGCGGTGGCGATCATGCGGCGGACGCGGGTTTCGCTGCCGGCGATGAGGTCGGGGATGAGGCGGGCTTCGGGCAGGTTCGACCAGAACTTGCGCGGCATCTCCGACTGCATGGCGCGGATCTTCAGGCGGGCGGGATTGAAGATGCTGCGGTAGTAGGCGCGCCAGAGTTCGTCGTGGGCGTCCTCGGCGGGCAGGTCGTCGCGGCGCAGGCCGGGCAGGAACTGCAGCTGCGTGCCGTCCCAGCGCACCGACTCGACCGGCGTGCCGATGCACCAGTCCATGTTGGCGAAGCGCCGCTGAAAAAACGGCGCGGCGAGCCGGACGATCCGATACTCCGGCTCATGCCAGGCGGCAAACTGCTCGCGTCCGCTCGCCGGATCCGTGCCGAGCAGGCGGAAGCGCACGAAGGCGTGCATCTTGTGGACATCGCGCCCCACCGCCTTCGCCCAGGCCTGGCACTGGCGGGTGTCGGGATCGGCGGGATGATCGAGCAGGTGTTTTTCGCCGCCGCGCGTCAGGCGGAAGAGCAGCCGGTATAGCACGGCAAACCGGCGCGGATCCGTATGCGCGCAGACCGAGGCGGCGAGCGACAGAAAGGCCGCCGGCACGGGCACGGTCGGTCCCGCCGCATCCGCCGGTGCGGCTTCTTCAAACAGGCTCGCCGTCTGGGTGGCGTCGGTCCAGTCGATCGACTCCGGCGCGACGACCTCGGCCAGCAGTTCGCGGGCGCGCTGCCGCCAGGCTTCGAAGCTGGGTTCAATGGCGACGCAGCGCATGATGTTCAAAGCTGGCCGGTGAGCGCCATGACCGCGTCCGCTCGCGCCGGCGGCGGGCCGAAGTTGAGCTCCAGCTGCTGCGGCCCGCGGAGGAAGCGCTCGCGCAGGCCTGCGCCGTCGAGCAGGGCCGGGCGTGGGCAGTGATCGGCGGCGATGAGGAAGGGCCCGGCCTTGGTGAGGTTGACGCGCAGGCGCCGCAGGTCGGCGAGGTGCAGCCGGCTGTGGCGACGCGCCGCCAGCACGCGCTCGACATTCACCGTGCCGAGGCCGGGCACGCGCCAGAGCAGCTCGCGCGGCGCGCGGTTGACATCGACCGGGAAAAGCTCGCGGTGGCTCAGCGCCCAGGCGAGCTTGGGATCGAGCTCAAGGTCGAGATTCGCCGCCGGATCGGGCAGCAGCTCGCGGACGTCGAAGCCGTAGAAACGCAGCAGCCAGTCGGCCTGGTAAAGCCGGTGCTCGCGCACGAGCGGCGGCGGCCGCAGCGGCAGCAGGACGCTCGGCGAAGGGATCGGGCTGAAGCCGCTGTAGAAGACCCGGCGCAGCCGGCAGTCGCGGTAGAACTCATCGGCGCGGCCGAGCACGAGGGCGTCACTGGAGTCGTCGGCGCCGACGATGAGCTGGGTGCTCTGGCCGGTGGCGAAGGCCGGGGGCCGCGCGCGCGGCCGGTCGCGCACCTGGCGTGCCGCACGGGCGGCGTCGCGGGTTTCGTCGATGCGCCGGCGAATGCCGGTCATCGCCTGCTTCGTGCGCGCCAGGTTCTTCTCCGGCGCGAGCCGGTCGAGCGAGGTCTGGCTGGGCAGTTCCAGGTTGAGGCTGATGCGGTCGGCGTAGCGACCCGCGCGCTCGATGAGTTCCGGCGAGGCCTCGGGGATGGTTTTCAGGTGCAGGTAGCCGCGGAAGTCATGCTCCTCGCGCAGGCGGCGGGCGACCTCGACGACCTGTTCCATCGTGCGGTCCGGGCTGCCGACGATGCCGCTGCTGAGGAAGAGGCCCTCGATGAGGTTGCGCTTGTAAAATTCCAGGGTCAGGCGCACGACCTCGTCCGGGGTGAAGCGGGCACGCGGCGTGTCGGAGGAGCGGCGGTTGATGCAGTAGTGGCAGTCGAACTGGCAGACGTTGGTGAGCAGGACCTTGAGCAGGGAGATGCAGCGGCCGTCGGGCGTGTAGCTGTGGCAGATGCCCATGCCGCCGGTGGAACCGACCCCGCGACCGCCGCGCGAGTCCTTGCGGGCGGCGCCCGAGCTGGCGCAGGAGGCGTCATACTTCGCGGCGTCGGCGAGGATCTCGAGTTTGCGCAGCAGCTCCATAGGCGTTCTTTAGAACACCCATTCTACGCGCCGCAGGCCGGGTGCGCGAGTTTTTTCAGCCAATCGTGTCGAGAATCGCCAGTCGCAGGGCCTCGACCATGCGGTCGAGTTCGTCGTCGCGGACGCAGAGCGGCGGCATGAGCACGAGGGTGTCGAGGATGGGGCGGGTGAGCAGACCATGGCGACGCGCGGCGAGGCAGACGGCGGCACCGGTGCGCTGGTCGGGCGGGAAGGGACCGAGGTCGATGCCGGCGATCAGGCCGCACTGGCGGATCGCCTGCACGCCGGGCAGCGCGCGCAGGATCTCCAGACGCTCGCTCAGGCGCGCGATCTTCGCCGGCAGCTGCTCGAGCACAGCTTCCTCGCGAAAGACCCGCAAGCTGGCCAGGGCGGCCGCGCAGCCGAGCTGGCTGCCGGTGTAGCTGTGGCCGTAATAAAAAGTGTTCTCGCGACCGAGGAAGCCGCTGAAAATGCGCTCGGTGGTGAGGGTGGCCGCCATTGGCAGCAGGCCGCCGGTGAGGCCCTTGGCGAGGCAGAGGAAGTCGGGCACGACGTCCTCGTGCTGGCAGGCGAACATCCGGCCGGTGCGACCAAACCCGGTCATCACCTCGTCGAGGATGAGCGGCACGTCGTGGCGATCGCACCAGGCGCGCAGGCCGCGCAGCATGCCATCCGGCCAGAGCCTCATCCCGGCGCTGCCCTGGATCAGGGGTTCGACAATGACCGCCGCCAGCGTGGCGATCTCCGCCGCGGCCAAGTTTTCCAGCGCTTCCAGACCCGGCGCGCGCCGCACCCGGTAGCCGAAGTCGTTGCCACTGCCCTTGAACAGCGGAATGCCGCTGACGCTGGCCGCGCCGAGGCTGTCGCCGTGGTAGGCGCGGTCGAAGGCGAGGATCGTGTTGCGCTCGGGCCGGCCCTGCTGGCGCCAGAACTGCAGGGCCATGCGCAGGGCGCACTCGATCGCCGTGCTGCCGTCGTCGGAATAGAACACGCGGGTCAGGCTGTCGGGCGGGAAGAGGGCGGTCAGTTCCGCGGCGAGGCGAATGGCCGGGTCATGGGTGAAACCGAGGAAGGAGGTGTGGGCGACACGGTCGAGCTGGGCGTGCAGGGCCTCGAGCAGGACCGG
>JAUREI010000181.1 GCA_030827515.1 Prosthecobacter sp. | reverse complement strand
CGTGGCGCTGTCACCGCTCAACAGGATGCGAACCAAGGTCGCCAGTCCCGGCTGAGGACGACCGCCGACACTGGCCTGCTGCGCCTGCATGGCTTTCAGCCAGAGCCCGAAGAAGGATTCCTTGCGCTCCTTCTGCGAGGCCTGGAAAGCCTCGGCTGTCAGATCGGCATGGACAAAGTTCAAGGCTCCGTAGTGGATGCAGTCCAGCTGGCTTTCCAGCGCAAGACTGCGGCAAAGGGTGTCCTGCAGTTTGGCCACCCACTCCAGCCTGTTTTTGGCGGCGGTTTCCTCATTGGCTGATTTGCCTGAATGAGGGCCGCCAACCATTTCATACAAGACGGCATCGTATTCGCTGAAGCGCCGGTTCAGTTCCTCGTAATAAGCGAGGTCGGCCACGTGGACCGCGCCCACCAGATCAACCTGCACGCCGTCCTCACGCCGGTAACGCACCAAGGCCGTCTGCAGGGTGTCTTCCGAGTCACCCTCGACAAAGCGGATAAAATCGGTGGTTTCAGACGGAGACTCCCCGGGTGCTGCAGCCGTGCCGGCGCACACGAGGAGGAAGGCGAGGCAAACGGGGCGCATGGCGTCAGCGCTGGAAGACGTCTCCGAAGCAAGTCTTCATCTCCTCCCAGGATGCCTTGTCGGCGGCCTCGTTGTAGGCGGCACTCTTCGAGGGATCGTCGCCGGCGGCCCTCTGCGTGAAGGCATGAACCGCCCCGGGGTATTGGACCAGCTTGTAGGCAACCCCTGCTTGCTTCATTTTCTGTTCGAAGGCGCCCAGGTCAGACGCCGGGACAAAGGGGTCGTCGGCACCGTGGAGGGCGAGAATCCTGCAGCGGATGTTTGCTCCATCCTGGGGACGTGGAGAATCCAGACTCCCATGGAAGCTGACCGCAGCCCGCAGGGGCGCTCCGGCCCGGGCGAGTTCGATGGCCGCCATGCCGCCGAAGCAGTAACCCATGCAGGCGATGCGACTGCCGTCCGTGCGCGGATCTTCCTGGAGCACCTTCAGTCCCGCCAGCAGACGGGCTCGGAGCAGGTCGCGGTCCTTCTTGTATTTGCCGGCTTCCCGACCCGCTTCCGGAGGTTGGGGCCGAACCCCCTTGCCGTAGACGTCCGCCACCAGGACATTGTAGCCCATGGCCGCCAGTCGGCGCGCACTCGTCTTTTCGTGATCACTGATGCCCGTCCACTGATGGACGATGAGAACTGCGGGTAGGCGAGTGGTGTTCTTGTCGTCAAAGGCTTCCCAGCCTTCAAACAGGACTCCGCCCGCCTGGTATTCAACAGGTCGTTCGATGAGCCCGGCAGCAACTGGCAGGGCAGTGCTCAGAACAAAGGCAAGGAAAGGGCGGATCATGGATCAAGCTAGGCTGACTTTGTCATCACGCAAGACAGGCCTGCTTCGGCTTGCATTGGCCTGGGTTCGCCAGATGCTTGCAGGATGTCCAGCCCTGAACCCGCCATGTGTCGCCGCCGCAACCGCCGGCGGCTGTGCCTTTGGTTGCTGCCTGCAGGCGGCTTGCTGGGACTGGTCGCTGTCGGTGCACCATTCGCCGCGGCTGCTCTCTTCCTTGCCGTCAGCGCCCTGTTCGTCTACGGCACACTGCGCCCGGCCTCGCGATTGTTCGGCCCGCACGATCGAGAACTCGGTGCAGCCCAGGCGGCACGCGGCGAAGTTTGGATAACCTTCGATGACGGTCCCGACCCGGTGACGACGCCCTTACTGCTGGAATGTCTCGCGCGTCACAAGGTACATGCCGGCTTTTTCCTCATAGGCGACAAGGCCCGGCGTCACCCTGAAATCGTGCGCGCCATCGCGGCGGCGGGCCATGTGATTGGCAACCATAGCCAGTCGCATCCCGCAGGTCGCTTCTGGAGCCTGCTGCCCGGTGCCATGTGGTGGCAGATCGCCGGCTGCCAGCAAACCCTGACCGAACTCACCGGCCGCGCCCCGCGCCTGTTCCGACCTCCGGCGGGTCATCACAACCCCTTCGTGGCTGCTCCCCTTGAGTCGCTTGGACTGAAGATGGTTCTGTGGAACTGCCGGGGTTTTGATGCTGTTCAACGGGATCCGCGTTGTGTACTGCGGCTTCTCGAGTTCTCCTTGAAGCCCGGGGCGATCGTGCTCCTGCACGATGGACGAGTCCATTCGGTTCAACTGCTGGAGGCCTTGTTCATGGCGCTTGCCAGACGAAGCTTGAGACCGGCTGTGCCCTCGAGCCTTATGTCCTAAATTTTTCCAAAGATCTAGGTCGACCGTCTGATGAAGAGCCTAACGGAGCGTGGATTCACCAAGTACCCTAAGTTCAGTGCGCCATTCACGGCGCTGCTTCCGAGCCTCAGTGAGCCTCCAGCCAGTTGCGACCTATGCCTGCCTCAACCTCGACGGGGACATCGCCGAGCGACAGGGCGTTGCGCATTTGTTCAAGGATGATCGCGCGGGCGGGTTCGACCTCGGACTCGGGCAGTTCAAAGAGCAGTTCGTCGTGAACCTGCAGAAGCATGCGGGTGCGCAGGCCAGCAGCACGCAGGGCGGCCTCGACACGGATCATGGCCAGCTTGATCATGTCGGCCGCCGTCCCCTGGATCGGCGTGTTCATTGCCACGCGTTCAGCGCCACCACGGACGGTGGCATTGGCACTGTCAAGGTCGCGGATGACCCGGCGGCGGCCGGTGAGGGTTTCGACGTAGCCATGACGGCGGGCGTCCTCGACGATCTGGCGAGTGTAGCGCAGCACGCCGGGGAATTGCTCAAAGTAGCTGTCAATGATGCGCGCGGCCTCGCCACGCGGGATGCCAAGGCGCTGGGCGAGGCCAAAGGCGCTGATGCCATAGATGATGCCGAAGTTGACCATCTTGGCCGTTCGGCGCATTTCCGGCAGCACGGCATCGAGTTCGACCCCGTAAACCCTGGCGGCGGTTGCCTGGTGGATGTCCTGACCCTGTCGGAAGGCCTCGATCATGGCCGGATCTTCGCTCAGAGCAGCCATGACGCGCAGTTCGACCTGGGAGTAGTCGGCGCTGAGTAGAAGCCATCCCGGCTCGCCGGGGACGAAGGCCTTGCGGATCTCGCGACCGTGGTCACTGCGTATCGGGATGTTCTGCAGGTTGGGATTGCTGGAGGCCATGCGTCCGGTGGCCGCCATCAACTGGTGGAACGTGGTGTGAATGCGGCCGGTAACCGGATTGACCTCGCGCGGCAGGGTGTCGACGTAGGTGTTCTTGAGCTTGGTGACCTCGCGATAGTCCAGGATGTCCTGCACGATCGGATGCGACCCGGCAAGCGACTGCAGCACCTGCTCGTTGGTCTGATACTGGCCAGTTGCGGTTTTTTTTGGCTTCTCCAGCAGGCGCAGGCGGTCGAACAGGATTTCCCCCAACTGTTTCGGGCTGTTGAGATTGAAGGTCGTGCCCGCCGCAGTCTGGATGCTCTCGTGCAACTCATGGGCGCGTTTTTCCAAGGTCAGTCCGATCTCGCGCAACACCCCAATGTCGACCTTCACACCGGTGTGCTCCATGCGGGTCAGGACGGGCAACAGCGGTGCCTCGATCTCATAAAACACCTGCTCGGCTCCGTGTCCGGGCAGCTGGGGTCGCAGCTTGACGGCCAACTGCCAGGTGACGTCGGCGTCCTCCGCGGCGTAGTCGACAACTTTCCCGGGATCGCTCTCGGCGATGTCGGCCAGTGTCACCTGGCTGAACAGGTCGTCCTTTTCCAATCCGATCAGTTCGCTCAGGGGCACGGGGGTGTAGCCGAGGCAGGACTCGGCAAGGAAATCCATGCCGTGACGCTGATCCGGCTCGAGCAGGGAATGGGCGAGGAGGCTGTCGAAGTAGGGTCCGGCAACTTCAAGGCCCTTGGCAAGCAGGACCGACAGATCAAACTTGAGATTGTGCCCCACTTTCTCGATGCCAGGCCGGGTGAACAGGGGGCGAAACTCCTCGAGGATTTCAGCCGCCTGTTGAGGATCGCGGGGGAAAAAGACAAACCACCCCTCATGCGCCTGCCAGGAAAAGGCGATGCCAACGATGGCCGCCCGGTGCGGGTCCAGGGAGGTCGTTTCCAAGTCGAAACAGAAGGCTGGCAGTTCGCCCAGTCGCTGGATTAAGTCCGCGCGTCCGGCCCTGTCGTGCACGGCGTGGTAGGCATGAGGGGTGTTGGCCAGGTTCCTTGTCGGTAAGTCAACCTCTGGGGCGACCTCGTCGGCCCTGAAGAGGTCTCCTTCGGGAGCGGCCGGCTCACTTTGGGCGGCGGCTTCCCTGGCAAGTTGCCGGCTGCGCCCCGCCTTAAAATCGTCGCCAAACAGGCGTTTGCCGAGACTGTTGAACTCAAACTCCGTGAACAGCGCCTTGAGGGCCTCGTCGTCGTGTCCGCGGACGACAAGCTCGTCGAGCCGCACCTCCAGCGGTGCATCGTGGAGGATGGTGGCGAGTTGTTTCGACAGGCGTGCCTTGTCGGCATGGAGTTCCACCTTTTCACGCTGCTTGCCCTTGAGCTGGGCGGCGTTGGTAATCAGGTTCTCCACCGAGCCGAACTGGCGAATCAGTGCGGTGGCTGTTTTTTCGCCAAAGCCCGGGATACCAGGAATGTTGTCCACGGCGTCACCCATCAGGGCCAGAACATCGACGACCTGTTCCGGGCGTTCGATGCCCCAGCGCTCACACACTTCGGCGGCGCCGAGAATTTCGACCTCGGATCCCTGGCGGCCGGGCTTGTAGATTTTCACATGCTCGGAAACCAACTGACCAAAGTCCTTGTCGGGCGTGACCATGTAAGTTTCGAAGTCCCCGCCCTCCGAACGCTTGGCGAGAATGCCGATGATGTCGTCGGCCTCATAGCCGTCGCGGGTGATGAGCGGAATCTGCATCGCCGCGCAGAGGCGGTGGATCTGCGGGATGGCCGAGGCGATGTCCTCGGGCATTTCCTCGCGCTGGGCCTTGTACTCGGGAAAGATTTCGTGGCGCGGGGTCGGGGCGGAGGTGTCGAAGACAACCGCCAGATGGGTGGGTTGCTGGTTGCGCAGGATGTCCAGAAGCGTGTTCGTGAAGCCGTACAGGGCCGAGGTGTTGACGCCGTCACTCGTGCGGATGGGATTTTTGATGAAGGCAAAGTGCGCACGGTAGAGCAGCGCCATGCCGTCGAGGAGAAAGAGGCGTTTGGACATTGGCGGGCAGGGTAGAGGATCCGGGCGGGGGCGCAATGCTTTAAGCCGCCATCACCAGCCGCGATTTTGCTTGGCGACCGTGCGGCTTTCCGCTACATCCGGGGACCACCCCAACCCTGAATCTTCCCATGCCCCACGTCACCACCAACGGAATCCAGATGTTTTATGAAGAGCGCGGCAGCGGCGAACCGCTGGTCTGCATCATGGGCGTCACCGCGCCCGGTGCGGTTTGGGAGGCCCATGCGGCCGAGTGGTCGAAGCATTTCCGCTGCATCCTTGGTGACAACCGCGGGGTCGGCCAGACCGACAAGCCCGAAGGTCCCTACACGACCGCCATGATGGCCGATGACTATGCCGGACTCATGGACGCGCTTGGCATCACCCAGGCCCGAGTGGTCGGCTGCTCACTTGGATCGGTGATTGCCCAGCAACTCGCCCTGCGCCACCCGCAGAAGGTGAAGAGCATGATTCTCATGTGCACCTGGGCGCGCCAGGATCGCTTCGGGCTCTACACCTGGCAGCACCTCATGAAGTGCAAGGCGACGATGCGCCCCGAGGACTTCATGCACTACGTGCAGATGCTCATCTTCACCAAGCCGTGGTTCGACAACGACGACTGCTGGAACAACATGCAGCAGGGACTCAAGGAGGCCGCCACCAATCCGGCCCCGCAGCCGGTGCATGCCATGGAAGCGCAGAGCGCCGCGGCCATCACCCACAACACCCTTTCCGAACTGAAGAACGTCAAGTGCCCGGCTCTGGTCATTGGCGGCAAGAACGATGCGTTCACCCCGCGCTGGATGAGCGAGGAGGTGGCGGCCGCCATCCCGGGAGCCGACCTGCACCTCTACGACGATGCCGGCCACGCCTTCCACTGGGAATGCCTGGCCGACTTCAATCCGCGCACGACCGAGTGGCTGCTCAAGCACTGAGTGGACTGACCCGGAATCCTGTCCGGTGCGGCGCGCCGGACGGGTTCAGTGGTTGAAGACGAACTCCGCAGAATTGATCAACGCCCAGGCAAGGTCCTCGGCGGCGGTCTGTCGGGTTGCTCCCGGTGTCGCGAAAAAGCGCAGGGCCTCCTGCAATTCCGCCGCCTCCGGCAATCGGCTGTACGCGGCCAGGTAGATTTCCGTCACCAGCTTCGGTTCCGGCAGTCCGGACTTCACCAGTTCGGCGATCCGTCCCTTGTCGCTGGCCAGCTTGTTCTGCAGGGAATCGGAATTCATCAGGTGCAGCGCCTGCACGACACTTGACTTGCGCTCGCGTTCACAGGGGCATTCCTGGCTGGCATTGGGGCGACCGAAGGCATCGAGGAATTCGCTTGGCAGCTTGTGGTTCCATGTCTGCACCGCCCGGGAGTTGGGGGGCAGGCCTTGGAAGGTGTCGCGCACGCCGGTCAGGTCGGCGACTGCGTCGAGCAGGACCTCCGCGCTCAGGCGGCGTTTATGACCGCGTGCAAAATTGCGGGTGTCGGTGAGATTGTGCTCATTGGGTTCCACGCTCAGTTGGTAGGTTCGCGAGGCGGTAATGGTGCGCATCAGGTGCTTGAGGTCGTAGCCGTGGGCGACAAAGTCCGCCGCCAGCCAGTCTAGCAGAGCCTCGTTGGTTGGCGGGTTGGAGACTCGAAAGTCGTCGACCGGCTCAACGATGCCGCGCCCCAGGAAATCCGACCAGATGCGGTTGACGATG
>JAUREI010000156.1 GCA_030827515.1 Prosthecobacter sp. | reverse complement strand
AGCGCGAACATGCCCGCCAGCGCGACGGCAAAGACCGCGAAACCGGCGAAGGTGTGAAAGAAGCTCATCTCCTGATGGCCGTCGAGGTTGCGACCGACGGCGAACTCGACGCCAAACCAGCGGCTACCGACGGTGAGCAGGCCCATGCGCACGACGTTGCCGAGCACGGCCAGCGGGATGGCGCTCGCAAACAGCAAGGCGCGCGCACCCCAGGTGCGCAGCGACAGCCAGCCGTAGAGCGCGCTGATCATCAGCAGGGAGAACAGCGAGCGAATGCCGCTGCAGGGTTCCTCGACATCAAGCCGGAACAACGCGCCCTGTTCGAGCCCGAGCGCCACATCCGCCGCGGAATGCAGCGCGGTGCCGTCGCGCACGACCTCCATGCCGACGAGGTTGAGCAGCCCGGCGGAGAGCTGGGCGGTGAAGCCGCGCAGGGGAAAGGCCAGCATCGATTCCAACGGCAACATCGGCCACATGAAGACGAGAAACGCCCAGGGGAACGCCAGTTGCCGCAACCAGCACCGGCCGCCGACCAGCAGGATCATGCCGAGGCTGGCGAGCTGGATCGCGAGGTAGCCCGGATAGGCGGTGTCCGCCTTGTAACCGAACCAGTAGAAACCCATGGCCAGAAGCAGCGGCGGCAAACCGAGCCAGCTGCCCTGCAGCGGCAATCGGGCAAGTTCGTTGCGCATGCGCCAGACCAGCCAGCCGACCAGGAAGGGCACAAAGAGGCAGAACACCCACTCGGAATCCTGCCGGGCCTTGGCGAGAATGCCGCCCAGCAGGCTGGAACGGCGTTCGAAATCCCAGTGCTGATAGGGCTGAACGGCGAGCAAAAGCAGCAGAAGCAGTCCGGCGAGCGCCCAGGCAAACAGGCGCGCGCGACGCGACGCGGCGATGTCAAGGTTCGCACGGATGGCTGGTTCGCTCATGCTCAGCCTACGCCTTGCCACAGGGACTTCCTTCTGTCCATGCGGACGGGCTGGAAAAAGCCGCAAAGCCGGCTTTGTTGTCCCGCATGTCCGACACGCCCGTCCCACCCGCCAAACGCCAGCCCCTGCTCTCCGGCAGGGATGCCCCCGCCGAACCGCCAGCGCGGGCGGAGACGCTGGTCACCGGCGCCCCCCGGATCCAGGCACGCGAGCCGTCGCCGGGGCGCGGTGTAGGCTGGCCTGGCCTGCTGGTCTTCTCCCTCCTGCAATGCGCGCTTCTCGTTGGTGCCGGCTGGTATGTTCTGCAGCAGCGCCCCATCGCCGACACACCCGCGTCCGTGCCAACCGTGACCGCCCCTGCGGTTCCCGTGGCTCCGTCGGCGGCCACCACCACACTGCAAGCCGAACTCGCCGAGGCGAAAAACCAGCTGCAATCCCTGCAGACCCGGCTTGAGGCCCGCACCGGTGAGGAGGAGCGCCTGCAGGGCCGCCTGCAGGAAATGGCCGACCGCATGGCCCTTCTCCTGCAACAAAACACCCTCGGCGGACCGCGCGGTGGCGAAGCCGAGGTCGGTCGTGCCGCCGAGGTCGCCGCCATGCTGCCGAGTGTCTCTCCTGCAACGAACGAGTTGATCCTGATGAAGGAACGCAACCGTTTGAGTGACTACGCCGACCGTGCCATCGCCACCGGCAGCCGCGAAGCCCTGGAGTCTCTGGTCAAAGCCATGATCGACCCCGAAATGAAGCCCCTCATTCACGCCGCCCAGGCCGAGTTCAAGCGCGTGCAGGCCTACTATGACATGGGCATCGGCATCGACCCGGGCTACACCCTGCCGGTGCAGGAATTGTTCAAGGACGCCGGACTGACCCGCGAGGCGGATCTCACCCCCGCGCAGCTGCACGGGCTGCTAGCCGATCTAAAGCAGCCCTGGGAGGCGCGCCTGCGCGCCGCCTTTCTGCTGCGCTCCAGCAATGAACCGGAGACGACGCAACGACTGCTTCAGGCACTCCGCGAGGATCCGGTCCTTGATGTGGCCAAGCAGGCGCAGATCACCTTCGAAAACAGGGTGGGTCGCAAGTTCCGCCTGTTCGACATCCCGGCCATCGAAGCCTGGTGGCAGGCGCAGGGCAAGCGCTGAGGACAACGCGGACGATTCTGCGGCAACCCACGGGCAACCCACGATCCGTCACAGCCTCAGGAAGGCCCGCTGGCGATACAGCCAGAAACACAGCAGCCAGAGCACGGCAAGCACCCCGCCTTTCTCGGCCACCGGTCCCCAGGTGCCGGCGAACAAGTCCGCGCCGAGATGCACCTTCAGGCGACCGGCAATCCATCCGCCACAGAGGCTGTGCATCAGATAGATGAAGATGCTGTTCATCCCGACCACGACGAGCGGGAACACCAGCCGGCGGCGGCCGCAGGCTTCCACCAGCCAGTGAAAGAAGGCCAGCAGGATCAGCACCCAGCCACCACTGAACAGCACCCAGGAAGGCGTCCAGATGCGCTTGACCACCGGCACCGCCACCAGGCCCAGCAGGGTGCCGGCAAGCAGGCAGGCGGCACCGGCAACCAGCAGGTACAGACTCTGCCGGGCGGCGCTCTCGCGGCTGCGCAGGAGTTTCTCGGCGGTGACCGCGCCCATCAGCATGGTCGCCAGCGCCGGGATGAAGTTGAGCGTCGTGTAGCCGCCCGGATTGGTGACAAAGGGTTCGGCACGTGGAAAGAGGTTCAGCAGCCAGCGGTCGAAGTCGGCAGCGGCATTCAGGTGCTTGCTCCAGTGGCCAAAACTGCCCGGCAACAGGTCCGTGGCGGCAGCTCCCGCGGCGGCATAATCAAAGCCGGGGCCGGGCAGCGGGTGCTGCCAGAACCAAAACCAGGATCCGGCAAGGATGACACAGATCGCCGACACCGCGTATTCCCAGCCAAAGGCCGCAATCGCCCAGAGAAAGACATAGCCGAGGCCTATCTGGGCCAGCACATTGGTGAACGTCCAGTTGGTCTGGGCATCGCCCGATCGGGTGGCCAGGAACACCCCCAGAAGGACCAGCGCGGCGGCGCGAATGAGCGCATGGAGGAAACGCCCCACCCAGCCCTGCCCCTCCTGACGGCGACGCAACAGCGAAAACGGCAGAGCCATGCCAACCATGAACATGAAGGCCGGCTGGATCAGGTCCCAGAGCGCACATCCGGTCCACTCCACGTGGCTGACCTGGTGGGCGACCTGCTGCCAGAAGGCCGAATCGGGATGGGAGCGTGCCACCTGCGCAAGCCCGAAACCGGACGAGGCCATCAGCAGCATGATGAAGCCCCGGAAGGCATCGAGGGAGACCAGGCGGTTGGGCACGGGTTGCATGCGGGGTCCATAACGCCGCCCGAACCCGCCCTCCTTTCCGCCAGGACACGCTTTCTCAGCCCGGCATGCGACCGATCTGCCCAACGGTCAACCCGCCGTCGATGACCAGAATCTCGCCGGTCACGTAGCGCGACGCCTCGGAGCAGAGATAAACAACCGCGCCGGCGCAGTCGGCGGGACATCCCACCTCGCCAAGCAGGATCTTGTGTTCGTAGTGCTTCACCAGGTCATGGGCACGGGGCTCCAGCCACTGGGAGGTGAGCGGCGTGCGGATCAGGCCGGGAGCAATGCCGTTGACGCGGATGCCGAGCGGCGCCAGCGAGACGGCAAGCGAACGCACCAGCATGACCAGCGCGCCCTTGCTCGCGTCGTAGGCACAGGAATCGGCTTCGGCCTGAAAACCGTTGGTCGAGGCGGTCAGCACGATGGCACCCCCCTTCTCCGCCGTGGCACAGGCACGGGCAAAGGCTTGTGCGAGAAAAAAGGTCGCGCTGACATTCAACTGAAAGGTGCGTTCCCAGCGCTCGCGGGTCATCTCCAGCACGGGCAGATCAAAAAAACTGCCGGCATTGCAGACCAGCAAATCCAGCGGGCCGACCGTCTCCAACAGACGCACGGGCGCTTCCGGATCCAGCAGATCCTCGCGCAGGTATGTGACCTCCGCCGGCAGGTCCACCGGCCGCTCCTCGCGTCCGTGCCGAACGACCACGGCACCGGCCTCGGCCAGGCCGTCGGCAATGGCGGCGCCGATGCCCTGCGAGGAACCCGTCACCAGGGCCCGGCGATGTTCAAGCGAGAAGGCTTTCATCGGCAAGCTTGAGCCAGGCTCGGGTGTTGGTGTCGGCGATGCGCTGCACCACCTCGGGAGGGTTGGCACACAGGGCCTGGACTTCCCTCGCATAGGTGCTGATCAAACGGACCACTTCACCGTTGATCTCGGCGGCGTAGCTGTAGAAGGGCGAGTCACTGCCCCAGAGGAACTTGTCGGGATAAGCCGCCGCCAGATCGGCGATGACGCGCGCCGGATCGCGGTAATCCGTGTCAAAGCGCCGGTGGTGTGGAGCGATGAAGGGCATGTCCTGCACTGCTCCCTCGCAATGGATGCAGTGGGCCGAGTTGTCGAACCAGGTGTTGGGCAGGGCGTTCACCCGGTCGAGACACTCGCGGTCAAAACGGCAGGAATGGGCCAGGTTGAAGCGCACCCGCGGATTCTCCTCGGCAATGTCCAGGATGTCGGAAGCCTGCGCCCAGAGATCGCTTTCCGCGACACTCGAATGGATCAGGAAGGGAACGTCCCATTCCTCGGCAAGTTCGAGGAAGACCCTGCCGCGTTTGCGCAGGTGCTTGATGTCGGCCTGCAGGATGGTCGTCTGCATCTTGATGCCGTGGAAGCGGTAGCGGCCGCGCAACCTGCGCAACTCGCGCGCCTGGGCTTCGGGCTCGCGCATCGGATCGGCCATGACAAAGGGCAGCACCCTCGGCGCCAGCTCCGGGAACAGCTCGTGGATCTCCTTCAGCAGGCGCAGGTTTTCCAGGGCGTAGGGCACGCGCGTCAATTGCATCCCGCCTTCCCGGATTTCGTTGTCCGGAAATCCGCCAAGATCGAGCGCGGCATGACTGACGAAGGGGAACACCACCCAGCGATCGACGCCGAGGGCGCCGCCCTCATCGGTCATCGCCACCAGATGCTGGGCATAGGGGAAGTCGCCGTGCAAATAGAACAGCAGATCGGTGCCAACGTGATTGTGACAGTCGATGAGCATCGCGTCGCGGGCGGCGAAGCCGGGTGAACCGGCACCGGGTTCAGCCAACGTGGAAGTTGGCAATCTTCTCGTTCACCGAGCGCAAGCGGTGGGCGATGGTCTTGGCCACGCCGATGAGCAGCCAGGCGGCCGCACGCGGATATTCGTTGATGTAGGCCTCCAGGCTCTTGGAATCGATCAACCAGACCTGGCTGAACTCCACGGCGGTGACGGTCGCGCTGGCGGCGGAGGGGTCGAAGAGGTTGATTTCACCCACGGTTTCGCCGGTTTCCACCGCGCCAAGCAGCACCTTGTGCCCGCCTCGAATCGCCGTGGCGTGCAGTTTGCCGGAAATGACGAAATACAGTCCGGTCTGGTTCATGCCCTCCTCAATGAGGTGCTGGCCGGGCTGCACGGGACGAAATTCCCCATAGCCGCTGAGAATGTCACGATCTTCGTCGCCGAGTGGCTGGAGGATGCCGCGCGCGGGAAGTTGGGGAGTGCTGAAGGTGTCGCTCATGTTTTTCGGAAATTCAGACCTTAATTAGAGGATGAGGCCCGCCTTGGCAAGCCTGCGACCGGAAAACCCCCTTCGCGTCGTGTGTCGACACGGCCAAATTTCGCTGGATTTCTTAGTGCCGCCGTTCAAACTCGCCCTTCCAACCCAACGCCCCACACTCATCATGTCCGAACCGTCCGCCACCTCCTGCTGCTCGCGCCTCGACCTCGCGTTTGCCAATCTCGTGACCCGCCTCTGGGTGGGCCTGCGCCTTTTCATGGCCGGTGTCGACAAGTTCCGCGCCGGCGACGGAGCGGAGGCCACCTTCAACGCCGCCAACTACGAGACCAAGACCGGAGTGATCGCCAAGCTCATGACCGACAACAGCTTTCTGCCCGCCATTCTGCCGGCCAGCGCCATCGAGGCCTACGCCCACAGCATCGGTTACGTCCTCCTCATCGTCGGTGTCTGGGTCGCCGTCGGCCTGCTCTCGGAGTTCGCCCTTGTTGCCGCCGGCCTGACCTTTCTGTCGCTTGGTTTCGGCCTCGCCGCCCTGCCGGACGACACCGAACTGACCGTCAACATCGGCATCGGCATCATGATCACCGTGCTAGCCCTCATGACCAACAAGTGCGCCTGGTTCTCCCTCGACGGCCTGTTCGGACGTCATCGCACCAAAAAAGCTGTCGCCCCGGAAGCCTGAGCCTGCCCTCGTGCGTATTCTGATTTGACGTCATGAGCACCCCTCCCCTTACCACCGGGCTGTCCAAGTTCATGGACCGCCGTGCCTTCCTGCGCACCAGCGCCGTCACCGGCGCCGGTGTCTGCCTCGCCACAAGCAAAAGCGCCATCGCCCAGGGCGAACAGGCCGGCCGCACGATCAAGTGCGCCCTCATCGGCTGCGGCGCCCAGGGCGACCGCCTGCGCGTGGCCGCCGCCAAGATTCCAACCGGCATCCAGTGGGTGGCCGTGGCCGACATCTGGAAATACAACCGCAACCCGGTCGCCCGGCGCATGGAGTTCGAAAACAAGCACCAGGTCGAAGGCCCGGTCGCCCAGTACGAAGAGGTCGAGGAGATGCTCGACAAGCACCCCGAGATCGAGGCGGTCTTCATTGCCACGCCCGACCACCTGCACGCGCCGTTCTCCCGTCTCTGCCTGGAAAAGGGCAAGTCGGTGTACTGCGAAAAAATGATGTCGAACACCATCGAAGGCGCGCGTGACATGGTCAAGGCGGGCCGCGAAAACAAGGGTATCTTCCAGATCGGCCACCAGCGCCACTCCAACCCGCGCTACATCCATCTGCGCGAGAAGATCCTCAAGGCTGGCCTGCTCGGCCGCGTCACCCATTGCTACGGCCAGTGGAACCGCGGCGTCGCCGCCAGCCAGCCGCTCGGCATCCCGAAGAAGCAGGAAATCCCCGCTGAGATGCTGAGCAAGTACGGCTTCGGCAGCATGGAGGAGTTTCGCAACTGGCGCTGGTTTGCCAAATACGGCGGCGGTCCGATCTCCGACCTCGGCGCCCACCAGATCGACATGTTCAACTGGATGTACGAGACCACGCCGGTGTCCCTGTTCGCCGCCGGCGGCGTCGACTACTACGACGGCACCCCCGGACCCGACGGCCAGCCGAAGGCGAAGTTCGAACTGCCGGACAACGTCATGTGCCTGTATGAGTATCAGACCAAGGACGGCATCATGCGCGCCTACTATCAGGTGCTGACGACGACCGGCAGCCAGGGCTACTACGAGAAGCACATGGGCGTCAACGGCTCGGCGATCATCTCCGAAAGCCCGACCTACAACCAAGTCTACGCCGAACCCGGCCAGGACTGGACCCAGTGGACCAGCGGTGACAATCCTCTGCTGGTCAAGGCACCCGACGCGGTGAAGAACAAGTTCTGGGAACATCCTCGCTCCTGGGCGAAGCCTCAGCCGAAGTCCTACAACGTCACCGGCGTAGCCAAGGCCGTTGCCGACGCCCGCGAATCCAAGGCGCTCGACCCCTGGGAAATCCCGGTCATCCTCGACGTCTATCCGCACACACCGCACGTCGCCAACTTCATCGAGTCGGTTCAGATGAAGAAGCCCGAACACCTGACCTGCAACGTCATGGATGCCTTCAAGTCCTGTGTCACCGTGCTCAAAGCCTACGAATGCATGAAATCCGGCGAGAAATACATCTTCAAGGACGAAGATTTCGAAGTCTGATTCCGCCCACTGACACCCCCTTCCCCCAACACCCATGAAAAACCAAGCCCTCGCCCTCGCTGCCATCACAGCCTTCGCCACCCCGGTCCTCGCCCAAGATGTCGAGGTCAAGATCGAGTTCCCGAAGCCGATGTTCATCGGCACGCCCGTGCCGGCCAAGCTGCCGAACCTTGAGCAGCCCGATCCGAGCAAGATCATCAAGTCCTTCATGGCCCCGGCCGGAACGGTCAACCTCGCGCTCAACAAGCCGGTGACCTCGAGCGACCCCGCCCCCATCATTGGTGAACTGGAGCTCGTCACCGACGGTGATCCGGACGGTTCCGACGGCTGCTTCGTTGAACTGGCCCCCGGCCCGCAGTGGGTGCAGATCGACCTCGAACAGCCCACGACGATCAACAAGGTCGCCATGTGGCACTACCACAAGCAGGCCCAGGCCTACGTCGCGGTCGTCGTTCAGGCTTCCGACGATGCCGAGTTCAAGACCGGCGTCACCACGCTGTTCAACTCTGACATCGATGACGTCCACAAGTTCGGCCCCGGCAAGGACCCCGCTTACATCGAGACCAACCACGGTCGCGTCATCGACGGCAAGGGCACCAAGGCCCGCTACATCCGTCTCTACAGCAACGGCAACACCTCGAACGAAATGAACCACTACTGCGAGGTTCAGATCTTCGGCGTCCCCGGCAAGTGAGCTGACCTGATTTCTCCAACCGTCGCCGGTTTTCCGGCGGCGGTTTTTTT
>JAUREI010000262.1 GCA_030827515.1 Prosthecobacter sp. | reverse complement strand
CAAACAATTGCATGACGCCGGCATTGCCCTGGATCTCCGTGTAGGGCACCTCAAACCAGGACACCGGTTCATCGGCAACGATGCGCTCGTTGACCAGCTTCTCGATGTCGGCGAGCTGGCCCGGGGTGAGCGCGGCGCTGTTGAAATCGAAGGTGAGCTTGTCGGGCGAAACGTTCGAGCCCTTCTGGGTCGCCTCGCGGCTGACCACCTCGTGCAGGGCCCAATGCAGGATGTGGGTGACCGTGTGGTGACGCTCGATCGCGCGCCGGCGACCGGCATCGACGCGCAGCACGGCGAGGTGCGACTCGCCCAGCGACGGCACACCGGCTTCGGCGTCGAGGAAGTGCAGCCAGGTGTTGCCGGCCTTCTGGGTGTTGGTGATGGCAAAGCGGTCGGCGCCGACGATCAGCTCGCCGGTGTCGCCCACCTGGCCGCCCATCTCGGCGTAGCAGACGCTGGTGTTGAGCACGACGGCCGTCTGATCCTTCATGGCGACGATTTCCAGCACCTTCGTCTCGGTCTCGAGGGCGTCGTAGCCAAGGAAGAGCGTCGGCTCCTTGGTCTCGATCTCGCTGACCGAGACGACGTTCTTTTTCATGGCCGCGCGGGCGCGCTCGCGCTGCTGCTCCATGAGTTTCTCAAAGCCGGCGCTGTCAACCGTCAGGCCGCGCTCGCGGGCGAGCAGCTCGGTGAGGTCGAGGGGGAAGCCGTAGGTGTCGTAGAGCTGGAAGGCGAACTCCGCGCTCAGGGATCCCTGCGATCGGCCGGATCCGACTTCCTCCTCAAACAGCGCCACACCGCGGTCGAGCGTCCGGTTGAACGCCTCCTCCTCGAGCTTGAGCACCTGCTTGATCTGTTCCTTGCGGGCGGTGAGCTCGGGGAAGACCGCGCCCATCTGGGCGGCGAGGACGTCGACCAGCTTGTAGAAGAAGGGCTCCTTGAACTCGAGGGCACGGCCATACTTCACCGCGCGGCGGAGGATGCGGCGCAGCGTGTAGTTGCGGTCGCTGTTGCCGGGCTGGATGCCGTCGGCGATCGAGAAGCTGAGGGTGCGCAGGTGGTCGGCGATGACGCGAAAGGCGACGTCGATCTTTTCCTGCTCGGTGACCGGCACGACGTGACCCTGGGCGTTCGCCTTGGGCAGGGTGCTGCGGTAGGGCTTGCCGCTGAGCTTGGTCAGTTCGTCGAAGATCGGCTTGAAGACGTCGGTGTCGTAGTTGCTGATCTGGGCGTTCTCGAAGTCGCTGAAGTTCTTCGTGCCCTGGATGATCGAGCAGAGGCGCTCGAACCCCATGCCGGTGTCGACGTGCTGGGCGGGCAGGGGCGAGAAGGTGCCGTCGGGATTGGCGTTGTACTGGATGAAGACGTTGTTCCAGATTTCGATGCAGGAGGCGTCGCTGCCGTTGACGAGCTTCGCCCCTTCGCGCTGGCGGTCTTCATCGAGGTGGACCGGGCCGGGCGTGAGGTCGATGTGGACTTCCGTGCACGGTCCGCAGGGGCCGGTGTCGGCCATCATCCAGAAGTTGTCCTTCTTGTTGCCGTTGACGATGTGGATCTCGGGATCAAGACCGACCGAGCGGAACTTCTCGGCCCACAGGTTCCAGCTTTCCTCGTCGCGCTCGGCGGGGTCGCCCTTGCTCTTGTCGGGCTGGTAGATCGTCGCGAAGACACGGCTGGGCGGGAACTGGAAGCGTTCGACGATGAGTTCCCAGGACCAGGCGATGGCCTCCTGCTTGAAGTAATCGCCGAAGGACCAGTTGCCCAGCATCTCGAAGAAGGTGTGGTGGTAGGTGTCGAGGCCGACGTCCTCGAGGTCGTTGTGCTTGCCGCCGGCGCGGATGCACTTCTGGGTGTCGGCGGCGCGGGTGGGCAGGCCCTTGTGCAGGAGGCCGGGCCAGGTGTCGACATCGGCCGGGCGCTCGCCGAGGAAGATCGGCACGAACTGGTTCATGCCGGCATTGGTGAAGATGCGGGCGCCGTCGCGGCTGGTGTAGCCGACGTTGTCGCTGGGCACGATCGTGTGCTTCTTCTCCTTGAAGAAATCGAGGAACTGCTGGCGGATCTGGGCGGCGGTGGGAACGGGCGCGGACATGAGAGGGGCGGCACTATGCCGGAAACCCCCCGGGTGGCAAGCGGGCAGGTGCGCGCGGGTCACTCCAGCGCCTTCAGGGTGGCGCGGCCGCGCGCCAGGGTCTCGGGATCGTCCTTCTCGCGTGGAGGCAGGGCCAGCCCCTTCTTCAAGGCCGCGAGCGCCTCGTCACGCCGGCCCATCTGGGCGTAAGTGCGACCCAGTTCGACAGGGTGGATCAGTCGGTCGGGGCGCAGGGCGATGGCTTTCTCCAGACAGCGCACGGCCTCCTCGTAGGAGGCCGGCGGCAGGCCGCCATAGACGACCCGGACGATCCCCTTGACCAGACCACTCATGCCGGCCAGGGCCTGGTGCCAGCGACCCAGCAGGTGCCAGGCATAATCGCTGCGGGGATCGAGACGCAAGGCCGTTTCGGCAGCCTCGCGCAGGCGCCGCGAAGCCTCGATCTTCTCTCGTGTGTCAAGCAGGGGAGTCAGCTTGCCCAGACAGATGGCGACCGCGAGATGCGCCTCGGCCCGCTCCGGTTCGGCCTGCGCGGCGCGCTCGGCGAACTCGAGGGCGGTGCGTCCCGCGGCAAGTTTTTCGGCGGGCTTGGCCAGGTCGTTCATGCGATGGGCCTGCTGGCGGGCGATCTTGACCAGCAGGCCGGCGTCGCTGGGTCGCTGCGCCAGCGCCGGCAGGTAGCAGTCGAGGGCGTCCTGGTGGCGGTAGGCCGCGTCATGGGCATCGCCGCGGGCGATGAGGGTCGGCGCGTCCTGGGCGGTGACGGTGAGAACAAGGCTGAGCAGGAGGGTGGTCAGGCGCGTCGTCATCCTCCAAGGGACGCCCATCAGGGCCTTTTGGATTCACCGGTCTGTCGCGGAAGACGTGAGTCTTCCTGACGGCGGGACGGTCCCCGGACCTAAGGGGCCAACGAACCTTTGCCGCCACGCAGGCTCCCGGCGCGCGCCTGGTTGATGCACTGCAT
>JAUREI010000276.1 GCA_030827515.1 Prosthecobacter sp. | reverse complement strand
GTTTGATGCAAGGATTTCAGAGGCGAAGTCTGCCCATTCGGGCGGCCTTTTGCCATCAAAAGCCTCTGTGTGCCCGAACTTTTTCTGGCAACGGGAGGCTGAATAATACTGTTCTGGAAAATATGAGACTCGTACTACTCATGCTCTTGGCGTTCACGGCTATTGCTGTGGCGGAGATTCCTGAGGTGCCGAAGTCGCTCTCACCCGATGGGAAGATTAACGCGGTGATGGATGTCGACCGAGACCCGAAGATCTCACCCGAATGGATAGGGGATAGCTACCCCAAGATCGAATTAACTGAGAAGGAGACAGGTCGGGTTCTTGTATCCATCGAGTATTTTGGAGCGGCTGGCGATGATGCCCGCCCGCTTCGTGAGCACGTGTGTTTGAGTTGGCGACCCGACTCGAAGGCCTTTGCCGTCACGATTGAAGATAGGTTCTATTCGTCCAGCAAGGTTTTCGCTCTGACTACGGATTCCAAGTTTGTTGAGGTGTCGTTTCCTGATTATAAGACCATGACAGGCTATCCCGACCCAGACAGTGACCAATTGAGACCGAGAGGCCGATCAACGGTCGAAGGATGGGATTCCGAAGGACGGCTAGTTTACTCGATTTTCATGAGCCCGCTTCCGTCCTATTCCGGCGACGATCCGCTTGAACACAAGGTTTTGCTGCAGGTTTCCCCAGAGGGGATGGTCACCGCGAAGAAAACCAAAGAATAGAATAGTTTCAATCTTGAACTGCGACAACGGGGCGTGAGTCATTTACCTTGTTGGGGGCGATAGCCGAGGCCTAGGTTGAAGCGACCATGAAAACCGCATCACGGATTCTGGCAGTCGCTCTCTGTGGCGCCGTCGTCGGCTGCGATTCGCGCCAGGGGGCCAACCCCGACCCCTGGCGCAGTCGAGCGGCCAAAGTGACCCTTGGCATGCCGCGGGCGGAAGTGGAGCAACTGTTGCCACCCCACCCCAAGTCTCCCCGCATCATGAGCGGAACGGGAGGCTCGCAATCCGTGGTCTACTGGCTGGATGAGCACTGGTGCGTGAGCCTTGCGTATGACTACACGAGAGATCCTCAAGAGGCGAAGGGAACGGCCCTGGACATGGCCAGCCCGCAGAACAAGGTGCTGACCCAACCCGTTCTCACACAGAGGGAGATGCCTGTCAGCAACATCCAGAGCCTGGAGCCCTTGAACTAGGAGCTGAAGGTGGCGCGGCTGACGAGGCGTTCACGCCTTCCCCCGATCCCAACTGGACAGGCCGCGTGGTTCGGGCCAAGGTCGGCGTTGCCCCCACGCCTCCGTCTGAATGGAACTGTTTCGCGAACAACTGCTGTTGCTTTTTTCGGTGCCGCTCATCCTCGGCGCGATCCTGCTGGAGGTGGCGGTCACCCACTTCCGCGGCCTGCGCGCCTACAGCTGGCGCGAGACGCTGACGAATGTCTACTTCGCCTGCCTGAACGGCGGACTGGACCTGCTGCTGCGCGGCATCGTCGTGCTGCCGGTGCTGGCGCTGTGCTGGCAGGCGCGGGTGGCCGACTGGGAGCGCGGCTGGGGCTACTGGCTGGCGCTGTTTCTGCTCCAGGACTTCGCCTACTACGTGCTGCACTACGTCGATCATCACTGCCGGCTGTTCTGGGCGGTGCATGTCACCCATCACTCCTCGCCGGAGTTCAACCTGAGCACCGGTTTCCGTTCCTCGGTGTTCCAGCCGCTGTACCGCACGGCCTACTTCGCGCCGATCGCGCTTCTTGGCTTTGAGCCGCTCGACGTGCTCTTCATGTACGCGGCGACGCAGATCTACGGCAGCCTGATCCACACGGAACGGATCGGCCGGCTCGGCTGGCTGGAGCACGTCCTGGTCACGCCCAGCCATCACCGCGTTCATCACGCCTCGAACGGCCCCTACCTCGACAAGAACATGGGCATGTGCCTGATCCTCTGGGACAAGCTCTTCGGCACCTTCCAGGCCGAGCTGCCGGAGGAGAAGCCGCGCTACGGGCTGACCAAGCAGGTGACCGACCGCGGGCCGTTCAACATCGTCTTCCACGAGTGGCGCGATCTCTGGCACGACTTCCGCACCAGTGAACTGCCCTGGCCGCGCCGGCTCGGGCACCTGCTGCGCGGGCCGGGCTGGAAACCCTGATCAGAGGCCGGCGAGATGGTCGAGGCAGAGGTTGGACCAGGTCTCCAGCTCGTCGCGGGCGGCGATCAGTTCGTCGAGGCTGAAAAACTGCAGGTCCTGGATGGCGTCCTCGTTCGAGGACACCTCCGGGCTGTCGAGTTCAAAGAGGTGAACGACGCCGAGGTGGACGCTGCCGACCTCGCTGCTGTCGTCGTTGATCAGGCCGACCACGCGCTGGCGGTGGCCGCCGCCGAGCACGAGTTCCTCGGCGAGCTCGCGCTCGAGGCTGTTGAAATACATCGTCTCGCCCATGCCGTCGTGGGCCTGGTCGACCGGATTGATGTGGCCGCCGATGCCGAGGCTGCGGCGGGCGACGAGGCGCTTTTCGCCCGAGCTGCCGCCGCGGCGGTAGCAGAGGTAGCGGTCACCGTGGCGGAAGATCGAGTAGGGGATGAGCTGTTTGTGGGTCGGATCCTGCTCGGCGGCGGGGCGCTCCATGAAAAAGTTCGCGCCCGGCGCCAGCATGGCGTGCAGGTAGCGCTCGGCCTCGGGCTGGAAACCCTGGAAGCTGCCGAGTTCGTCGAAGAGGGCGCGGGGGATGACAAGAACGTGTTCCAT
>JAUREI010000050.1 GCA_030827515.1 Prosthecobacter sp. | reverse complement strand
TGTAGGCGGGGGCAGTGACCCCGCATGAGCCCCGAGTGGGCAGCTTCGCCAGAGCCTCTAGAACAGGTCCACAGATGACTCAGAATTCGCAGACGGCGCTCACCAGTGTGCTACCATGGCGAAGCCTGCTAGCCGGGTTGACGCCCCGATTGCCGGAGAAATGTTGACTGCAACGCAGGCTTGGAAGAACCATCGTCTCCTTGGTCCCTTCACGCCGCCTCACACCCATTACGCACACAGCAACTCCGCCTGCTGGAGCACGGACTTCACGGCCTCTTCCTGAAGAGTGAGCCTTCTTCGTTTACGTGGACGCGAAAAGTTGGGTAAACATCCCCCAAGCGACCATGAACCCGACACCATCCCCCCGTCGTTCCTACGACGAACAATTCAAGCGTGATGCCGTAGCGCTGCTGGAGAGCGGCCGGAACTGGAACTGAACCCGCACGTCAACCTCGGTCCGCAGCTCCAGATCGACCTGCGCAACCGCATGGAGTGGCGCTGGAACGAGCGCGAGGAGGCCGACATCCATCGCACCCGCCACCGCCTGCAGGCGGCGTGGACGCTGAAACAGCCGCTGGGTCCGCTGACCCGCTGCTTCGTCAGCCACGAATGGCTGACCGACCTGCCCAACCGGCAGTCGCTCGAAAACCGCGCCGTGCCGCTGGGCCTGACCTTCCGCCTCTCGGAACGGGCCGACCTCGACCTGTTCTACATGATCTTCTCGGTCCGCCAGCAGGCGGCGTGGACGCACGAGTCCGTGCTCGGCACCTACTTGCGACTGCGCTTCTGAGCCGGGGCAGCCTTCTTGACCGCAGTCTTGACCGCAGTCTTGACCTGCTTCTTGACTGTCTTGACGACCTTCTTCACCCCCGCTTCCGCATCCAACGCATCCAACTGCCGCTGCAGTTCGGCGGCGCGGGCTTCGAGGGCGGCGAGTTTCTGGGCGGCGGCATCGCGCTTCTTGAGGATGCGGCGCAGCTTGGGCCAGTGGTCCTCGTCGACGATGTAACCGATGCAGCGGTCGGTGCCACAGCGGCAGGGATGATCGTCCCAGGTGTCGAGATCAAACCCGTAGTTGTAGGTCAGTTCCTCGCCCTTGGCGATGGCGCGCTTCGAGTAGATCCAGACGCGGCCGCGGGTGATGAAGGCCTCGCAGTTGGGATCGCAGGAATGGTTGATCAGGCGCGCGGGATTGCCGGTCAGGGCTCCGTCGATGTCGTAGCGGCTGTTCAGGCTGAAAATGTAAACCGCCGCACCACCGGTCTCGCGCGACTGCTCCAGCAGGGCCTGCCCGCGACGGTCGCTCTCGGCCTTGGTGATTTTTTCGCCGATGTATTCAATGACCGGCGTGTCCGGCGGAATGTCGGAGCGGGCGAACAGCCCCTGGTGATGGATGGAGGAGCGACGAACGATCCACAGGGGTTGGGGGCTGGCGGCGGGCATGGAGTCGGGAGGGGAGCGGATGTGATGCCGTCGCCCCAGGGAAAGTCAAGCCGGGCTCCAAAAAGTTTGGGCCCGGCCAATGCGGACTGCCGTCGCCTCAGCGCAGGTTGACCGCGCCGCCGTCGAGCGGGTAGGCGGTGCCGGTGACGAAGGAGGCTTCGTCGCTGCACAGGTAGAGGGCCAGCGAGGCGACCTCATCCGGACTGGCCATGCGGCCGATCGGCTGGGCGGCGCTGAGCTTCTCGAACATCTCCGCCTCGCGACCCGGGTAGGTGCGCGCCAGATAGCCATCGACAAACGGGGTGTGCACGCGTGCCGGGCAGATGCAGTTGCAGCGCACGCCCTGGCCGATGAAGTCCTTGGCGATCGAGTAGGTCATGGTCAGCACCGCGCCCTTGGTCATCGAGTAGGCAAAGCGGTCGGGCAGGCCCATGTTGGCGGCGATCGAGCAGAGGTTAAGGACGACACCGCCGCCCTGGGCGACCATGCGCTTCACGGCGGCCTGGGCGCAGTGGAAGACGCCCTTGATGTTGATCTGGTAGAGGCGGTCGAGGTCGGCCTCCTCGGTGGTCAGCAGGGTGCCGATGTGGGCGATGCCGGCGTTGTTGACCAGCACGTCGATGCGGCCGCGGCGGGCGGCAATGGCGTCAATGACCGCGTTCACGGCCGCGCCGTTGCCGACGTCGCAGGCCGACTCGGTGGCGTCGCCGCCGGCCGCGCGGATTTCCTCGGCCGTGCCGCGGGCCGCCTCGGCCGACAGGTCGAGCACCTCGACGCGCGCGCCCTGGCGGGCAAAGAGCAGGGCGATGGCTTTGCCGATGCCGGAGCCGGCTCCGGTGATGACGACGGTCTTGTCAGCGAGGGAAAACATAGGCGGGCACCTTCGGAAATTCCGGTGGCCTGCCAAGGGATTTCTTCACACCGCGCCGCTTGACTCCGCCGCCGCCGAGGCCACCCTGCTGACCCCTATGGCAAAAGTCCTCATCATTGGTGCCGGCGGCGTCGGCCGCGTCGTCGTCCACAAGTGCGCCCAGCTCCCGGAAGTCTTCAGCGAGATCCTCCTGGCCTCGCGCACCAAGGCCAAGTGCGACGCCATCGCCGCCGAACTTTCCCGGCCGATCCGCACGGCGGCCGTCGATGCCGACAACGTCCCGGAACTGGTCGCCCTGATCCAGGACTTCCAGCCTGAGGTCGTCATCAACGTCGCCCTGCCCTACCAGGACCTGACCATCATGGACGCCTGCCTGGAGACCGGCGTGCACTACATCGACACCGCCAACTACGAGCCGCGCGACGTCGCCAAGTTCGAATACCACTGGCAGTGGGCCTACCAGGAGCGCTTCAAGGCCGCCGGCCTGACCGCCCTGCTCGGCTGCGGCTTTGACCCGGGGGTCACCAACGTCTACACCGCCCACGCGCTGAAGCATCACTTCAACCGCATCGACACCCTCGACATCATCGACTGCAACGCCGGCGACCATGGCAAGGCGTTCGCGACGAACTTCAACCCGGAGATCAACCTGCGCGAGGTGACCGCCAACGGTCGCTACTGGGAAAACGGCCAGTGGGTCGAGACCAAGCCGCTGGAGATCAAGCGCAGCTTCGATTTCCCGGATGGCATCGGTCCGAAGAACATCTACTGCCTCTACCACGAGGAGCTGGAGAGCCTGACCAAGCACATCCCGATGCGCCGCGCCCGCTTCTGGATGACCTTTGGCGACGCCTACATCAAGCACATGGAAGTGCTGGTGAACGTCGGCATGACCCGCATTGATCCGGTCGTGCACAAGGGGGTGGATATCATCCCGATCGAGTTCCTCAAGACCCTGCTGCCGGAGCCCGGCACGCTCGGCGCCGACACCAAGGGCAAGACCTGCATCGGCAACTGGATCGAGGGCGAGGGCAAGGACGGCAAGTTCAAGCGCCTCTACGTCTACAACATCAAGGACCACGAGGACTGCTACCGCGAGACGAACAGCCAGGGCGTCAGCTACACGACCGGCGTGCCGGCGATGATCGCCGCCAAGCAGCTGCTCACCAACCCGGCCGAGTATCGCCAGCCCGGCGTCTGGAACCTCGAGCAGCTCAATCCGGATCCCTTCATGGCCGACCTCAACAGCCATGGCCTGCCCTGGGTGGAAACCTTCCCGACCGAGCCGCTGCCCGGCGAGTGACCGGCCCTTCCGCTTTCCTCAACGCCGCCGTCGCGGCCTGAATCGCCATGCGCAAGCCGCCCCCGACCGCCCGCCAGAACCGCCACACCCAGGCGCCACCCGCCTCGGTGCGCACCTATGAGGAGGACGACCTGCCCTTCCTGCTCGACGGCAAGCCCGACCCGCTCGTGCTCGTGCTCGACTGCATCCAGGACCCGCACAACCTCGGCGCCTGCCTGCGCACCGCCGACGCCGCCGGCGTCACCTGCGTGGTCATGCCCAAGGACAAGTCGGCCCCGGTCAGCGAGACCGTCCTGCGCGTCTCCTGTGGCGGCGCCGAAAACGTGCCGCTGGTCCGGGTCACCAACCTGGCGCGGGCCATGGACCGACTCAAAAAGCTCGGCGTCTGGCTGGTCGGCACCGCCGACGAGGCCACCCAGTCGCTCTACGACCTCGATCTCAAGGGCGGCATCGGCATCGTCATGGGGGCCGAGGGCGAGGGCATGCGCCGGCTCACCTCCGAACACTGTGACTTTTTGGCACGCATCCCCATGGCCGGCAAGGTGCCCTGCTTGAACGTTTCCGTGGCGACCGGTGTCTGCCTGTTCGAGGCCGTCCGCCAGCGCATCCGCGCTTGAAATGCCGGCGATTGCGCCGACCAATCCCCAAACAAAAACCCCGCGCGGCGCTGCCTGGCCGACGCACGTATAGCCTTCAAGGATCCCCCACAACGACATGTCCGACGATTTCACGCCCAGAAACGACCCGCCCACCGGCCGACGCGGCCCCGACCAGCCCTTCAACTGGCGCGGCTTCCTGCTGTTTGCCATGGTGCTGCTGCTGGTCGGCTCCGCCCTCCTGGTCCGCAACGACGCCTCGCGTGCCACCGCCATCACCTACCGCGAGTTCATCGACCTCGTCCGCGAGGACAAGATCGACAAGACCCGCGACCTCGAGCTGATCCAGCAGGACACGACCACCGCGGAATACATCAAGGGCTTCCATTTCAAGACGCCCGACGGACTCAAGGGCAAGGCGGCGCCTGAAGCCGAGCCGGTGTCCATGCCGTTCAGCGTGCCTGTGAGCATCCAGTATCAAAAGGAGGAGCTCAAGGCGCTCATGGACCAGCACGGGCTGGTGCTCATCCCGCGCTACGAAAACAACCAGTGGGGCACCATGCTGGTCTCCATGCTGCCGATCTTCCTGCTGCTGTTCCTGCTCTACTTCCTGGTGCGCCAGCAGCTCAAGTCGGCCGGTCGCGGTGCCCTGAGCTTTGGCAAGAGCCGCGCCAAGATGCTTTCCCAGGACCGCAACAAGGTCACCTTCAAGGACGTCGCCGGCTGCGACGAGGCCAAGGACGAGGTCCAGGAACTCGTCGAGTTCCTCAAGGACCCGAAGCGCTTCCAGCGCCTTGGCGGCAAGATCCCCAAGGGCGTCCTCATGGTCGGCCCTCCCGGCACGGGCAAGACCCTGCTCGCCAAGGCCATCGCCGGCGAGGCGGACGTGCCCTTCTTCACGATCAGCGGTTCGGACTTCGTCGAAATGTTCGTCGGCGTCGGCGCCAGCCGCGTGCGCGACATGTTTGAACAGGGCAAGAAAAGCGCCCCCTGCCTCATCTTCATCGATGAGATCGACGCGGTCGGTCGCCACCGCGGCCACGGCCTCGGCGGCGGCCACGACGAGCGCGAGCAGACCCTGAACGCCCTGCTCGTCGAGATGGACGGATTCGATTCCCAGGAGGGTATCATCATCATCGCCGCCACCAACCGCCCCGACGTGCTCGACCCCGCCCTGCTCCGCCCGGGCCGCTTCGACCGCCAGGTCACGGTCGGCCTGCCCGACGTGCGCGGCCGCGAGGAAATCCTCAACGTCCACGCCAAGAAGGTGAAGCTGTCCGAGCACGCCGACCTGTCGAAGGTCGCCCGCGGCACGCCCGGCTTCTCCGGCGCCGAACTCGCCAACGTCATCAACGAGGCCGCCCTGCTCGCCGCCCGCAAGAACCTCAAGGCCATCACCACCGCCGAACTCGAGGAGGCGCGCGACAAGGTGCGCTGGGGCCGCGAACGCCGCAGCCTGGCGCTGAGCGACAAGGAAAAGGAGAACACCGCCTACCATGAGGCCGGCCATGCCATCCTAATCGAACTGCTCGAGCACACCGACCCCCTGCACAAGGTCACCATCATTCCGCGCGGACCGTCGCTCGGTTCGACGATGTGGCTGCCGGAAGAAGACAAGTTCACCCATCGCAAGAGCGAACTGCTCGACGATCTCGTGGTCGCCATGGGCGGGCGCGTGGCCGAGGAAATCCAGTTTGGCGACGTCACCAATGGCGCCAGCGGCGACATCCGCATGGCCTCCCACAAGGCCCGCAACATGGTCTGCTCCTGGGGCATGAGCGACAGTCTCGGCATGGTCGAGTATGGGGAGAGCGACAGCGCCGTCTTCCTCGCCCGCGATCTGGGCCGCACCCGCAACTACAGCGATGCCATGGCGCAGAAGATCGACGAGGAGGTCAAGCGCCTCATCGACGAAGCCTACGTCAAGGCCAAGGACATCCTGCTTCAGCACAAGGACAAGCTCGACGCCATCGCCGCCGCACTGCTCGAGTTCGAGACCCTCGACGGCAGCCAGATCAAGGACATCATGGAGCACGGCCGCATGCTGAATCCGCCGCCGCCGCCCACCAAGGCCGCCACCCCGCCGCCCCTGCCCACCACCCCGGAAAACCGTCCGGCCAAGCGGGACGACGAGGAGGAAGGCGGCCTGCCCGGCGAACTTGCCGGCGTGCCCGCCTGATCGGCGCCCCACACGCATTCCAACCTCAAAGGCCAGGCCCTCACAAGCCTGGCCTTTGGGTTTTCCAGGGGCTGCAGCTCTGGAGGATGGACCGAATGAAGCTTTCCCCTGCGGCATCCAACTTTAAACCTTCAACTCCTTCCCCTCCCCGGCAAGACCGCCGGTCCAACCGCTGTTTCATGGGCCATGCATCGCCTCCTGATCCCTGCCCTGCTCGCCCTGTCCCTGCCCTGCGCCATGGCCCAGCAGGCCAAGACCGACAAGAAGTCGCCGGCGCCCTTCCGCTGGGTCGCTCCGATGGAGAACGCGGAATGGGCGCGCCAGATCCTGCCGGAGGGCGTGAAGCACGCCACCTTTCGCAGTCCGTCGATGGGCATCGATGTCGGCTACTACCTCTATCTGCCGCCCGGTTATGAAAGTGGCACGCAGCGTTACCCGGTCGTCTACCACCTGCACGGGGGTCGCCCGGGTGCCGAAAACAAGGCCGTGCGCCTGGCGACGTTCATCGACAAGGCCATCCGAGCCGGGCAGATCGAGCCGACGATCTACGTCTTCCCGAATGGCGGTCCAGTGAGCTGGTATGACATGCCGGACCTGCCGCAGGGCATGGGGGAGTCGGTCTTCGTCAAGGAACTGATCCCACACATCGACCAGACCCTGCGCACCTGGGGCACGCGCGAGGGCCGGGCGCTCGAGGGTTACTCGCAGGGCGGGCGCGGCACAACACGCATCCTCTTCAAGCACCCCGAACTCTTCCTGTCGGGAGCGCCCGGCGGATCCGGCTACGGTCCTGAGCGGACCATCCGGGACAACGAGGGCCGCGAATCCGAATCCCTGCGTTTCCTGCCCCTCGGTTACAACGCCTGGGATCTGGCCGAAGCCTACGCCCAACGCCCGGACCGACCGACCCTCAGCCTGCTGCTCTGGGATGGCACGAAGTGCTTCAATTACGCCGACAACCTGAAATTCTCCGAACACCTCAAGGCGCTCGGCATCGGGCACGGTTTTTTGTCGCTCGACGGTGTCGGCCACACTGCCGTTGGCAGCTACGAGAAGGATGGACTGACCCTCATGCGTCACCACCAAAAAACCTTCTCGGCGCACCGGCCGAAGGATTGATCAGGCCGCCGGCGCCGAGGCCAACCGAACCAGCAGATGGTCAAGGGCCGCCAGGTCGAAGGCCCAGTGGATTTCGAGGTCGGCCAGTCGCGGCGCGTAGCTGCCGGCAGCGCGACCTCCCACCAGCAGGGCCGTCGTGGGCGGCAACATCTCGCGAATCTTGCGCAACTTGCCCTCGATGACCGGGCAGTGGGTGGGATACACCACACTCAGGGCGACCGCACGCGCGGAACGACCGCGCGCACAGGCGGCGATCTCTTCCGTGGGCAGGTTCGGCCCAAGGTAAGTGACGCGCCAGCCGAGGTCACGGGCGGAAACACTGGCCAGCAGGGCACCGAGTTCATGGATCTCGCCGGCCGGGGTGGTGATGATGATTTCCGGTGCCGAGGGCGCGGTCTGGCTGCCCGGGACGGGCATCACGAGAAACTCGCGCAACACCGCCGTGGCCATGTGTTCGTGCCCGGGCCGCATACTGCCCTGCTGCCAGGAGAGGCCAACTTGTTCGATCAGCGGGCAGACAACCTGATGCACGCAGCAGCGCATACCAAACTCAAGCCGGGCCTCCTGCAGCAGGCGCCGCAGGCGTTCGCCATCATAGGCTCGGGCCGCCTCGAGGCAGGCCTGCACATGAAACTCGGCCGTGGACGCGGGCGAAGGAGGATGCCCGGAACCGTTTAGCGAAACCAAGGCAGTGGCGGCGACGGCCGTGCCGGCGCGACTCTTCTGCAACAGGCTTTCAAGCTGGGGGGTGTCCAGCCGGGCAATGCCGCCGATGCGGTGCCCGCACTCGGTCAACTCGCGGAGCAGGCGCAGGCGCGTGATTTCGTCATCGCAATAGAGTCGGCGGTTCGTCCCGGTGCGGCTCGGGTTGAGCGCACCATAGCGGCGTTCCCAGATGCGGATCACGTGTGGCGTGACCCCGCTGCGCTGGCTGGCGACTTGGATGGAGGCGGACATTGAGAGGAACGTCGGAAGCGCGGCAACCCAGGGTTGGCTCTTGCCAAAGGGCGGGCACCGCGCTTTACGGTCAGAAATACGTGGTGCTTTCCATGTCGGGCGCACCGTTCTTAACTCCTTTTTGCCATGCTGAACCTCATCTGGGCCCTGCTTCTCCTCACCGGCCTCGTCGCGGCGGCCTGGTTCGGCCGGTTTTCCGGCGACAACGGTGTCACCGCCGCCGCTCTGGCGATGACCGAAACCGCGGTCATGCGCATCGCCCTGCCGCTGGCGGGCATGATGATGTTCTGGCTGGGCGTCATGCGCCTGATGGAAAAGGCCGGCCTGCTGGAGGCGGCCGCGCGCCTGGTTGCCCCGGTGATGCGACGTCTTTTCCCCGATGTGCCCGCCAACCACCCGGCGATGAGCGCCATGATCCTCAACCTCTCGGCCAACATGCTCGGGCTCGGCAACAGCGCGACCCCGCTTGGCCTGAAGGCGATGAACCATCTGCAGGAACTCAATCCGCACAAGCAGACTGCAAGCAACGCCATGGTCACCTTCCTGGCAATGAACACGGCCGCCTTCACCCTGCTGCCCTCGAGCGTGATCAACTATCTGACCGCCGCCGGGGTCAAGGGCGCCCACCAGGTCATCGTGCCGACGATTCTCGCCACCGCCGGCACCACCCTGACCGCGATCCTCGTCGCCCGCGGCCTGCAGGGTCTGCCGATTTTCCGCTCGCGACCGGATGACGAGGCGACTTCGAACGCCGAAACGACCGACACCCCGCGCCCGGCCGGCCGCAAGACCCGCCTGCTCACCGGCCTGCTTCTGCTGCTCTTCGGGGCCGGGGTGGTTCTGGAACTCAGCCCGCCCACGCTGCGCGAACGCGTCCTCGCCGGCACCGGCCTGACACGGGTGCTCGAAGCCTCGGAACAGCGCGCGCAGGCCGCCCCCGCGACAGCGGCGCCCGACGCGGAAACGATCGCCGAGGCAACCCCCGCCTGGCGCAGGGTGATGAATGCCGCTTCGGGGGCCGCCATTCCCCTGCTGCTCGTGGTCACCCTCACCGCCGGCCTGACCCGTGGCGTCAAGGTCTATGAGGAATTCGTCGAGGGCGCCAAGGAGGGCTTTGCCATGGCCACGCGCATCATGCCCTTCCTGGTCGCCATGCTGGTGGCGCTGGCCATTTTCCGCAGCTCGGGTGCCCTGCTCATCCTGGAAATGCTGCTGGCCCCGCTGCTCAGCCTGATCGGTTTCCCGGTCGAACTTCTGCCCATGGCGCTCATGCGCCCGCTCAGCGGCAGCGGCTCGGTCGGCGTGCTCAACGAGATCCTCACCCGGCCGGAAGCGGGCGAAACCCTGAAGTTCACCGCCGCCATCATGTTTGGCTCGACCGAGACCACCTTCTACGTGCTCGCCGTCTATTTCGGCTCGGTCGGCGTGCGCAAGATCCGTCACGCCATCGTCGCAGGCCTCACCGCCGATGTCGTCGGCATGATGCTGTCGGTCCTGATCGGCCGCCTGATGTTCGGCTGAAAACGTCAGCCCCCCTGCACGGGCGGCATGAGGGCGAGTTCGAATCCCTCATGCAGGGGTTCGTCGCGGCGCACGTAGCGATGGTCGAGCGCCAGCAGCAGGGCGGCATCCCAATCGCGCAGGGCCGGCCAGCGCGGGTAAAGCTGCTGCTCCAGCAGTTCCCCCACGGTTGCCGGCGCACCGGTCACGGCCAACTCGGCGCAACCACTCAGGTCCTGCAGGAGGGAGAAAAACAGCACGCGTCCTTTCATGGCTTGAGGATGCCGATGCAGGGCAGGTTGCGGAAACGGCCCTGATAATCCATGCCGTAGCCGACGACAAATTCGTCGCCGATCTCGAAGCCGCAGTAGTCGAGCGGCACCTCGGTCTGCCGGGGACGCCGCTCGTTGAGCAGCACGCCCGTGCGCAGCGAGGCGGGCCGCTCGGCGAGCAGGCGATGGCGCAGGGTCGCCAGGGTCAGGCCGGTGTCGTAGATGTCGTCGAGCAACAGGACCTCCTGGCCCTCGAGGTGGACACCGGCCGGCCAGTTGAGGCGCACCTCGCCGCTCGAACTCGTGCCGCCATGGTAGCTGCTGGCGCCGAGGCTGACCAGCCGCACCGGCAGGTCGAGCCGGCGCAGGAGGTCGGCAACGAAAAACAGGGCGCCGTCGAGCAGGGCGACCACAGTCAGTTCGCGCCCCCGGTAATCGGCCTCGACCTGCGCCGCCAGCTCGCCAACGCGGGCGTGGATCTGCTCCGTGCTGAGCAGGATGCGGTCAAGGTCGCGAAGGAGTCCAGTGGGATCGGCCATGGCAAGATTTTCCCAACAAGGCGCAAAGTGCGGATTGCCGCAACGGTCTGGCGAGCGTTTCTTCTGGCATCATGATGGATTTCCCGCCCGACACCCTGCGCGACCTGCGCGTCAGCTACGAACTCGACAGCCTCGTCGAGGAAACCGCGCCGGCCGACCCCCGCGTGCTCTTTCGAGCCTGGCTGAAGGACGCGCTCGACCATGGACTCGCCGAACCCAATGCCATGACCCTGGCGACGATCGGCGAGGACGGCGGACCATCGGCCCGCACGGTCCTGCTCAAGGGCCTGAACGACGACGGCCTGCATTTCTTCACCAACTACGACAGCCGCAAGGGCCGCGAACTCACCGCCAACCCGCAGGCCAGCGCGGTCTTCCTGTGGGCGCCGCGCCATCACCAGGTCAGCGTCCGCGGTGTGGTTCGCAAACTGCCGCGCAGCGAGGCCGAGAGCTACTTCGCCGCCCGCCCCGCCGGTCATCAAATCGGCGCCTGGGTGTCCGAGCAGAGCCGGGTCATCCCCGGGCGCGAGTGGCTGGAGCAGCGCGAGCTCGAGATGCGCGCGCGTTTTGGCGACGGCCCCATCCCCTGCCCGCCGTTCTGGGGCGGCTACGTGCTGGAGCCGACCGAGTTCGAATTCTGGCAGGGCCGCGTCAGCCGCCTGCACGACCGCCTGCGCTACCGCCGCGAGGGCGAGGGATGGAAAATTGAGCGCCTCAGCCCCTGACCGCCGGTTTTCTCTGGCAGCCGCGCCAACCCCGGCTTTTTTGCCCGCATGAACCGTCGCCGCCTGCTCGCCACCGCCGCCACCGGACTCGCCGCGCCCTTCGTGCGCGCGCAGAGCAAGACCTCCCTGCAGGGAACGGTCATCGGCCATGGTGCCCACCGCTACCAGGTGGAACTGGACTGGTGCAAGGCCGACCGCGCCAGACACCCGGTGAAAAATTGCCACGAAACGGTCATGGATGCCGGCAAGCGCCTGCTAATGATCACCGACGAGCCGAAGAACAATGTTCTCGTCTTCGACAAGGAGGGCGCCGTGCTCGACGCCTGGACGCTGAAGTGGCGGTCCGGCCACGGACTGAGCCTCGACGCCCGCAACGGCGTTGAACACCTGCTCCTCTGCGATCCCGGCAGCGGCACGGTGCTGAAGACCACCCTTGCCGGCGAGGCGGTGCTGCAACTGCCGCATGCCCGCGACTGCGGTGCCTACGACGCGACGATGAAGTATGCCCCGACCGAGGCTGCGGCGGCGCCCAATGGCGACATCTATGTCGCGGACGGCTACGGCTCGCAGTTCATCCTGCACTTCGACGCCCAGGGCAAGTTTGTGCGCAAGTTCGGCGGCATCAGCACGCAGGCGATGAATGCCGGCAAGTTCATGCAGGCCCACGGCGTCGCCATCGACCGCCGCGGCCCGGAACCGCTGGTGCTCTGCACGGAGCGCATCCGCAACGAGTTTCACTGGTATACCCTTGGCGGCGACTACGTCCGCTCCGTGTATCTGCCCGGCGCCTTCCTGAGCCGTCCGGTGCTTGCCGGTGATCTGCTGCTCTCCGGGGTCTGCTTTGGCATGAAACCGGGCGACTTCCGCATGTGGCGCGAACGCGGTTTCATCGTCATCCTCGACCGCGAGAACCGCGTTGTGTCCGCCCCCGGCGCCCACGCCCCCAAGCTCGACAAGGACGGCCAGGTGGAACTTCTGCTGCAGAAGGAACCCGTCTTCCGCAACGTCCACGATGTCGGTGTCGACGACGTAGGCGACCTCTACGCCTGCCAGTGGAACGCCGACCAGGTCTACCCCTACAAGCTGCGCCGCGTATGATTCAGGGCTTCGGCGGCAAGGCAAAAATGGCCTGTACGCCAAGCTTCTCCGCCAGTGCCCGGCCGCGCTCGGGTCCGAGCACACACATCGCGGTGGCCAGGGCGTCACTCGTGGCACAGTCGCCGGCGATCACCGAACAGGCGATGCGTTCGGTCAGGCCAAGGCCGGTGACCGGTGAAACGATGTGCGAGTAGCGCACGCCCCCGATCTCCATGAACTGGTAGAGATCCCCCGAGGTCGACACCGCGCAGTTCGCCAGCTTCAGCACGCGCAGTTCGTCCGTGTCCCCCGGACGGGTGAAAGTGCGCAACTTGATCTCCCAGCCCTCGCTCTCCGGCGGCGGATTGCCGACTGCGGTGTCGCCTCCCGCTTGCACGACCGCCCGGTCAATGCCGTGCTCGCGCAGCACGCGCAGGCAGGCGTCAGCCGCGTGGCCCTTGGCAATGCCTCCCAGGTCCAGCAGGGTGCCCGCCGGTAATGTCACTTCACGGGACGTCGAATCCAACCGTATCTCACGCCAGCGCGCCGCCGCCTCGAGGCCGCGTCGCACCCGCTCAGGCGGCGGCAGTTCGCCCATGCGCCGAGCGCGCCGCCACAGCTGGGTCAAAGGCCCGCAGGCGGGATGAAACGCGCCGTCGGTGGCGACCGCCAGCGCCATCGCCCGTTCCAGCACCCCGAAGAGTTCAGGACTGACCCTCGTGGGGTGCACCGCCTCCGGCGCACAGAGTCGCATCAACTCGCTGGTCGGATCGTAATCCGTGCACACCGCGTGCAGTTGCGCGATCCGCTCAAAACAGGCCGCCGCCGCCTGCTCCGCCGTCGCCCGATCGGTGGCATAACAGGCAAGGCGAAAGGTCGTCGCCATGCCCGGCCCGCTGAAATCAAAGCGCTCCTCGGCCCGGCCTGGAACGACCAGCAGGCAGAGCAGTGACAGGAAAGCTCGAAGAAACATCGGGGGGCAAGGTAAAGCGGATGCGCCCCGGGTCACCTTCGAAAAATGTTCACGTTTCTCGGTTCTCTGCCGTCACCCGCTGCCGACACAAATCATCCGCAAGCCGCGTATGATCCTTCCCCATGCTGCGCTGTCTTTTCCTCCTGCTCGCCTTCACCCTGCCGGCCCGTGCCGACACCCAGGCTGCCCTGCGTGTGCTCCGCGACGAGTGTCTCGGTTGCCACAAGCCGGGCAAGGCCAAGGGCGGCCTGCTGCTGCATGCCCACGACAAGATGATGAAGGGCGGCGACAACGGCGCGGCGGTCATCCCCGGCAAGCCGGATGAGAGTCCTCTCTATCAACTCGCGCTGGCCGACGCCGACCCTCACATGCCGCCGAAGAAGCAACTCGAGGCCGGGGCGCTCAACGCCCTCAAGGCCTGGATTGCCGCAGGTGCCCCCTGGGACGAGACGGTCTTCAACGAGCCCCCCGCGCCGAAACCGGTGAAGTTCACCGCCATGCCCGAAACCTGGCACCCGGTGCTGGCCCTGGCCTTGTCGCCCGATGAAAAAACGCTGGCGGTGGCCCGCGCCAACCAGATCACCCTGATCGACCTCGCTGCCGCGGACACGCCGGTGACCGGTCGTCTGGAGGGCCATCTCGAGCCCGTCCAATCGCTGGCCTGGACACCGGATGGTCGAACCCTGATCTCGGGTGGCTACCAGAACATTCGCCTCTGGGACGTCGCCAAACGCAGCGAGGTTCGTCGACTGGAGCCTTCTCTGGTCGGCAACGTCACCGCCCTCGCCGCATCGGCCCAGCACATCTTTGCAGCCGACGGCGTAACCGGCGGAGCGGGCTTCCTTCGCCAGTTCGACCTCGCCAGCGGCAACCTGCTCGCCACCTGGAAGGCGCATGAGGACAATGTCACCTCCCTGCGGTTGTCCGCCAAGGGCGACCGCCTGCTGAGCGGCGGGGCCGACAAGATGGCGCGTCTCTGGGACAGCTCCACGCACCAGTTGATCGCCTTCTACGAGGGCCACACGAACCACGTGCATTCGGTCGCCTTCAACCAGGATGCCAGCCAGATCGCCACGGCAGGCGCCGACCGCGAGGTGAAGGTTTGGGATGTGGCCAGCCGCGAGCAGGATGTGTCTCTGGGCGACAAAAAGAACGTCTACATCGGCGTCGCCTGGACTCCCGATGGCAAGGCCCTGGCCGCCGTGACCGACAAGGGCTTCGGCAGCGTCTACACCGACCTGAAGAAGCACGACGGCGCCCAGCGCAGCGAAACCGCCAAGGAACGCAAGCTGGAGAGCGTCAGCGCGCCTCTCACCGGCGTGCTCATCACGGCCGATGCCAAAACCGTTTTCGCCGGCGGTTTCGACGGCAAGGTGTATCGCTGGAATGCGACCGATGGCAAGAAGACCGGCGTGATCGAGCCCTGAGCCCGTTCAGGGCTCCAGGCTCCAGACCTGCGGCGAGCGCTTGCCCGGCCGCGCTTCGCCGCCCGGAATCACCAGTCGTCCGCGCCACTGGACCAGGGCCGTCGTCACCAGCGAGAACGGCACTTCGCCAACCTGCGTCCAGGTGTCCGTTGCTGGGTAATAGGCGAGCACGTCGCGTGGGAAACCCGGATGTTGATCCTTGGGTTCGAAGGCCACGTTCGCACCATCGTCTCCACCGATCACCCACAGACGCCCGTCGACCCCCGGGGCCAACCCAGGGGCCGCCACCGCCACACGCGGCATATCCGCCAGACGCCGCCAGCCCTGACCCGGCCGATACTGCCAGGCATCCTTCAACCATTCCCGCTCGGGTTTCCCATCGGCTCCCTCTTTCAGGGCCGCGCCACTGAACAGATGGAGCGCGCCGTCGTGGACACCGGAGGTGGCCAGGATGCGCGCAGGCCCGGGACAGGGTGGAAGTTCACGCCAGCCTTCGTCCGGTTGAGCGAGATCCAGCGCCCACAACACCGCCAGCGCGCGGGTCGAGTCGGGGCGTTCAGCACCCCCGGCAAGGTAGAGCGTGCCATCGAGCAACGCTCCGGCCATCAACGCGCAGGGTTTCGGCATCGGCGGCAGGGGTTCAACCTGCAGGTGTTCACCCGCCTTGCGCATTCGAAAGACCTCGCGGAAATGCCCGGACGCATCACAACCGCCGGCGCAGACCACTCCGTCGGCGGTCGTCACCGACACCCCGTAGCCATTCGGCCTGGGCAAGCGGCCCAGCCGCTTCCATGCCCCCTCGGAGGATTCCAGGGCAAAGACCGTGTCATACCAGGTCTTGGTGCCGCCGCGCCAGGGTGGTGCATCCGGAAAGTTCGCGCCGCCCGCCACAAGCAGCGCACCCTCACTGACCCCGGCAAAGACGCCCGCAAATCCCTCCGCATCCGGCAGGGCCGGCAGGGTTTGCCAATCCGCCGCCGGCGACAGCAGCGGCACGAGCAGGGGCAGCAAGCGCTTCATGACGGGAACCTAGAGCGAACGCCGTGCGGGGCAAGGGCCGACGACACGAGCCCGCTTCCCGCTTGCGCACCCTCACCGGCGCGGGAGTTTGGCAGTCATGCCCTCCCCCGCTCCCGATGCGCCCGCCACCGACCTGTTCGGAGCGACGCCGGATGCCCCGGCACCGGCGGGCCGGATCGCGCGGGTGCAGGTGGAAACGGCGGCGGCACTGGAACTCGACTACCGCATCCCGGAACGCCTGGCCGCCCAGATTCGGGTTGGCTCGCGGGTGACGGTTCCCATGCAGCACCAGCGTGTCACGGCCGTGGTCATCGAATTGCCCGAGGCCAGCGAACACGCCGGACGCCTCAAGGAGATTGCCGGCCTGGTCACCTCGCGACCGATGTTCACGCCCGGCCTGCTGCGCCTGGCGCACTGGATTGCCGCCTACTACGTCGTGCCGCTCAATCGCGTCCTGCGCGCCATGCTTCCGCAGGCGGTGCGCAGCAAGCCGGAGAGTTTCCTCACCGACAGCCATCTGAAGCTGGCCAAGGAGCCGGCACCGGAGGTCTTTGACAAACTGCACCGCACGGCCCCGATGCAGGCTCGCCTGCTGGAGAAACTGCGAGCCTCGGGCGGCGAGGCCACCCTCAGCGAGCTGCGCCGCGAACTGCCGCGGGCCACCACGATTCTCAAGCCGCTGCTGGCCGCCGGTTGGGTGACGCGCAGTGAGGTGCGGGTCGAGCGCGACCCCTTCCAGACCGAGGAATTCCTTCCCAGCCAGGCCCTGACGCTGACGGAGGAACAGGAGGTCGCTCTGGCGGGTGTGCTTGAAGCCGTGCAAGCCCGGAGCGAGGCCAGCAAACCCCTGCTGCTGCATGGCGTCACCGGCAGCGGCAAAACGGAGGTTTATCTGCAGGCCATCGCCGAGGTGCTCAAACTCGGCCGCACTGCGCTGGTTCTGGTGCCGGAGATCAGCCTGACCCCGCAAACCATCGAGCGGTTCAAGGCGCGTTTCTCGGAAAAGAAGGAGGCCGTGGCGGTGCTGCACAGCCACCTGAGCGACGGCGAACGCCACGATGAGTGGTTCAAGATTCACGAGGGCCGGGCGGAAATCGTCATCGGCGCCCGCAGCGCGGTTTTCGCCCCACTGGAAAACCTCGGCCTGATCATCGTCGACGAGGAACACGAACCCTCCTACAAACAGGAGGATGCGCCGCGCTATCATGCGCGCGATGTCGCCGTGGTGCGCGGCCATCTGGAAGGCTGCCCGGTCCTGCTGGGTTCCGCGACCCCCTGCCTGGAGTCCTGGCAGAATGCCCGCACCGGCAAATACCGCCTGCTGAACATGACGCGCCGCACGGATGGCAAGTCGATGCCGCTGATCCGTGTCGTTGACATGCGGCTCGAGCGCCGGCGCGGCACCGAGGTTTCGGCGGCCAATGCCGCCATCCTGTCGCAGCGCCTGCGCACGGCGATGGCCGACCGTCTGGAGAAGCGCGAACAAACGATCCTTTTCCTGAACCGGCGCGGCTACAACACCAGCCTGTCCTGCCTGGCCTGCGGCGAGGTTGTGCAATGCCAGGACTGTGCCATTCCGATGACGCTGCACAAAAAGGATCACCGGCTGGTCTGCCACATCTGCGGTGCCCGCCGCCTGCCGCCGGCCAAGTGCCCGGCCTGCAGGGAACCGGGCCTGAAATACGCGGGGTTTGGCACCGAGCGGGTTGAGGCCGCGGTGCGTGAAGTGTTTCCCCAGGCGCGCACGGCACGGGTCGACACCGACACGATGCAGCGCAAGAACCAGCTGCGTGACATCCTGCGCGACTTCCGCGCCCAGAAACTCGATCTGCTGATCGGCACGCAGATGATCGCCAAGGGACTGGATTTTCCCAACGTCACCCTGGTTGGCGTGCTCAATGCCGACACCGCTCTCAACCTGCCCGATTTCCGGGCCGCCGAGCGCACCTTCCAGCTGCTCGTGCAGGTGGCTGGCCGCGCCGGCCGCGGCGAGGTGAAGGGCGAGGTTTTCGTTCAGACCCACGCGCCCCACAGCCCGGCCATTCAGTTCAGTCGCCACAACGACTTCGAGGGCTACGCGGAGCAGGAACTCGAGCAGCGCAAGGCGCTCGCCTACCCGCCGTTCAGCCACATGGTGCTGCTCAGCGCGCGCGGCCCGCACGAGGCGCAGGCGGAATTCACCCTGCAGACCCTGCGCAACCGTCTGCAGGAGGGCCTGCCCGCGGACGCCTACCTTGGCCAGCCGGCGCCGGCACCCCTGGCCCGCGCGCATGGCCAGCATCGCTTCCAGCTACTGCTCAGCAGTCCCTCCATCCGCCCGCTGTGCGCCCACCTGCGCGCGGTGGTGCAGGCCACCCGCCTGCCGGCCGACATTGTGGTGAGTTGGGACGTGGACCCCATGCACCTGGGGTGACCCAGCACAGGCGGAGGCGCCGCGCTTCAGCGCACGGCCGTTTCCAGACAGCGGCGTTCCTCGGGCAGCATCGGTGCCTTGGGGTCGATGGCGAGCGCCAGCTGGCGCGCCTGCGCCGCCGCGGCCTCCGTGCCCTGACCGCGGGTGATCGCGGCAAGCACGGCGCGCTGCCCGGGGCTGAGGTCGGCAGCCTTGGTTCTGGCCAGTGCGTCCGCAGCGCCGGCCGGATCGCGCAGACGCCAGTGCCCCATGGCGGCGGTGAGCAGGCGCACCGCATCCTCCGGCCGCTGCTCCAGCAGGCGCTCCGCATCGGCCAGTGAGGTTTCGATGCCGGTGCCGAGCAGGAGACTCACATAGAGCAACCGCTCCAGATAAACCGGGTCATCCGGCCAGCGGGCAACCGCCTCGCGCGCGGACTCCAGCATGAGCTGGCTGTTGCCAACCATCTCGGCGGTGCGAATCAGGCCCTGATAACCCTCGCGCTCGGTCTGGCGCATCGCGGCGGCACTGCGGTAGGCGTCGAGGGCGAGGTCTGCATGGCCGCGCGCTTCGGCGTATTGCGCGAGGCGCAGGCAGAGATCCCCGCGCTTCTCCAGTTCCGCCGCCGCGCGTGCGGCCGAAATCGCGTCGCGCACCTGCGCCGGCGGCTTGCGCGTGACGAAGGCCAGATGTGCCCGGTAGAAAGCCTTCAGGGTCTGGTTGAGGACGGAGTTGACCTGGGGATCCATGACCAGCCGTTCGAGATCCTGAAAGCGACCGAGAAAAGTCAGCGCGGTCAGGTAGTTCTCCAACAGCGGCAGGTAGGTTTTGACTTCGTCCTCGTTCACCAGCGCGACCACCTGGGCGAACTCGCGCTGTTCAACCAGCCAGCGCACGAGCGGCAGCAGTTCCTCACGGGTTTTGCCGCGCGCCTGCTCGATGGCTTCCTGGATGTATTGCGGCCGACGGGTTGGATTCACTCGCGCCTCGCGGGTCAGCGCCTCGGCCAGGTGCCAGCCACCGGCCTTCGGATGAGCGCGCAGACGCTGGATCAGCCGCGACGCCTGCTCGGGCGGCAGGCGCTCGAAACTGGCCAGGAATTCGAGCGCCTGCAAACCGGTCTCGGTGTCCTGCTCGGCCAGTTCCCAGGCAAGTCGCAGGCCGTCGGCGGCTTCCGGAGTGCTCTCCGAACGGCTGAGAATGCGTGCCAGGCGGAGACGATGATTGAGATCCTCGGGATGCTTGTCCGCGTAGGTCCGCAGGGCCCCGATCAGAGGCGCACCCGGCGTTCCCTCCCCCCAGACTTCCTCGGCCAGTTTCATCAGGCCCTCGTCGGGCGCGTTGTCGGAAAGCAGTTGTTCGAGCAGGGTCGAAGCCTCCTTGTCACGATTGAGCTGAAGCAGGGCGCGCACGCGCGTTTTGCGATCCTGCAGGGTGGTGGCGCCCAACTGGTCGAGGCGGTCGAGAAAGTACAGCGCCTCCGGCTTGCGCATCGCGGTCAGGAACTCGGTGTTGAGGCGAATGGCGCTGACGTTCTGGGGCGCCATCACCACGGCATCCTGGGCCTTGAAGACGGCATTGACCAAGTTGCCGTCGGCGGCAAGCTGGCGCGCCTCGCGCACCAGGCGTTCCGCCTTCCAGTTCTTGTATCCCTCGCGCAGGGGTCTGGCATAAGCGTAACCCAAACCGGCAAGCACCAGGCAGAACAGCGCGGCCAGACCGCCGGCAATCCACAGGCTGCGCGTGCTGCGTCGATCGGCATGCGCCTGGGTCGGCGGCACCAGCCAGTGCCAGACGGCGAGAAAAGGCCGCAACAGCAGGAAGGGCTTGCGATTGCCCTCCTGGTTGGGGTCGATGGTCTGGTGGGTGAGCACGGCGGAATCTTCAGGCTAGCGGAAAAACACCGTGCTGGCAAGATCGCGCCCGGACTCAGGGACGCCCCATCTGCAGGGCGCGCCAGAGGTGCCGGACGGCTTCGGCGCGGGTCAGTGGCAATTCCGCACGTCCCTTTTCAAGCAGCCCCGGCGAGGCGGCCAGGCCGCTGCGGGTCAGCCAGGCATGCAGGGTCGCCCAAGTCGCCGGTGCGTCCGGCTGAAAACGGCGGGCCAGCGGCGCGAAGTCCCCGCCAAGCACCATGGCTTCAATGGCGGCGCGATCCGGGTCCCCGGCCGCCACATCCTCATACACGGGTTCGTCCGGCACCTGGGGCGGCGGCCGCAGGCGATCGAGCAGGGCAACCAGCCGGCGGGCCAGTTCGCGACGGGTCATCGAGCGGGACGGTTCGAAGAAGACGCTGTCGGCGTCGGTTTGCCAGATCCCGCGCACCGCCAGCAGGTTCGCGGCTTCGAAGTGGAGATCATTCGGATGGAGATCCTGCCAGGGCCACAGCAGCACGCCCGGTCCGCCGCAGCCGCGCACCAGCCGAAGCTGAACCTCGCGCACGCGCGCCGAATCGTCCGCGATCTCGCGCGGCTGGCAGGCATCGCGCAGACAGATCCAGGCGAGGGTGCCCGCTGCCTGGCCGGCATGCATCATCTGGCCGTGCAGACGCAGGGCCGACTGCACGACGCTGCTGACCCCGAGGTTTTTGCCGCCGCCAATCAAGCCGTCCATCGTCACCGGCACCAATCCGCGCAGGGGAAACACCGCCCGGTCGGTGTCGGTGTGCCATCCGCGCTCCGGGGTGTGGACATACTGCCAGGGACCGTCGCGGTCCTCCGTGAGGAAACGCCGGCGCGTCGGATGGAAATCGATGTTGAACTGAAACCCGAACACGGCGTCCTCGGGCATGAATTTCGCCCACTTCGGCTCACGCGTCGCGGCGCGAATGTCCTGTTCGCGCAGCATGTAAAGCGCCTCCAGACGCAGCCCCTCGCGCACGTAGGGTTTCGGCGGCAGGCGATCCGACGTGCCGAACTCTTCGGTCAGCCGCAGATGACGGAACGACTGCGGGAAGTCACCCACCCGATCATGGACCGCCGTCTGCAAATGGTAAAGCATGCCGAGCGCATGCTGCCTGGCGTCCTCGAACACGATCCGCCGCTGCGCGGGCGTGAGGTCGACGATGTTCTTTCGCGAGGCGCCGGGTTCGCTGCGTTCGAGGGCGTCGACCACCCGCTGCGGCAACTGGCAGAGCGGGTAGTCCTGCACCGGCCAGTTGAGGAAGGTCGCCTCCGTGCCGGCCGGCAACCCGAGGTGCCAGCGATCCACCAACCGGCGATGGGTGTAGACACTCCAGCCGGTCATGCTGTAGATGCCGCCACTCATGTCGCTGTCGACCCAGGGCGGCGTCTTGTCGAGCGCGGCAAAGGAGCGCGGGTCATAGCTGCGCGGTCGCGCCACGGTCTGGTCGCCCGTCGCTTCGCGCAGGACCACGCACCAGGAAAGCGGGTTCATTTCCTGGCGGCCGGCCTCGTCAAAAGCCTCGGGGGCGCTCGGTTCACCGAATCGTTCGCGCAGGTCCGGGCCCGCGCCGTAGGCAGCGCCACTGAGGCGTATGACATCCCCCCAGTCCGAGGCGTCGATGGTCAGACGGGCACGCACCTCCATCTGCGGGCCGTCGCCCTTCCCGCCGGCACGGCCAAAGACAACGCCGCTGACCCGCCCCTCCCTGACCTCGACCCGCTGCGGTTCCCAGCCACGCTCGATGCGCAGCAGACCGGCTTCCACGTGCGGGCCCACCAACTCCTCAAAGATCTTCGCCGCCGCCGCCGGCTCAATCGTCTCGGTGCCACAGAAGGCATTGCCGGGTGCGGGCACTCCATAGCGGGCGGAGTTGTGGGCGCGCATGCGTTCGACGACCTCCTGGAACAGGCCGCTGCGCGGGAAGTTGACGCGCTTGCCGTGGACGGTCGTCCATTCGTCCAAACAACCCACCCCTTCGGCGCTGAACTGGCCGCCAAGCCAGTCGATGTCGTTGACCAGAACGACTCGGCCGCCCCCGAGACGGGCGGCCTGCGCGGCCGCGGCACAGGCGGATTCCCCGCCGCCAACAACGAGCAGGTCGGCCTCAATCGGTGCGCCCTGCAGGACAACACCCAGCCATGGCATCAGGAGGAGGAGGGACCGTTTCATGGGGAAGACGTTTTCACTTGCGCCACCAAGTCAGGGACGAGGCTGCGGATGAAGGTCTTCACATCCTCCAGGGCCGTCACTTCGGCAAACAGGTCCTCCTGGCCAATCGCCTGATCGCGCAGCGGGGCGAAGAACGAAACCAGCGCCCATCGGTGGTTGAGATTGCGCAGAACAGAATCGACATAGGAGACCGCAACGTGGCGATCATAGGAGGCGGCCGTCGTGCCGTCGGAACCGAAATACCAGTACACGTTGAGGGCGCGGGTGCGGCGCACGACGCCCTCCGCCGTCTGGGTGTCGCGATGCATGGACAGCAGGGTCGCCTGCACGGGCCAGCTCAATCCCGCATCGATCTCGATCCGGTTTTTCGCGTCAATGATCCATCCTTGGCCGGGCAGGCAGACCTGCGGCTCGTGCAGGGAACGCTTCATCACGCCACTCATCACCACCGAGGCAAGGATCGCTCGCTCGGGTGTCGTGTAAAAGCGGCGGCCGATGGTGACATCCTCATGGAGGATCTGGCGTTCGAGGGTCGACATGGGCATGTCGACACTCTCAAAGCCGGCATGCCGGGCGGGCAATTGGATGCCGATGCCCGGAGCCGCTACCGCATAGCCGGTGTCGGACAGCAGACAGGCCGCCATGCCACCGGCGCTGACCAGCACCAGGGCCGCAATCAGGGCCGGGCCGTTGACGGGAGCGATCACGTTGGTGGTGGCGGGGGCGGATGCCGTGCGCGGCGACTTGCGACGGCGCGCCTCCAGCAGCGAACTGAGCGCGAACATGCCCGCCAGCGCGACGGCAAAGACCGCGAAACCGGCGAAGGTGTGAAAGAAGCTCATCTCCTGATGGCCGTCGAGGTTGCGACCGACGGCGAACTCGACGCCAAACCAGCGGCTACCGACGGTGAGCAGG
>JAUREI010000300.1 GCA_030827515.1 Prosthecobacter sp. | reverse complement strand
TGACTTGAGGCAGCGCATCTTGGCTTCGGCGCGGCTGCGGGCGTGGTATCCGGTCTACTTCCTGCAGAACTGGTATGCCCTGAGCGATCCGATGGCCGAGGAGACGCTGTATGACAGCGAGGCGATGCGTCGGTTTGCCGGGATCGAGCTGGGGGATGACCGCATCCCGGACGAGACGACGACAACATTCCTCGAGCCGTGATATCCTGTTTCTGTCGGCAAGGCCGAAGAAGGGTGGGCATGGTGGCAAGGAGGTAGTGCCATGTCCGTCGAACTTCTTCCCGCTCTCCGTCCTACCCGAGTTCCTTGGAATAAGGGTCGCATCATCGGCCAGAAACGTCCGCTGCTGCCACGGCATGTTTGGTCCATCCGCGACGATCTCGTAACGCAGGTTCGCATCACCGGCTTTGAAAAAATGGGCCACGATACGCCATCTCGCAAGAACCTTGCCGTCGTCTGTGATTTCGTCGCCCCTAGCCAGCACAAGCAACGCCAGAGAGCGAAGCCCTTGCCACCCCATGGCAATGAGTGCTCTTACATGCTGTCACAAGATCCCCTAGCCTCGCATCAGGCCGCGAGTATTGCCAGTAGCCGGTCGCATCGATCCGGCCAGTCCGGCGACCGGACGTCCGCCCACATCATGCCGGCTGATCTTGCCGCATCGATGCCCTGATCGCTGTCTTCAAGGACGAGGCAGCCGGAAGGTGGTGCGTCAAGACGCGCTGCGGCGGACAGGTAAAGGTCTGGGGCGGGCTTTGGGCGCGGGGCTTCCTCTACCGTCACGATGCAGTCAAAGAGCCCGGAAAGCTGCGTTTCAGCCAGGACTGCCCGCGCGATGCTGCCTTCGCTGTTGGTCACGACCGCCATCGGCACCCGCCCGAATGCGCGGCGCGCAAGCCCGGCGACCAGGGGGTTTTCGCGCACGTGACCGGTCAGATCCAATGTCAGCGCGATGCTGTCCTTGACCAGGCGGTCCATGTCGAAGGTGGCCGAGGCCTCGGCAGCGAAGCGGTGGAAGAGGTCGCGCCGCCCAAGGCCCGTAAAGGACATGTACCATTCGCGTGGCATCTGGTGACCTTGCCGCGCAGCTGCCCGGGAGATGGCATTGTAGTGCAGGTCTGCCGTCAGAACGAGCGTTCCATCACAGTCGAAGAGGAGGGCCGCAGGAGCCGGAGGCAATCCCGTGTCAGAGACCGTGTCGGGCAATGGTCGCATTCTCGATCCTTGGGTTGAACAGTTCGACCAACGCACTGGACAGAAGGTCTTGCGTCAGGGGTTTTGCCAGCATTGCGATCCGCCCGGGAAAGCGGGCTGAAAGAGGTTGCACCTCAGGCAGGTGCCCCGAGACGACGATGGCCCTGGCGTCGGGCCAGCGCGGCTCACGCCACCGTGGCAGACGACCAGCAGCGTCCTCGCACTACCCGACACTCCTTGCTGCCTGATCGACTTTTGCACCCGTGCCGCGAAAGTGGACCATTCTTCACCCCCCTCAGGCTCTGTTGCAACAGAGCCGACACAACATCTAGCCACATAGGCGACGAGCATACCACTAGGACAAAAGGTTCATTTACCGATCGCTAGCACCTAGCTTTCAATCGAACGAAAACCATAGCGGCTTCGAACGTCAGCTCTTTAGCAGGCAGACTGCAGTGTTGGTTAGTACAGCTAAGGTCCGCTTCCCGGACGAGACGACGATCCTCAACTTCCGCCACCTGCTGGAGCGGCACGGGCTGATCGAAGCGATCTTCGCCGACGTGAACGCGCACTTGGCCGACAAGGGGATCACCCTGCGCTCGGGCACGCTGGTCGATGCGACGATCATCGACGCGCCGTCCTCGACCAAGAACAAGGCGGGGGCGCGTGACCCCGAGATGTCATCCACCAAGAAGGGCAACGACTGGTATTTCGGCATGAAGGCGCACATCGGTGTCGATGCCGACAGCGGCGTGACCCACAGCCTGGAGACCTCGACGGCGAAGCTCCACGACAGTCAAGTATGGGACGAACTGCTACACGGCGAGGAAACCTCGGTCTGGGCCGACAAGGGCTATGTCAGTGCCGAGCGCGAGGCGGCATTCACGGGGCCGGGCAAGGTCTGGGGTGTCATGCGCAAGGCGCCGAAGGGTGGCACGCTGCATCCCCTCGACCAACGGGCCAACCGCATCATCGCCATGGTGCGCGCCAAGGTCGAACATCCGTTCCGAGTGATCAAGCGCCAGTTCGGCCACGCAAAGACCCGTTACCGCGGCCTGGCCAAGAACCGCGCCCAGC
>JAUREI010000131.1 GCA_030827515.1 Prosthecobacter sp. | reverse complement strand
GAATTCCAACTTTTAACCCGTAGGTTTGAGATGCTCCGATCGCTCCTGCTCCTTCTTCCGATTGGCCTTTCCCCTGTTTTTGCCCAACAGGGGGCACCGCCGCCGAAGGCGCCGGTGGTGCCGGCGGAGGTGCCTGCCCAGATCCAGGTGTTGCAGCCGGGGGTGAAGCTGACGCTGGTGGCGGAGCATCCGGATCTGGTGACGCCGACCGGGGTGGATGTCGATGCCGAGGGCGGGGTCTGGGTGGTGGCCTGCCACACGCACTTCCGGCCGGAAGGCTACGTGGGTCCGGAGCACGATGAGGTGTTGGTCTTCAACCGTGATGGCAAGGGTAGGCGGGTGTTTTACAATCGCACGAAGGCGACGATGAACCTGCAGCTCGGCCGGGACGGCTGGGTCTACCTGGCCGAGCGCTCCCGCCTGCTGCGCGTGCGCGACACGGATGGCGACGGCCGTGGCGACGTTGAGGAGACGCTGGCGGCGCTCGACACCGTGGCGGACTACCCGCACAACGGTCTTTCCGGCATGGCCTGGGATCCGGAGGGCGGGCTGGTGTTCAGCCTTGGCGAGAACTTTGGCAAGGACTGGATCCTCACCGGCACGGATGGAGCCAGGGTGAGCGGGCGCGGCGAGGGCGGGGTGTTTCGTTGCTCGCCCGATGGCCGCGGCCTGCGCCGGATCGCGCGCGGCTTCTGGAATCCCTTCGGCCTGCATGTGCGCGCCGACGGTGAGATCTTCGCTGCGGAAAACGACCCGGGCAGCCGGCCGCCCTGCCGCCTGCTGCAGGTGGTTGAGGGCGCGGACTACGGCTTCCAGTGGGTCTATGGCAGCGCGCCCGTGCATCCGTTTGTCGCCTGGAACGGCGAGCTGCGCGGCACGCTCGGGATGGTGCATCCCTGCGGCGAGGGCCCCTGCTCGGTGCAGACGCTCGGCGGCGGCGTGTTGATCCCGTCGTGGAGCAATCACTGCATCGATTTCTTCCCGCTGCATCGCCAGGGCGCGGGCTACCGCTCGGAACGGGTCGAGCTGCTGCGCGGCAGCGATTTCTTCCGGCCGACCTGCCTGGCGCGCGCGCCGGATGGCGCCTACTACCTGGCCGACTGGGTGTTCAGCTCCTACCCGATCCACCAGCGCGGCCGGCTCTGGCGACTCGACATTCACGCGACTGCCGCGTCGCCATGGCTGCAGACCCAGCCCGAGCCCTTGAACGACGCGGCCCGTCTCGCCGCCGACCTGCGCGAGGGTCGCTCCACCCCGGAGGTGAAGCGTTTGTTCGAACTTGTGCGCGGCGAGGATCGTGTGCTTGCCGATGCCGCCCTGACCGCGCTGGCGCGGGTTGGCAGGTCGTGGTCGACCGACGACGTGCACAAGCTCCCCACGTCGGACCGTGTCTGGGCCTTGGTGGCGCTGCGCCGCAACGGCCTCGAGGAAGAGAGGTGGGCTCGCGCCTTCCTTGGCGATGCCGATCCCGAGATTCGCTTTGAATGCCTGCGCTGGATTGCCGACGGCGTGCTCATGGGCCTGAGGGGCGAGGTCGAAAAGCTGCTCGCCGATGCCAGGCTCGATTACCGGTTGTTCGAGGCTGTGCTCGCCACCTGGAACACCCTGCGCGGCGAGCCTGGTGCAGGCGTGACGAATCCCGAGGTGCTGGTCGCCCGGCTGGTGGATCCGGCGACGCCTGCGCGCCTGAAGGGCTATGCACTGCGTCTGGCACCGGCCATGCACAAGGGGCTCACCGTGGCATTGCTGCGCGACTTCCTGCAGCTCGGTGATGCCGGGTTGGCTCTTGAAGCCGTGCGCACGCTGGCGGCACGCCAGACGGATGAGGCCCGTGCCTTGCTGGCCGAAGTGGCGGCCAATGCCAACCGTCCGGAGTCGCTGCGTGCCGAGGCTGTGGCCGGAATGGCGGGCACGACCGTGGGCGAACAGGTCGAACTCCTGGTTCGGCTTGCGGGCGATGACAGCCTGCCGACCGTGCGCGACGAGGCGCGACGGGCGCTGCGGTTCACTTCGCACGATCGTTTCTTCAAGGTCGCCACCGACCGTCCGCCTTTCGATGCCACCGCCGCTTGGCTGGCGCGGCTCGACGCGCTGCCGGGCCAGCCGGATGTCGAGACGGGTCGGCGCCTTTTTTTGCACAGTCGCGCCGCCCTGTGCGCAAGCTGCCACCGCCACGACGGCCGCGGCAATGTCGTCGGGCCCGACCTCAGCCTGATCGCGCGCCAGGGGGACCGTGCGTCGCTGCTGCGCTCCATTCTGGAGCCGCACCGCGAGGTGGCGCCGCAGTTTTATCCGACCCAGCTGAAGTTGGCCGACGGCGGCGAGTTTGTGGGCATCCTGCTGCGCTCGTCGAGCACCGAGGTGTACCGCGACTTGAGCGGGAAAGAAAAAGTGTTTCAGAAGGCCGACATCGTGTCGCGCACCGAACTGAAGACCTCGCTCATGCCGCCGGGACTGGTGGCCGGGTTGACCGATGCCGAGCTTCGCGACCTGCTGGCGTTTTTGACCTCGGGATCCTGAGGCTCAAACCGCGACCTGCAGTTTGAAGGGCGCGGGCCGAAAGTGCACCGGTGTCGTGAAGGATGCCAGTTCTCCATCCACCTCCACCGGGGCGGGGGGATCGGCGGTGACGGTGAATTCACGCGCCTGCAGGAAGTCGATGTCCTCGGCCGGTTCATAGCCGCCGGTGACGATGGCGCGCAGCATCTGCGCGAACTCCCAGCCGCCGAGGCCGCGAAAGACCAGCACGTCGAGCAGGCCGTCCTGATTGTCGGCTCTGGGGAAGACCGGCACCGGCCCTCCATAGTGACGACCGCCACCGACCAGCACGACCGAACCGTGCAGGGTTGGGCGGCCGGGCACGTGCACCGAGAGCAGGGGCGGCTTGCGCGCCAGCACCTGCACGGCCGAGAGCACGTAGCTGAGCGGACCGAAACGGCGCTTCCGTTCCCAGGGGGTCTCCTGGATGACCTCGGCGTCAAAACCGATGCCGGCGAGCTGGACAAAGTAGGGGTCGCCGGCCTGCCAGAGGTCGATTTCGCGGCGGTTGCCGGCGACAATTCGCCGCCAGCATTCCGTCAGATCGGCGGCGGGCAGGCCCAGTTCGAGGGCGAAGACATTCATGGTGCCGACCGGAAGCACGCCGAGCGCCGAGTGCGGCTGGCCGGGTTGGCGGTCGGCATTGGCGCGGCAGAGGCCCTGCAGCACCTCGTTCATCGTGCCGTCGCCACCGGCGGCCACGACGAGGGGATGGCCGGCGCGGGCGAGTTCCTCGGCCAGCTGCGAGGCTTCGCCGGGGGCGTTGGTGAGCACCAACTCGGGAGCCGGGGTCAGGGCGCGGATGGCCGCCTCTCGCGCGGCCGCCTGGGTGCTGCGTGCCGCCGGATTGAGGATGACTGGAATGCGCCCGTTCATGGCGCGAGCGATGCGCCGGTTTGGCGGACTTCTCAAGTCCGGAGTCGCAACATGCTCCTTGTCGGACGCCCCGGCAGCGCCGATGATGCGGGGCATGATGATGGAACCGCTCGCGCGCCTGGAACGTCACGCCAAACGTCTTGGCGAGATTGCCGCCGTCGCCGGCAAGTACGGCCTGTCGGAATTCTTCGGCTTCATCAACCTCGCCTGGTTCAAGGAGCGGCTGAAAAGCGCGGATGGCCAGGCGCTCGCCGGCCTGAGTACCGAGGCACGAATCCGTTTGGCGCTCACCGAGCTGGGCACCACCTTCATCAAGCTCGGCCAGATGCTGAGCACGCGCGCCGACCTGGTGGGTGCCGACCTCGCAGCGGAACTGTCCGGGCTGCAGGCGAATGTGCCGGCCGACAGTGCCGAAGTGGCCCGCGCCGTGCTCGAGACACAGCTGGGCCGGCCGTTGGACCAATGTTTTGCCTGGTTTGACGATCAGCCGCTGGCGGCCGCCTCAATCGCCCAGGTTCATGCCGCGCGCCTGCATGACGGTGAGCCCGTCGTCGTCAAGATTCGCCGCGCCGGCATTGAGGCCAAGGTCGTCACCGACCTCGAGATTGTGCAGCTGCTTGCCGAATTGCTGGAGAAACATTCCCCCGCGCTGCGCGCCTATCAGCCGGTGGCGATTGTCCGCCAGTTTCGGCGCGCGCTGTTGCTCGAGCTCGATTTCAGCTACGAGAAACGCAATCTGGAATCCTTTGCCAAGCGGTTTGCCGCCGAGCCGGACGTCCACATCCCTCGCGTGTTCGAGGAACTCTGTTCCCATCAGGTCATCACCATGGAGCGGCTGCAGGGCATTCCCGGCACCGACATCGACCGCCTGCGCGGCTCGGGCGAGGACCTGGCCAAATTCGCTAGGCGGGGCGCAAACATGTATCTGGAGATGGTTTTCCGCGACGGCTTCTACCATGCCGATCCGCACCCCGGCAATCTCATGCTGCTGCCCGGCTGCGTCGTGGGTGTCATCGACTGCGGGCAGGTGGGGCGGCTCGACGATGAACTGCGCGACGAGGTTGAGGCCCTGCTTCTGGCGGTGGTGGAGAAGGATGCCGACCAGGTCACCGAATCCGTGCTGCGCCTGGGTTCCGTGCCGCCGGAGTGCGACCGCAACCGCCTGCGCACGGAGCTTGACGATTTCATGGCCGACTACATCGGTCATCCGCTCAACGAGATCCATGTGGGTCAGGCGCTGAGCACCTTGATCGAAATCATCCGTCGCCATCACATCACCCTGCCGCCGCCGCTCGCGATGCTGCTGAAAACCCTCATCCTGCTGGAGGGCACCAGCCGGCGGTTTCATCCCGACTTCAGTCTTACCGAGTTGATGGCGCCGTTTTGCCGGCGCATGGCCCTGCGCCGTCTCTCGCCGGGCCGTTTGCAGCGTCGCGCCCGGCGTTTCGTGCGCGATTGGGACCGGTTGGTCAGCAGCTTGCCCCGTGACCTGGCCGACCTGCTGGCGCGATTCCGCGATGGCACCCTGACGGTGCACCTCGATCACCGCCATCTGGATCCCATCGTGAACCGGCTCGTGCTCGGCGTGCTCACCGCCGCGATTTTCCTCGGTTCCTCCGAGTTGTGGAGCCGGCAGGCGCCGCCGCTGCTTGCCGGCATTTCGGTCTTCGGGGCCCTCGGTTACGCAGTCAGTCTCTGGCTCGGATGGCGCCTGTTGCGGGCCATCCGCAAGTCCGGCAACATCGATTCGAAGGACTAGCCGGTTGCTAGAACGAAAAGCCGACCGTCACGTGCAGCATGTCGCTGCCTTCACCGACCCGGCGGTCGATGTTGTGGCCGTAGTCGACGCGCACCGGGCCGAAGGGCAGCTTGTAGCGCAGGCCGGCACCCATGGCGGGGCGGAAGTCGGTCGAGATGTCGAAGGCGGTGGTGTTCCGGTCGCGCCCCAGGCTGCCGAAATCCCCGAACAGGGCAAATTCCAGGTTGGGATACAGCTCGTAGCGAACTCGACGTTGCCCAGCAGTGTCGAGTTGCCGCCGAGGGGAGTCCCGCCCTGGGTCACCGGACCGAGTTTGCGCTCGGCAAAGGCGCGCACGCTGTTGGGGCCGCCGTTGAAGACGCGGGAATCGATGGGCAGGTCGCTGGCGGCGGCGCCCTGCAGGTTCATCAGCGAACCACCGACCGTGAAGCGTAGCCGACGTGTCAGCGGACGATACCAGGCCCACGCAGGTTGGTGTTGCGATAGTTCACACCGGATTGCGGGCCGAGGAAGGTGTCATGGCCGACCTCGAAACCCATTGTGTGCGGCTGCGCCTGTTCACCGATGATGACCAGGTCAGCGACTGCCCCTTCCTCCGCGCCGGCACGAAGGGTGGGTTCGACATCGAGGCGGGCGAACACTCCGGTGTCGAGCACACGCCGGAAGTGGAAGTCAGTGTCACGCTCGGAATACCACTCACCCACGGTCTCCTGAAAGCCGGCGGCCAGCACGCGCAGGGCACCGCGGCTGAAGCCCTCGGCGGGGCGCACCCCGGCAACGTGAGCCCGGGTTCCTGGCCGGTTTTTCAGTCGCACATCCATCGTGCCCCCGGTGGGTGACAGGGTACTCCGCAAAACCGCCGTTGCCGGCGGCCAGCACTAGAGCCGCCACGACGGGGCGGAGCAGGCGGCGCGCGGTCATGCCCACCGGTTTCGCCCGATGCGACTGCCTTGTCAATCCAGGCTGCGCGGAACCGGCCGGACACTGCGCAGGGCCTCGGCATGGCGCACGCCGCAGGCGAGGCCGCGGTAGCGCGCGAGCACGGTTTTGGTTTCGACGGCGGCATCCTTGGCCGGATCCAGGGGTTTGTCGCGGACGAAGGCCATGAGACCGCCGAGCCAGTCGACGACGCCCGGCCACTCGGCACTGACATCGACGTAGGTGTCGGGCGTGAAGTCGATCGTGTGACCGGGTCCGTTGTCATACCAGAACACCTGCGACGGGCTGCGCGCGTTGTCGTCGCCGGCAAGTCGCGCCGGCTGGAACAGCGCGGCATGACAGATTTCCGAAGCCACCTCATGGTCGGGATGGCGGTCGCGCGGCCAGAGCAGGTAGGCGGTGTCGGGTCGCACCTCGGCAACGACGCGCGCCACCTGGCGTTTCAGTTCCAGTGTCGCCTCAAAGCCCATGCTGGCGTGATCGAGAAAGCGCATTTCCATGCCGCGCTCCGACGCCATCTGCACGGTTTTGTCGCGCAGGGCCTGCTCACGGCCGCGCACGGGGGGCCAGTTGCGGTAGTCGCCGATGAGGCTGAGGATGACAACGCGGTGATGGGCGCGCACCGCCTGGAGCAAAAGGCCAGGGATGCCGAAGGGGCAGTCGTCATAGTGGGCACCGAGGGCGAGGATCGTCTTGGGCATTCCTTTACAACGCGCCTCGCCGCGTGATTTAGCCGTCGGCGGTCGCCGGGTCGAGCAGGTGGCGCAGATCCTCCGCGGTGAGTTGCGTGCCTTCGGAGCGGCCTGCAAGCAGGCCCTCGACGAGGGCGGCTTTGGTTTTTTGCAGATCCACGATGCGCTCCTCGAGGGTGTCCTGGCAGATGAGCTTGTGGATGAAGACCGGTCGTGTCTGGCCAATGCGGTGGGCGCGGTCGCTGGCCTGTGCCTCGACGGCCGGGTTCCACCACGGGTCATAGTGGATGACCGTGTCCGCCGCCGTCAGGTTGAGGCCGGAGCCGCCGGCCTTGAGGCTGATGAGAAAAACGCACACCTCGCCGTTCTGAAACCGTTGCACGGGTGTGTCCCGGTCACGGGTGTCGCCGGTGAGCACGACATGCTCGATGCCGGCACGGCGCAGTTCCTCGCCAAGCAGGGCGAGCAGGCGGGTGAACTGGGAGAAGATCAGCACGCTGCGGCCTTCCTCGAGCAGTTCCGGCAGCAGGTCCTCCATCAGGTAGGCGGTCTTGGCGGAGGCGGTGCCGCTGGCGGCCCCCTCGCCGCCAAGCAGGCGCGGATGACAGCACACCTGGCGCAGCTTGAGCAGGGCGTCGAGCACAAGGATCTGGCTGCGCTCGAGCCCCTGCGCCTGGATCGCCTCCCGCACCCGTTCATCGACCGTTGCGCGGATCGTTTCGTAGAGTTCGGCCTGGCCGGGATCGAGTTCGATCGTGTGCAGGATCTCGGTTTTAGGCGGCAGGTCGCGGGCGACCGCATCCTTGGTGCGACGCAGCAGCAGCGGGCGCAGGCGGGCGGCGAGTTGCTGCTGGCGGCCGGCGTCGCGATCGCGCTCGATCGGGTTCCGGTAGTGGCTGCGGAAGCTTTCGGCATCGCCGAGCAGGCCGGGCATGAGAAAGTGGAAGAGACTCCACAGTTCACCGAGGTGGTTCTCCACCGGCGTGCCGGTCAGGCAGAGCCGGTGGCGGGTTTTCAGGCCGGTGCAAATCTGCGCGGCACGGCTGCGCGGGTTCTTGATGTACTGGGCCTCGTCGAGCACGGCGAGGTGCCAGTCGACCGAGCCCAGTTCGGCGGCATCGCGCAGCAGCAGAGGGTAGGAGGTGATGATGAGGTCGTGCCGGCGCAGGGTGCCGTAACCCCTGCGCCGATCACCGCCATGGAGCAGCAGGACGCGCAGGGCGGGGGTGAACTTGGCGGCTTCGCGCGCCCAATTGCGCACCACCGAGGTGGGAGCAAGGATGAGGCAGGGGCGGTCGAGGCGTCCCGCTTCCTTTTCGACCAGCAGATGGGCCAGCGTTTGCACGGTCTTGCCGAGACCCATGTCGTCGGCGAGAACTCCGTGCAGCTCGAACTCGCGAAGGAACTGCAGCCAGGCGAGGCCCTCGCGCTGGTAGGGACGCAGGGTGGCGCGCAGGCCGGCCGGGGGCGGCACCTCGCTAAGACCGGTGAACCCGACGAGTTGCTCGCGCAGCCGGGCCAGTTCCTCGGGCAGGCGCAGCGGCAGTCCCTCCAGGCCGGCGAGCTGGGCGGCGCGCAGTTTGTCAATGCGCAGGCGGCCGTTTCGTCGCGGTGGGCGCGCGGCCAGCAGTTCATCCAGAAAACGCACCAGCGCCAGCAGCCGGGTGGCCGGCACCGACAGGACCGTCTGTTCCGCTCCAGGGAGCGCGATCAGGTAGCTGCGCCCGGGATCCTGTTCCAGCACCTTGGCAGTGAGGCCCTGTTCAATGCATTCGGCGAGCAGCGGCACCACCGAAACGCGCTGTCCCGGCAGGTTGATGCCGAGATCGAAATCGAAGGTGCCGTCGCCGGCGCTTTCAAGTTCGGTGAACCAGTCGGTTTCGGCGGCTTCGTGAATCGTGAAACCGAAGCCAGGCTCAATGTCGATCTGCCAGCCTTCGCCGCGCAGTTGCGGGACGTGGTCGCGCACGAAGGCCGCCCAGTGGAGGGCTTGGCGCTTGTCCGTGACGCTGAACAGGGCTTGCAGGGGGCCGTCGCCGCGAACCCCCGGCACCGCCTGCGGCAGCGGGATCAGACCCGTCTGGGTGACATCGGCCAGCAGCAGGCGCTCGAGATGCAGGTTGCGGGTGAGTTCCAGGCGGCGTCCCTCGCCGTCGGTCCAGCGGACGCTGGCACCGCGACCGGGAACTGCCAGGCGCTCCGGGCAGGCTTCGTAGAGTACGCTCATTTCTGCCACGCCTAGGCGCACGGAAGCGAACTCCGGGCTGCCGCGGACGACCCGACCGGTTGGGCGTTCGACCTCGACGCGGCGGAGCTTGAGCCAAGGTTGGGGTGTGCCGGCCTCGACCCGTTCCGCCTCGGAGCTGGCCACGCCCGCGCCTGCCGCCACTTCCGGCACCCGGCCGGCACCCGGCGCGGCCAGGCGCTCGACGCGGGTTTGGGCGGCGGGTTCGCCCAGTCGCAGCAGCAGGGCGGCGGCATGATCGCAAAGCGGGCCGTTGTGGCAGGTGCAGGCGCTGGTGACATGAAGGGTGTCGACCGAGGCCAGTTTCAGGCGCAGCACCGGTTCGTCATGGGTGTCCGCGCTGCGGCCGGTGGCACCGGCGACCTCGAGTACCCCGGCCTCCAGCACGTTGACCGAGCGGATTTCGGCGTAGGCGCCGCACCATTTCAGGCCCTGGGCAATCTGGGCCTGGCGGAACAGCCACATCCAGGTCTTGCGACGGAGCTGCGTCCAGAGCGAGTCGAAGGGGAAGGCGGCGGGCACGGGGCCGTTTCGCTTAGCGTGCGATCGGGCAAATGCAAATGCCGGTGCTCATTGCCGCTCCGGCTTGTCGAGGGTCATGTAGGTGATGCCGCGGCGCTTGCCGTCGGCCGGGTTGAAGGACTGGACCCGCATCTCCCGCAGCGAGGAGACGTTGTCGACCTTCCACATTTTGGTGACCTCAAAGCGTTTCACGAGGGTGCTGCGGCTGTCGTAGGCGTCCATGCGCGCGACGCCGCCGCTGTCCTTGTGGACCCAGAGGTCGACCGTGTAATACGGGCCCTTGGTGTCGGGCGCGGTGACGCGCACCAGCCAGCAGCGCACGCCGCCGGTGACGCGGGCGTTGGCATCCATCATCTCCACCTTCTCCCAGTAGAGGAAGCGCTGCGACAGGTCCTCGTAGTTGAAATCCATGCCGCGCACCGGGCGGTCAGTGCCGGCAAGCGGCACCCGCTGCCGTTCACCCTGGGTGGTGAGCTGCCAGAGGGTGGCGGGGTGGGTGGTGAGGTCGAGCTGGATGGTTTCCGGCGGTTGGACGGGAAAATGGAAGCGCATGAGCGACTGGCTGAGCGACAGTTCCAGGGGCTCCTCACGTCCGCTGGCGCTGTCGCGCAGGCGTCCGGTCATGCGGTGATCCTGCAGGGCGTAGCTGGCGCGCACCCGGGCGAGCACTTCGGCGGCGCTGGGTTCGGACTCCTGGGCGGACACGAACGGGGCGGCGGCGAGGACAGCAAGAAGCAGGCGGCGGTGCATGTCTGTCAGACTGCCGTGGTTCCGCCGTCATTCAACCTCGGCCTGAGCGACCGGTGGTCACGGGGGCAGGGGATCACCCTCGGTTCGCCGCCAGTCGATCAGCAACCCTTCCAGGCGCCGGCGTTCGTCGGCGTGGGCGGGATCATAGGCGAGGTCGTGCAGTTCGTCGGGGTCGGCGGCGAGATCGAACAGCTGCTGCCGGCCGATCCGAGGGTAGAGAATCAGCTTGTAGCGGGATTCGCAGACCATGCGCTGCGTGTCGGTGAAGACGCCGAAGACGCGGTCATGAATCTGGGGGACGCGCCCCTCCAGCAGCGGCATCAGGCTGCGGGCCTGGACGGAGGCAGGCACCGGCGCGCCGGCGAGTTCGCAGAGGGTGGGGTGAAGGTCGCGCAGCATCACCAGCGCCTCGCTGCGCTGTCCCTGGGGCAGACCGGGACCGGCGATGACGAGCGGGGAGCGGATGCTGTG
>JAUREI010000284.1 GCA_030827515.1 Prosthecobacter sp. | reverse complement strand
CGACGGCGCCACAGAGAGCGACTGCCAGAATCCGTGATGCGGTTTTCATGGTCGCTTCATCCCACGTCTCGGCTAACGAACCCCCAACTAGGTCAATGACTCACGCCCCGTTGTCGCAGTTCAAAGTTGAAACGATTCTTGCTGTTTTGTCTCGCTTCGGTCGGCGAGCCGAGAAACCGACACTGTAGAGGCGCAAGCATCCTTGCCAGCCCGCTCGAATATCGGCTTCTCAAATCCCCGCAGCTGACGAACTAAATCCTGGGCGACATGGACATCCAGATGGCTTGGCAGAATTCTGAGTCGTCCACTAAATTGCTGTAGCCCGTAATGTATGGCCGCGACCAATAGATCAAGGGAGCGTTCCGAATCCTCGAAGACCTTCACCTCGGTGGTCTGATGATCATAATCAGCAGGCTTTGATCCTACCCCAGCTATCAACCCTTTCGAATCGAGAAAAAGCTTGGTGTCGAAAACGAAGTCTCGTGACCCGTCGGTAAACTTGAAACTGTCCACGGCTGCCAATAGTTGTACTTTCTTTATTAGCATGTCTCTCAATTCTCGCCGAACAGTATTATTCAGCCTCCCGTTGCCAGAACAAGTTCTCCACCAAGAAACTGCTCACGCACCCAAGCCGCCCGAATGGGCAGACTTCGCTCCTGAAAGGCTTGCATAAAAGGAGGGTCTTTCAGGCGAGAATTCCCGTCAAGAAAAAGCGGAGGGCCCGTCGGGGGTGGGATTTCAGATCTCAAATTTCAGATTTCAGAGGGCTGGGGAACCGACACAAGGAGAACCTCGACGACCCGCAAGGAACCCAGCACGGCGCCTTGAGGACAAGGCGCCCTACCCTGCTCCCTCCGCTCCTTCGCCCCTCTGCGGCCAACCGCTCTCCCGACCGAAGCCGCCAAGCCGGGAAGTCTGACGACTTCCGCTACGCCCACTCCCTACCCCGCCCGCAACGCCGGTTGACGCAGGGCCGGCTTCCTCCATGGTGCGGGCTGCTTTCCCCACCATGAAACCCACCCTTCTCATTCTCGCCGCCGGCATGGGCAGTCGCTACGGCGGTCTCAAGCAGCTCGACGCCATGGGCCCCAGCGGCGAGGTCGTGCTCGACTACTCGGTGTTCGACGCCATCCGCGCCGGCTTTGGCAAGGTCGTCTTCGTCATTCGCCGCGACTTTGAGGAGCAGTTCCGCACGCAGATCGGCGCCCGTTTTGGCGATCGTATCCAGGTCGAGTATGCCTTCCAGGACCTGCACGACCTGCCCGCCGGCTTCAGCGTGCCCGAGGGCCGCACGAAGCCCTGGGGCACCGCCCACGCAGTGCTGGCCGCGGAGGCGGTCGTTCAGGAGCCCTTCCTGATGATCAATGCCGACGACTTCTACGGCGAGGACGCCTTCCGCAAGATCGCCGGCGACCTCGTCGAGCCGCGCCCGGCCGACGGCAAGAGCCACTACTCGATGGTCGGTTTCTACCTGAAGAACACCCTGTCCGAGCATGGCAGCGTCGCCCGCGGCGTCTGCACCCGCGGCCCGGACGGCCGGCTGGCCTCGGTGACCGAGATGACGAAGATCTTCAAGACCGCCAGCGGCGCCGAGAACCGCGAGAGCGAGCCGCCCCTGCCCCTGACCGGCGAGGAGGTGGTGTCGATGAACTTCTTCGGCTTCACCCCCGACATCTTCAGCCACCTGCGCACGGCCTTCACCGACTTCCTGCAGGCGAACGCCGGCGACCTCAAGGCCGAGTGCTACGTGCCGAAGGTGGTCGACCAGCTCATCCAGACCGGCAAGGCCGAGGTGCGCGTGCTGGAGTCGAACGACTCCTGGTTTGGCGTCACCTACCCCGAGGACAAGGCCGACGTCGTCGCCAGCATCCGCGCCCTGGTCGCTGCCAGCCGCTACCCGCAGAATCTCTGGGCCTGAACGGCCTGCATTCCGCTCTGGACAAGACGACACGCCTGTGAAACGATTTTGTCTGAATTGCCGCCCTTGCCCGGCCGGTGCCGTGTGAGGGAGACCCGTTCCAGTCGCCACGTGCCCGCCACCCCGTCCAATCCCCCCTTGGAAACGCCTGCCAAAGAGGCGCTGCGCGAGGACTTCCTGCGCACGCTCCGCTGCATGATCCTGTCGCGCATCCTGGAGGAGCGCCTTGCCAGCCTGTACCGCGCCGGCGGCCGCATCGTCGGCGGTGTCTACCTCGGCCGCGGCCAGGAAGCCTTCAGCGCTGCCGCCGGCATTCACCTGCGCAAGGGCCACGACGTCTATGGCCCGCTCATTCGCGACCAAGCCGGCCGCATCGCCTACGGCGAGCCGGTGCTCGACACCCTGCGCACCTACCTGGGCGCGGTGACCGGCCCCATGCGCGGTCGCGACGGCAACATCCACCGCGGTCGTCCGCGTGAGGGCTACCTGGCGATGATCTCCCACCTCGGCAGCCTGGTTTCCGTGGTCGCCGGCACGCTTTTCGCCCGTCGCCTCAAGGGCACCCTCGGCGACAGCGTCGGCGCCACCAGCATCGGCGACGGCGGCACCTCGACCGG
>JAUREI010000014.1 GCA_030827515.1 Prosthecobacter sp. | reverse complement strand
TCAGTCCGGCGACCTATCTCGCCGCCAAGACCCTGGTGCGCATCCGCCACATCGGCATCGTCAACGTGCTCGCCGGCCGCGAGGTCGTGCGCGAACTCGTCCAGAGCGGCCTCAGTGCCGACAGCCTGGCGGCTGAGATGCTGTCGCTGCTCACCGACACGGAGCGTCGCAGCCACCTCAAGGGGGAGCTTGCCGAAGTGGTGGCCGGTCTCGGTGCCGGCGGCGCCTATGCACGCGCGGCGACGGTGGTTCGGGAACTGATCGGCTGAGCCGCGGCCTCACAGGGCCGGAACATCCAGCCAGCGCCGTTCCGCCCAGCTCTGCAGGCCGAGTTCGGCGAGTTGCACGCCCTTGGCACCCTCGCGCAGGGTCCAGGGGAAGGGTTCATCGAGGGCGACATGGCGCAGGAAGAGTTCCCACTGCACCTTGAAGGCGTTGTCGTATTCCGCGGTGTCGGGCACCTCCTGCCAGTGGGCGTAGTGGTTGATCGGACTGTCGACGTCCGGGTTCCAGACCGGCTTGGGCGTGCCTGACAGCGACTGGAACCAGCACTTGCGCAGGCCGACCAGGGCCGAGCCATGGGTGCCGTCGACCTGCATCGTGAAGAGGTCGTCGCGGCGCACGCGCACGCACCAGGAGGAGTTGAACTGGCAGACCACGTTGTCGGCGGTCTCAAAGGTCGCGTAGCAGGCGTCGTCGGTGTCGCAGTCGTAGGTCGCGCCCTTTTCATCGACGCGCTGCGGGATGTGGGTGGCGCCGAGGCAGCTGACGTTGCGCACCTCGCCAAAGAGGTTGTCGATGACGTAGCGCCAGTGGCAGAGCATGTCGACGATGATGCCGCCGCCGTCGCCCTTGCGGTAGTTCCAGGAGGGGCGCTGGGCCGGCTGGCCCTCGTGCTCGCCGGTGAAAACCCAGTAGCCGAACTCGCCGCGCACGCTGAGGATGCGACCGAAGAAGCCCTGGCGCTTGAGCAGGGCGAGCTTGCGCAGGCCGGGCAGCCAGAGCTTGTCTTGGACGACGCCGTTTTTCACCCCGGCCTTTTCGCAGATGCTGGCCAGTCGCAGGGCTTCCGTGGTTTCGACGGCGGTCGGCTTCTCGCAGTAGATCGCCTTACCGGCGGCGGCGGCCATCTCGACAAAGCGGGCTCGATGCAGGGTGCCCGAGGCATCAAAAAAGACCGGATAGGCCGGATCGGCGAGCACGGCGGCGAGGTCCGTGCTGGTTTTCAGCGGACCGGTCTTGTCGCAGGAATGCTTCGCCGCCAGGGCCTGCAGCTTGGAGGCGCTGCGACCGGTGAGGATGGGGTCGGGCATGAGCACGAGGTCGTCGGAGACGCGGATGCCGCCCTGGCGCATGATGGCGAGGATGGAGCGGACGAGGTGCTGGTTGGTGCCCATACGGCCTGTGACGCCGTTGAGGATGATGCCGATGCGTTGCGTGGTCATGAGAAGGTGCGGGTTTGACTTGCGCCCTCTCATAAATCATATATGATATATGACAAGCGGTTTTTGCCGTTTGGGTTGTCCTCCTTCGAGTCTCTCATGTCTGCCTCTCCCGCCCCCACCAAGCAGCGCCAGGTTTACGAGACCCTGCGTGCCGACATCGTTGGCGGTGCCCTGGAACCCGGGCAGGTGCTGGTCATCGACGCCCTCGCACGGCGTTTTGGGGTCAGCATCATTCCGGTGCGCGAGGCCCTGCGCCAGTTGCAGGCGGAGCGCCTGGTCGAGATTCGGCCGCATACGGGAGTCCGCGTCACACCGGTCGAGATCGGTGCCTTGGAAGAGATTTTTGCCCTGCTTGGGGCTCTGGAGACGACCAGTGCTCTGGCGGCGCTGCCGAAGCTGGGCGAAGCCGAGCTGAGGGAACTGGACGGCTTGCTGAAGGAGTCGCAGGCGTCGGCGACCCGGGGCGATTCGGCCGCGTTTGAGGCGGCGAACCGCGAGTTTCATCTGTTTCCCTGCCGCCTCGCCGGCTATCCGCGCGCGCAGGACATGCTGCAGGCCTTGTTTGGCGAATGGGAGCGGTTGCACCGTCTGGCCTTTCGCGATGCCGTGCCGCCCGACCTGCATCAGGCCAATCGCGAGCATGAGGCCATCGTGCAGGCCTTCCGCCGCGGCGACGCCGCTGCGCTGGCCGGGGCGGTGCGGCGGCACAATGCCACGGCCGCCGACCACTACCGGGGGCTGCTGCGCGGCGGATCCGACTAACAAGCGGCGACGCAGGGACGTTGCTTGGAGGGCAGTTTGGTCTTGTGCCGCGTGGGGTGCGTCGTCAAACTGACCGTGGATCTCCCCTGCCATGAAATGTCGCCTCCTGCCTTCCCTGCTGGTCCTGCTCGCCGCTGCCGCCCTTGTGTCGCCGGCTGAAGCCGTCATTCGTCCCTGGAAAAACAAGTCCGGCGTGTCCATTGAGGCCGAGATGACGGGAGTCGATGTCACCGCGCGCACCATCACCATCAAGCGCGCCGACGGCCAGGTGTTCACCATCCCGATCGACATGCTGAGCGATGAGGACAAGGCCTTCGCCGCCGCCGAATGGAAGCGCATGCAGTCCGCGCCGGCCGCGGCCCCGGCTGCGGCCCCGGCTGCGGCCCCGGCTGCGGCCCCGGCTGCGGCCCCGAAGGCACCGGCCAAGGGGGGCGCCACCCCGGCCCAGCCACCGCCGCCGCGCCCGCAGGTCGCCATGGTGCCGCTCAAGGGCTTCAAGGTGCCGGCTGCCGCCGACTACCTGCGCGGCGTCCAGAAAACCCGGCCGCGCATGGTGCACACCGCCGCCGGCTGGCAATACTTGAAGAACCAGGTCGCCTCCCATCCGGTGGCGGGCAAGATGTTCGAAAATCTCAAGGCGGGCGGTGAGAAGATTCTCGAGACGCCGGAGTTGACCCGCATTTTCGGTGAGATGCGCAGCACGGTGACGCCCGGTTCGAAGGCGCTGTTCCGACTGGCGACCCTGGGAGCGCTGCACCATGTCGACGACGATCCGCGCTGGCAGGAGCGCGGCGTGCGCGAGTTGGTGGCCATCACCGATCCCTCGGTGTTCACCAACTGGTATGTCGACGAGGTTGGCGTGCTGGCCGACTTCCTTGCCGCAGCCTCTCTGGGCTATGACTTTTTCCGTGCCGGACTGAATGAGCAGCAGGCGACGGCGGTGCGCACCTACATGGTGGAGAAGGGGATTGGCGCCCTGGTGGCCCATCTTGAGGGCGAGCCCATTCCCGAGTCGGCCCGCGGTCGGGCGCCCGGCACCGCCGCAAGCAAGGCCCCTGCCAAGGCGCCGGCGAAGAAGGCGGAAGCGCCCGAGGAACCGGATGCCGAACACATGGCCGGCGCCTCCGCCCTCATTCTGGCGGCGATCTGCCTGGCTGATGAGGATCCCTCCGCCGCCAAGGCGGCCGTCGACGCGGCGGCCAAGGTGTTTGGTCGCGGCATGCAGATGTTTGCCCCCGGTGGCATCTGGCCCGAGGGCATGGAAGCCGGCGAGATGGTGCTCGACTATGCCATTTTGGTCATGCAAACCCTCAAGGCCAATGGCGGCTCAGACTTCGGCTTCAGCCTTCTGGAGGGTATTCCCCAGGCCGGACTGGCACGCATCCATCTGGTGGGGCCGAGCAACCAGCTCTTCAATTATGGCGACAGCAATGCCACAGCGTTGACCCGGCCCTGGGTTTCCACCTGGCTGGCCGGCGTGCACGGGAACATGGGCACCAAGGCGCTCGGTGCCGGCCGCGTTCCGGGCCCCGACACCGCCCACCTGGACCTCGCCGGGCACTTCCTGTATTTCAACCCGCACGCCGCCGGCGACGGCACGCCCGACAGCTTCGACTACGCCACGCCGGGTGGGTTGGTGGCGTCCATGCGATCGGGCTGGGACAAGGACGCGCTCTACGTCGCCATCAAGGGCGGGGACAACCGCTTCGAGCACAATCAGCTCGACCTGGGAGATTTCATCCTGGAAGCCGGTGGCACGCGCTGGGGCATTGAGCTGGGCGCCGAAAGCGACCGCGCGCCGAATTTCAAGTCGGCCGACCGCAGCAAGCGTTACGCGCTTTATGTCGAGGGCACACCCGGCCAGAACACCCTGTGGCTGGGGGACAACCAGGAGTTGGATGCGAAGGCCGCGATCCTCTTCAATCACTCGACGCCCGAACTCTCCATGACCGCGGTTGATTTGGGCAAGGCCTACAGCAAGCCGGCCAAGGATGCCCTGCGCGGCGTCATGCTCACACGCGGTGCCAAGCCGCAGGTGCTGATCCAGGACGAAATCGGCGTCAAGAACACGACCCCGGTGGTCTGGTCCATGCACACCCGGGCCGAGGTCAGCATCGATGGCACAACGGCGACGCTCACCGACAAGGGCAAGACCCTGCATGCCGTCCTGCTCTCACCGGCAGGCGCCAGTTTCTCCGTCGTTGATGCTCCGGAACCGGAAAACGAGCAGATGAAGAAGCTCACGGGCATCCGCGCGCTCAAGGTCGTTCTCGGCGAGGTCAAGGGGTCGCAGACAATCGCCATTGCCTTCGCCCTGGGCGAGGCTCCGGAGACCGCGCCGGTCAAGCCCATCGCCGACTGGATGCCAAAGCGGTGAGGGAGGCTGGCGTTTCGTGGTCAGCGTTTGGCGAAGGCTGAATCGGGTCAGTCAGGCAGCGTCTGCACGCCCGGACACCCAACGGGGATCTCATCCCCCTCACCCCACATACTGGGTGAGGAATCCCTCGTTGCCTTCGGGGTCGCGGTAGCGGCCGAGCAGGATGGGTTCCCCCTCGCGCTGGTTGGGCGCGTCGAGGATTTTGCCGCCGGCCCGGGCCACCTGCGCGGCGGCGTCAAAGACATCCTCATACTGCAGGCTCAGACCGGTTGGATTGACCGTGCCGTCGTGGCCGCCATGCAGGGCCAGAATGGCGTCGCCGCATTTCAGTTCCGACCAGAAATCGCTGACGAACACCGTCTCGAAACCCAGGGCCTCGGTGTAGAACCGCACGGCCCGGCGCATGTCGGCCGCCAGCAGCATGAATTTCACTTTCTCGGGGCGCATTCCCGGCTTATCCGCCGAGTGCCTTGAAAATGCAAGAACCAGTCGATGTGGTCTGCGCCGTCATCCGGCGGGGGGCCGAGGTGCTGGTCGCTCGTCGACCGGAAGGCAAGCGTCTGGCCGGCCTCTGGGAGTTTCCCGGCGGCAAGCTGGAACCCGGGGAGGCACCGGAGGCGGCCCTGCATCGCGAATTGCAGGAAGAGTTGGGCTGCCATGTCTGCGAGCTGCTGGCCGGACCCGAAGTGGTGCACGCCTACCCCTGGTGCACGGTGCGCATGTTCGCCTTCGCGTGTCTGCTGGACCCGGCCGGACCGGAACCCTCCGCCCTGGAGCACGAGGCGCTTGCCTGGGTCGCTCCGGGCGATCTGGACCGACTCGATTTGGCGCCCGCGGACCAACCGCTGCTGCCGTGGGTGCGGGCCCTGCCGCCAGCCTGAGTGCTCAGGGGACGCGGGTCAGACGGGTGGTCACCTGCTGGCGCACCGGCACGGTTTTGCCCTGAACCTCCAGCTTCAGGTCGGCACGGAAGGCGCCGAAGGCGACCTGGCGCTGGCCGAGGTCGAACAACACCTGACCGAAGACCTTGGAGCCCGCGCCCAGGCTGAGGGCGCGCTCGGCGGAGTCGCGGGTTACCAGGTCGCCGGTGAAGCGGACCTTGGCGTGCGGCGTGCCCTGATAATCCACGGTGGCCTCGTAGCTGGCCTTCAACTCGACCGTCACGTCGCCGGCGCTCGGAAACTTCAGGCTTTCCTCGGTCGTCCAGGTGTCGCCGGCGCGCACGGCGTGTTCCGGCAGGCCCATGTTCAGGGAGCGACGAAACAGTTCGGCCACCTGTCCGGACTCGGCGATGCTCTGCAGGCTCGGCTGGCCGTCGGGACGGACCGCGACCATGTCGGCGGTGTCGCGCGCCGTGAGGAAGCGGTCCTCGGCGTCGTAGACCAGCACAAACTGCTGGCCGAGACTGCGGCCGATCGATGCGCGGATTTCCGGTGAGGCTTCGTCAAGACGTTCGGAATCGAAGGTCTGGCGCTTGCCGTCCAGAATGGCCTCACCACTGAGGCCTGAAAAGATGACGCTGACCTCCTTGCGACCCTCCTGCAGGCGGCCAACGCCAAGACGAGTCGTCTGCTTGACCTTCATGCCCTGTTCCGGCTTGCGGCCGAGGGCGGAGAGGTCGGTCACGGTCTCGGTCAGGGTTTCCAGCACGTAGGCCGCACCCGGGTCCCAGTGGGGGCGCAGGAGCACGGGGGCCTCCTGGGCCGACAGGGTCAGTGCGGTCAGCAGCAGCGCTGTCGACACAAGGGGGAAGGGCAGGGGCATGGCTCGGTTGCAGCTAAGCCAGCGTCCCTCCATGCGCAACCGCGGTGCGGGGCGTTGAATGCTGTCGGGAGGTGGCGAGATCAGGCTGAAAAACAAACTTTCCAGAAAACTGGCACGCTTTCCGCTTTTGTTGACAGTTGCATCTCCCGGCCAGCAAAAAATCAGGAATGATGATTGCTCGTCGTTGCAAACTGCCAAACCACACACCTAATTGCGTCAGCCATGAAAAAAATCGAAGCGATCATCAAGCCGTTCAAACTCGAAGACGTCAAGGAAGCCCTGTCCGACGTGGGCGTTGAGGGAATGACTGTCGTCGAGGTCAAGGGCTTCGGCCGTCAAAAGGGCCATACCGAAATTTATCGTGGCTCGGAATATACCGTGGACTTTCTGCCGAAGGTGAAGATTGAGGTCGTCGTTGAGGATTCGCGCAGCGACACCGTCGTCGAGGCCATCGTCAAGGCCGCCAACACCGGCAAAATCGGTGACGGCAAGGTCTTCGTCAGCGAAGTTCTTGAAGCCGTCCGCATCCGCACCAACGAGCGTGGCGCCGACGCCATCGCCGGATCCTGAATCAGATGGTTTTTCCGCCCGTCCGGCTCTGCCGGGCGGGCTTTTTTTATGCCCATGACAGGCTGAAAAATTAACCAAGCCGAATAAATGCTTGTGGGGTGGCGGGCTTTCTGGCAGTGTGCCGACAATTCCGTGATTCGCTTTTTCCAGTCAAAAGTGCGGACCGGCAAGCTTGGCATCCAAACTGCGCCAAGGCATGGGACCAACCCCGGGACCAACCCCGGAAGCCATCACCCCAACCCCTGCTCCTGACATGGACCGAGACGAACTCCCCGGCAGTGCTGCGCCCGTGTTTTTTGCCAAACCGGACTTTGCCAGCGCGCCGCCGCTCGCCAAAGTCACCCCCTTGAAACGCCCCTCCGCCTCATCAGCCCGCCGCCGCAAGACCGCCCGTCCCGCCGGTTTCAAGACGTTTGTCCTCGACACCAACGTTCTGCTTCATGACCCGGCCTGCATTCACCGTTTCGCCGAGCACCATGTCTGCATCCCGGTCGACGTGCTCAGCGAACTCGACCGGTTCAAGAACGAGATGACCGAGCGCGGTGCCAACGCCCGCGAGGTGCACCGTGCGCTGATGAAGACCTTTGCCGCGCCCGAGGCCTCGGTGACCCAGGGGGTGCGCACCGACGGCGGCGGCAACCTACGCATCGTGGTTTATGATCCGCTGATGGCGTCTGACCTGAACAGCGTTCTGGAATTCCAGCGCATCTTCCCCGGGCAGGACAAGATGGACCACCGCATCCTGGCCTGCACACTCTGGCTGCGCGAGCAGCTCGACACCCCGGTCATCCTCGTCAGCAAGGACCTCAACATGCAGCTCAAGGCGCGTGCGATGGGCATCGAGTGCGAGGACTATCTCCACGACAAGGTGGAGCCGCGCGACGTCTCCAACTTTGACATCGCCCGCCTGCCGGTGAGCTCGCACGAGCTGCAGCGCTTTGCCAGCAGCGGCCGGCTGGTCCTGCCGCCGGGCCGCGTGGCCGATCTCGTGGCCAACGATTACGCGCTGCTGGTCGCCGGCGACAAGGCTTCGATGCCGGCCAAGATGACCGCTCAGGGGGAACTGCACCGCCTTCATCACACCCCCGAGGCCATCAAGGTGGGCCAGGGTCGTGCCGTCAAGCCGATGAACCTGGGCCAGACCTGCCTGCTCGACGCGCTGCTGGATCCCGAAATCAGCCTGGTGACTTGCTACGGCCAGGCCGGCACGGGCAAGACCCTGCTCGCGGTCGCGGCCGGCCTTTCCCAGGTCTTCGCACGCACCTATCATGGCGTCACCATCAGCCGCCCCATCGTGGCGATGGGCCAGACAGTCGGTTTCCTGCCCGGCACCCTGCAGGAAAAGATGCGGCCCTGGCTGCAACCGGTCTATGACGCGCTCGACCTGCTGATGCGTCCGGTCGACAGCCAGCAGGGGCCGCAGCGGAAAAAGAACCGTTTCCTGCCCGACAAACCGTCCGCCCAGGAGGCCGCCGCGCCCTACGATCCGCTCATCCAGCAGGGCGTCATCGAGATCGAGGCGCTCTGCTACATCCGCGGACGCTCGATTCCGGACCGCTATTTCGTGCTCGACGAGGCCCAGCAGCTGACGCCGCTGGAGGCCAAGACCATCGTCACCCGCATGTCGCGCGGTTCGAAGCTCGTCCTTGTCGGTGACCCCGCGCAGATCGACAATCCCTACGTTGACAGCCGGAGCAACGGCCTGGTCTACACCCGCCAGCGCATGCGCGGCCAGCCCTTTGCCGCCCACGTGCCGCTGAGCAAGGGGGAACGCAGCCCGCTGGCCGAGGCTGCGGCGCGCCTGCTCTGAGATGCCGTCCACCGTCGAATCCGGTTTTTTCCTGCATGCCGGCACACAGTCACAAGGGCATTTTTTGTCTCGAGGGCGATTGGGAGACCGACCTGCGGTCGCCCACCTCGATGCAGCCCGTGCTCGAACTGCTCTCGCGCTCGCACGATCCGGTCGTGCGCTTCATCCGGCGCGACATCGGCACGGCCGGTGAGCTGGAGTATTACCTCGGCAAGTGGGTGCAAAAGCGCTACGTCGATTACCCGATCCTCTACCTGGGCTTTCATGGCGACCCGGGCATTCTTTACATGGGAAGCCGCAAGCACAGCATTGATCTTGACTGGCTGGAGGAGCGACTGAAGGGCAAGTGCAAGGGCCGACTCATCCACTTTGGTTCCTGTGGCACGATGGCGGTGCACGGCCTGCGCCTGAAGCGCTTTCTCAAGCGCACCCGGGCGCTCGCCGTCTGCGGTTACAAGGCCGACGTCGACTGGATGCTGACCTCGGCCTTTGAGATCATCCTGCTCAGCCGCTTTCAGTTCCAGGCGATGACGCGGCGCGGGCTGCAGTCCGTGCGTCGCCGCATTCGCAGCGAGGCCTCCGAGCTGGCCAGCGAGTTGGAATTCAAGATGGTGATCGCGCCGTGAGGCCCGGTCAGCCAAGCAGGGCGCGCACTTCCTCAAGCGCTTGCTTGGTGCACTTGATGCCCTCGATTTCCGGGTGCTTGTCGCCCTCGTATTCGATGCCGATGTAGCCGCGGTAGCCGGCTTCGACGACAATCCTGAGCAGGCGCTCGTAGTCGAGCGTCATCTCGCGACCCTCGCGGCGATCCTCGGTGTAGAACTTGCCGGCGCCGGTGTCCCAGTCGTAGGCCTTGGCGCTCATCGCCTGCTTCACCCAGGGCATGAACTCGCGCAGGCCCTTGTAGGGGTTGTACAGTTCACCCTTGTTGCGGTCGATGTAAAAGTTGCCGAAGTCGGGCAGGATGCCGACGCGGGCATGCTCGGCCATCTTCATGACGCCGGTCAGCCACAGGCCGTTGCTGGACAGGCCGCCGTGGTTTTCAACGACGACAAAGAGACCGCGCTTGTCGGCTTCGACGCAGAGGTTGTGCAGGCCCTCGGCGGCGTGTTTCATCTGTTCCTCGTAGCTGAGCTTGGGGTCGCTGGCAGCATTGACCCGGATGCTGTGGCAGCCGAGGTGGGCGGCGGCGTCGAGCCACTTGAGGTGGTTTTCCACGGTCTTCGCCTTCGCGGCGGCCTCGGGGGCACCGAGGTTGCCCTCGCGGTCGATCATGATCAGCAGACCCTTCACGCCCTCGCCATCCTGGCGCTTTTTCATCTCACCAAGGTAGGCGTTGTCGGTCGCCTTGTCGGCAAACATCTGGTTGACGTATTCAACGCCGTCGATGCCGAGGCCTCGGGCGATCTTGCAGAAGTCGAGATGCTCAAGCGGTTCGGCGCCTCCGCGCTTGAACATGCCCTTGTTGAGCGACCACTCGGCGAGCGAGATCTTGAACAGCGGCGCGCCGGCCTGGGCGCGGACGCCGGCGGCGGTGGCGGCAAAGCTGGCGGCGGCAAGCTGGAGGAAGCGGCGGCGGGAGGGCGGGGTCGACATGGCGGTAGGAAGATGAAGAGGATCATTTCAGCGCCGATCGGTGCCGATGGCAACTGCGAATGCTGCGCATTCCCGGCCCGGGCTTGAAGCGCGGGCCTTTCGCATCCAGTCTGGACGTGCGCATGGCCGAACAGTTTCTCTTCCTCCAAAAAACCGCCGGGCGCGGCGGCGCCAAGAACCGCTTGCTGGACACCCTCGCCGCGCTTCAGGGCGGTAGTGACGCGCGCCTGCATGTGCTGTGCGGAGAAACCGGTGAATTCACGGACCGTTTGGCCGAAATGGGCGTGCCCTGCACCGTCGGGACGCTGCCGGAGTGGCGTAAACTCGGGGATCGCCTGCGCTTTGGCGGCGCCATGCGTGCCAATCTGCGGAAACTGCCGTTCCAGCGGGCCGACTGGGTCGTCAGCAACGAGATGTGGTGGGCACCCCATGCCGGTGCTCTGGCCCGCAGTCTGGGCGCGCGTTCGGCGGTCATCATTCGCGACGGCATCGCCACCGCGCCCAAGGCGCGCCGCTATCATCTGCATCGCAATGACCTCTTGCTGCCCTCCTCGATCCAGATCGCCGAGGGCCTGCGGGTCGATGCGGATCTCGCCGCGCGCACCCAGGTCTTTCTCGACTCCGTGCGCCTGCCCCCCCCCGTGCCGGCCGAGGTGGCGAATGCTCTCGCCGAACGCCTGAAGGCCTGTCCGGCGGTCGATCGCTGGCTGCTCGTCATCGGCAAGCTGGGTCCGCGCAAACGGCAGGCTGACGCCGTGCGCGTGCTGCGCCGCCTGCTCGACCTCGGCCATGCCGGCTTCGGCCTGGCGCTGGCGGGCGATTGTGAACCGGACTACGAGGCGGAGATGACGGCGGCCATCGATGCCTGCGGCGTCGCCGATCGCGTGCTGCGTCTCGGCAATGTCCCGAATGTTCGGCCGCTCTTTGATCTCGCGGAGATCTGCCTGCTCACCAGCCTGCGCGAAGCGCTGCCCGGTTCGGTCATCGAGGCGCTGGAGGCCGGGCGCCCCTGCTTCATGTATCCCTGTGAGGGGGCCGATGACATCTTTGGTACGCAGCGGCCGGATTTTGTGAGCGAGTCCTTTGACCCCGACGCCCTTGCCGCCCGCATCGATGCCCAAATGCGCCAGCCGGAGGTTCTTGCCCGGCATGTCGGAGAACTCCAGGAGCGCGCCCTTGGCCTGTTTTCGCCGGCCGCCCACCTCGGTGAACTGCAGCGCGCCTTCGGCATCCCGGTCCGGTCACCAGAGCCGGCATGAGCCCGGCAAGATGGCGTTGCCGGACGCGTTACCAGCGGGCCATGCGCTTTCTCAGCCTCTGCCTCCTCCTGACTGTCGCCGTTGCCGCCCCGGCCCAAAGCGGCCGGCCCGACGTGCTGTTCATCGCCGTCGACGACCTCAACGACTGGACCGGCTACCTGCGGGGGCATCCGCAGGCGCGCACGCCGAACATCGACCGCCTGGTGGCGCGGGGCACCGCCTTCACCAACAGCCACTGTGCCGCCCCGGCCTGCAACCCGTCGCGTGCCGCCCTGATGAGCGGTCTGCGGCCCTGGCAGACCGGCGTTTACACCAATGCCGACCCGGCCCAGGACGTGATGCGCGACACCCTCACGATCAACCGCCACTTTTTGGCCCAGGGCTATCGCACCCTTGGTGGCGGCAAGATCTACCATGGCTACAGCAGCGAGGGCCGGGAGGACAGTTGGACGGAATGGAAGGGCCTGTTTCCCAGCATTCAGGAGCACGAGGAGAATTACAGCGGTCTCGACCGCGGCCATTTTGACTGGGGACCGGTCGATGCCAAAACCGAGGAGATGGGCGATCACAAGCTGACCACCTGGGCGATCGATACCCTGCAGAACGCGCCGGCGGACCAGCCGCTGTTCCTCGCGGTTGGCTACGTCAAGCCGCACCTGCCGTGGTATGTGCCGCGCGAGTATTTCGACCGCTTCCCGCTCGACCAGATCCAGCTGCCGGTCGTGGGCGAAAACGATCTCGACGATGTGCCGTCGGCCGGCCGCCAGATGGCCAGACCTGAGGGCGACCACGCCGCTGTCGTCAAGGGCGGGCAGTGGGCGAAGGCCGTGCAGGCCTACCTTGCCACCATCTCCTTTCTCGATGAGCAGGTCGGCCGCCTGCTCGACGGTCTTGACGCCAGCCCGCGTCGCGACAAGACGGTCATTGTCTGGTGGACCGACCATGGCTGGCATCTCGGTGAAAAGGAGCACTGGCGCAAGTTTGCCCTCTGGGAGGAGGCGACCCGCACCTCCTTTGCGGTGGTGGCGCCCGGTGTCGGACGGCCCGGACAGACCTGCGGCGCGCCGGTGGATTACATGAGCGTGTATCCAACCCTTTGCGAACTCACCGGTGTGCCCCTGCCGGCGCATGTCAAGGGTCCGAGTCTGGTTCCCCTGCTGCGTGATCCGCGGGGCGACTGGGCCTCCGTTGGCGTCTGCACGCACGGGCGCGGCAACCATGCCGTGCGCGACCGCGACTGGCGATACATCCGGTATGCGGATGGCAGTGAGGAACTCTACCACCACCGCGACGATCCGGGTGAGTTCCGCAATCTCGCCGGGTTGGCGGAACATGCCGACCTCAAGGCGCGCCTGGCAGCGGCGTTGCCGGCCGCCGAGGCGGAGGTGGCGCCGACCTTGAAAAAGCCCGCGAACAAAATCGACAAGCCGGGCAAAAAAAAGAAGAAGGCCGGGGAGTAGCGCGCTTTCAATCCGGCTAGCTCGACCGGCCAAGGGCGTGGCGTCCGCCAAGCCCCTCCGCGTTGCGCGCGGCCAGGCGGGCCGCGAAGGCGCTGCATTCGGATGCCGGCCAGCCGTTGAGCCAGCCGTGCAGGAACGCGCCCTGGAAGACATCGCCGCAGCCGGTGGTGTCAACCAGGGGCTCGGTGGAAAAGGCGGGCTGGTGATGGCGCGTGCCGTCAGGCAGGGCCAGGTGGCTGCCGCGGATGCCGTCGGTGAGGACGACGACACGTGCCGGCGGCTGCAGCAGGGCCGCGAACTGGGCCTCCAGGGTGTCGCTGCCGGCGAAGTGACGGGCAAAATCACGCGAGACCAGGCGCAGGTGGCTGCGGTTGACGAGGTCGCGCAGCGACTCGCGCCAGCGCCCGGCACCGCCGTCGAAGGAGATCGTCACGCCATAAACCTCCGCACAGGCGACGGCCGCGCGCGCCGTGTTCTCATGGCGTCCGTTGAGGTGAAGGAGGCGTGCGCCGCGGACGAGGCTGGCAGTGGTTTCGTTCCAGGCCGGCTCGCCGGCATCGCTCGGGTGATAATGGATCTGGCGGGTGCCGTCGCTCCGGCGCACGAGAATGCCGGCGGTGGCGGATTGTCGGCCGGGAACCACCTGGATGGCGCCGGTGTCGACGCCGTGGCGATCGAGTTCGTTGCGCAGGGCCAGGCCCGGGGCGTCATCGCCGCCGACGTCCAGCAGGGCCACCGTGTGCCCGTGGCGGGCAAGCACGCAGAGAGCGGTGGCTACCGGACCGCCGCCCATGACGGCATGGTCCGCGGCGGCACAGACACGTTCTTCGGTGGCGAAGTCGTCAATGATCCAGAAATGATCCCAAGTGGCCGCGCCGACGCCAAGGACATCGACGGGGCGACCGAAATCACGATGCGCGGTCATGCGCGCCTGGGGATGGCGTCAGGGCCTTGCACTCACATGCCGGCTCCACCGCTCTTGGCGAGGAAGTTCAGGGCAAGCGCGGCGGCGGCGAGGACGAAGACGATCAGGGCGAAGGGCATGTTCAGCGTCAGATGAAGGGTTCAGGAACCGGCGCTCACTGCGGGATGGCCGGGAGCTGGGAGGCAAACTGGTTCATCCAGGTGCCGTCGTCCTTGTTGTAGACCTCCCACTTGGCCGGTTTGGAGTGCGGCACCATGAGGGGGGAATCGTCTTCGGCGGAAATCATGTCGCCACCGAACATCTGCAGGACCAGCAGGGCGGCCGCAGCCACGAAGCAGATCGCCGACAGTGGCATGAGGCCGGCTTCCGGATCGGTTTCCTCGTAGAACTGCTGGGAATCGGCGGCGGCGGCACGCTTGACCGGGGCGCTGGGCGGCGCGCCGATGCTCGGGCGGGACATCGGCTGGGTCTGCTGGAGCTTGACGGTGGCCTTGGGCAGACCGGCGGCCGAAGCGCCAGTGAGCGGGGCGGTGCCCGGCGGTTTCGGGGCGGCCGCCTTGGTCAGCGGCACGGTGGTGGCACCGGTTTCCATGCGCGGCGCGGCACCTGGTACGGCCGGGGGGCGCGGGGCCATGGGAGCGGCGGGAGCCGTTGGCGGACGCGGGGCGGCCGGGGCGGCGGGAGTGAGGGGCACGGTGGCCGCCGGGGGCGGCGTGGCGGCGGCAGGGGTGGGAAAAGCGGCGGGCGGCGGCGCGGCCGGGGGCAGTTTCACCGGGGACGAAGCGATTTTCGGTGCAGGCGGCGGCAGCGGTGCGGACGGCAGTTGAACTGGGGCCGTGGTGCGGCGCGGAGTCTCGCCAGCCGACGGGGCGGCCGCCTCGGGGGCGCTTTCCTCCCGCGGGCGCAGAGTGATGCGCACGGTTTCCTTTTTCAGGGGCACGGCCGAGGTCTTGGGGGTGCTGGGCGGCGGCGGCGTGTTGTCTTCGCTCATGATGTCGGATGGCTTGCTGCGGGATTTCGATTTAAATTTCTATTTAGCCGGGCGGTGCCCGCGGCGTCAATGCCATTTCTCTGACAGAACGAACTCACAGGAATTTTTTCAGACGGTCGACGACGTCGCTTTCCAGCCGGCGCACAAAGCCGAGGGTGAATTCGTAGACGTCGAGCTGGTCATCCAAAACGAGGGGAGTCAGGTCCATCGCGAACGTCAGCAGGCTGGTTTTGTCGGTGGTGTGTGAGTCAAAATAGGTGGCATTGGCGTGGCGCAGTCCCTCTTCGGCGAGGTCATAGCGCTTGCCGCCGCTGATCTGGCTGTCGAAGACGCCGAGCAGGGGCCGCAGCAGGTGCGGATGCTTGTCGACCTTCAGCATGACCTTGTCGTCGGTCAGCAGCCAGTCGAGCTTGCGCCAGACTTCGCAGCCGTAGACCTGGCTCGGCCGCATCTCGGCGGGAAGGGCGCGAAGCGCCTCGATGCAGCGCAGGAAGGTGGCGACATGGGTGTCGTGGCGGTCGCAGGGATTGTGCAGGTAGAGTGTGTGCGGCCGCGCCTGTTCGAGGATGAACTTCAGGTCCTCAACGACCGGGCCGTCGCGCTGGCTCTTCACTTCGTCGCTCGGGTAGCCGAGCTGGGCCATGAAGCCGTATTCGCCCACGTAGGCGGCCTTGCGCTGCTCAAGCAATCGCACCTCCTGCATCTCGAGGTCGGTGTAGCTGGCGTAGTCGCCCTTGCGCGGACTGCCGGCGCCGTCGGTCACGACGACCCCGCCGAACCATTCGTTCTCACTGTGAAAGCACTCGGTGATGCCGTGGTAGGCGGCGATTTCCAGGTCGTCCTGGTGGGAGACGATGCCCAGATGGGTCACCCGCCGCAGGGCGGCAAGGGGCTCGGTCTGGTCGGGGATGAAGACATCGTGTTTGGGATGGCGGAAGGTCACGGCTGCTGAACAAGCACAGACTCGGGTTGGGTGCAACGGGCCAGAAAAAGAACGCGCACTTGCGCAACCGCCCGTCCCGGGCGTGGTTGATGACGGGCATGAGCAACGCTAGCGTGGCGGGGCTGTTGCCCGCCTACCTCATGCCGGAACCGGAGTGGACCCAACCCTCGCCGCCCGCTGCCGCCTCCCCGCCGGAGGTGGCGCTCAGTGCGTTTGCCAACGACGATGAGAACGTTCGTCTTATGTGCCGGGTCCGCGAGGGCGACATGCGTGCCTTCGAGCAGCTCGTCGAACTGCACCAGAACACGGTCATCGGCGCCGCCGCCCGCATGCTCGGCAACCTCGACGACGCCCACGACATCGCCCAGCAGGTTTTTCTGCGTGTCTGGAAGAGCGCTCCGCGCTACGAGCCAACCGCCAAGTTCACGACCTGGCTGTTCACCATCCTGCGCAACCTCGTCTTCAACGAGACCCGCCGCCGCGTCCGCCGCCAGGAAGTGCCGCTGGAAGGGGAGCACGACGATGATCCGCCGCGCCAGTTTGTCGACCAGACGGCGCCTTCACCCGATGAAATCAGCCAGCAGACGGAGCTGGAGCAGGCGCTCGACCGCGCCATCGCCGCCCTGCCGGAAAAACAGCGCATGGCCGTCATCCTGCGCCGCCACGAGGAGATGCCGTATGAGCAGATCTGTGACATTCTCGGACTCTCCCTGCCGGCCCTGAAAAGCCTGCTGTTCCGGGCGCGCCACGAGTTGCGCCGCCAGCTTGCCGCCCATCTCGGCGATTCGGATTCCGCGGCCTGAAACAAAAACACCCGCCAAGTGGCGGGTGAGTGGCGACCCCTACGGGACTCGAACCCGTGTCGCATCCGTGAAAGGGATGTGTCCTAACCGCTAGACGAAGGGGTCGTGTAAGCGGGCCGTGACAGTGCCTCATCCCGCCGCGTGTGCAACTGAAAAAGATGCAAAATTCTCCCGTTGCGCAACCCCGCCGGGCTACCCGCCCCGCAGCCAGCGAAAGTGACCGGCAGATGTGGCCTTGGCGCAGCCCTGCGATTCGGAAAACAGGCTCAGGCGTCGCCGGGGCGGAGCAGGAAATCCGCGCTGGTCCCACCCGCTCCGGCATGTGCCTGCAGGGCGGTCCGCCCTGAGGCGCCGAGGCGGGCGCGCAGGACGCTGTCGGCCAGCAGGCCGTTCAGGGGGGATTCGAGTGCCTTGGCATCCGGCACCTGCACGGCACCACCGGCGCGCAGCAGCAGTTCAACGAGGGCCTCGAAGTTTTCCATGTGCGGTCCAAACAGGACGGGGCGCTCGGCCATGACCGCCTCGGCCGGATTCTGGCCACCCGTCGCCAAAAAACTTTTGCCGACCACCACGGCAGTGGCCAGGCACTGCCAGGCTCGCAACTCGCCGGTGCTGTCCACCAGCAGGACGGACTCACCGCCATGCAGGGTGAATCCGGGCGTGTCGGCGCCCGAACGCTTGACGGCGGTCAGGCCAAGTTCCCCAAGCTCGCGCACGATGGCATCGGCGCGTTCGACATGGCGCGGAACGACGATCAGGGCGAGGTCGGCGTGGTGGAGGCGAAGGCGCTGCCAGACACCGGCGAGCAGGACTTCCTCCCCCGGGTGGGTGCTGGCCAGCAGCAGCACGGGCTGGTCCTCGCGCAGGCCGCCGCAGCGAAGGACTCCGGCGAGCGCCTCGACCTGCGCGGGATCGGCTGCGGCACCAGCGGGATCGAACTTGATGCTGCCGCTGCGGTGGATGCGTGCCGGATCGACGCCCAGCGCGGCAAAGCGCCCGCGGTCGGTTTCCTCCTGAACCAGCACGAGGTCGAGCAGGCCGAAGACGGGCCGGATGAAAAAGCCGAAGCGCTGGAAGCGCCGCTCGGAACGTGCCGACAGGCGGGCGTTGACCAGACTGAGGCGAAGGCCACGGCGTTTGGCCGACCGTACCAGGTTGGGCCAGAGTTCCGCCTCGATCAGCACCAACTGCCCGGGCCCTGCCACGCGCAGCGGCCAGGAGCCCAGCCAGGGCAGATCGACCGGTGAATAGAGCACGACCACCCGGCCCGGGTGTCGCGCGGCGAAGTCGGACGCCAGGGCGTGGCCGGTCGGCGTGGTCGTGGTCAGCATGATGCCGAGACCGGTATCGCGTTCGAGCAGAAGCGGGATCAGCTTGGTGGCGATGCCAACCTCGCCGACGCTGACCGCGTGCATCCAGAACCGGCGTGCCGGCAGGGCATCGAGCGCCGCCCGTTGGGCCGGGCTGAGTCGGCCGAAGCGCTGGGCCAGATCCTGCCAGCGGCCACCGCGGCGGCGCAGCTTGGCCAGCGCCGAAGGCAGCATGAGCAGCAGGGCGACAGGCAGCAGGAGGTTGTATAGCAACAGACTCAGACGCATGGAAGCCCCAAGCAGTCAGGGGACATGGCGCGCGGGTCAAGGGGGAAGGCGTTGCCGCCTGCGCGGGTCCAATCCCTGGCTGACCGGTTGAAAATCGATAGGCGGCGGTGCGTCATGCTCGCAACATGGGGGCCGCGAACGCGTCATGGTAGGGTGTGAAGCTGTGGATCCTCATCGCGCTCCTGCTGCCGGTTCTTGGCCGTGCCGAGTCGGCTCGGCCGAATCTCCTGATTCTGCTCGCCGACGATCTCGGCTGGGCCGATGTCGGCTTCAACGGCGGTCAAGACTACCCGACGCCCCAACTCGACCGGCTTGCCGCCACGGGGGTCAAGCTCACGGATTTCCGCGCCTGCCCCATGTGTTCGCCCACCCGGGCCGGCCTGCTCACCGGACGCTGGCCACTGCGCTTCGGACTCATGCGCGCCGTCGTTCCACCGTGGTCCGCCCACGGCCTGCCGCACAGCGAGGCCACCCTGCCGGAGCGCCTGTCCGGAGCCGGCTACGAACGTCGTGGCATCATCGGCAAATGGCATCTCGGGCATTCCCGCCAGGTTCACCACCCGCTGCACCACGGCTTCACGCACTTCGTCGGCTGCTACAACGGCGCGGTGGATTACTTCACCCGCGAGCGCGACGGCGAGACCGACTGGCATCACAACCGTGAAACGGTGCGCGAGCCGGGCTACACGACCGACCTCATCGGCGAACACGCGGTGCGCTTCATTGAGGCCTCGCCCACCGGGCAGCCCTGGCTGCTTTACGTGCCGTTCACCGCGCCTCATTCCCCCTATCAGGCGCCGGCCGAGGCGATGCAAAAGCAGACCCGGTTCAAGCGCCCCGAGCGCCGCGCCTACGCCGCCATGATCGAGTCGCTCGACCAGAACGTTGGCCGCATCCTCGCCGCCGTCGAAGCGCGGCCGGATGCCGACAACACGCTGGTGCTCTTTTTCAGTGACAATGGGGGCATCCCACGCGCCGGCGCCAGCAACGGCCCCTGGCGGGGTGGCAAGCTGTCGGTGCACGAGGGAGGCACCCGCGTCTGTGCCGCGATCCGCTGGCCAGCCGGAGGTCTGGGCGGGGGACGAAGCTTCGGGGGTCGCATCGGATACATCGATGTCCTGCCGACCCTGCTTGCCGCGGCCGGAGTGCCCATCGCGGCGGAGTTGCCATCCCCCGACGGCATCAATGTCCTGCCGGCCCTGCGAGGCGGGGCCGAACTGCCCGATCGTCCCTGGTTCAGTTACCTTCATCAAAACGAGGACGCCCACGCCTCGGTGCATCTGGGGCGCTGGAAGCTGGTCGCCCAGGGCGACTTCTTTGCGGAGGCCCCGGCCAGGCCGCCCGTGCTGGAGCTTTACGACCTCGAAAGCGATCCCGGCGAAACGCGGGATCTTCGAGCGACCGAAGCGCAGCGTGTGAGGGATCTGCACACCGCCCTTCGCGAGTTTGGCAGCTGGCACCAACCCGGCGTTGGCCGTTATGACGAGGGGCGCGAGGGTTTCCGTGCGCCCAAGGACTGGATCATCACCCCCCCATGAAATCCCTGCTGTTTCTTTTTCTCCTGGCCGGCGCCGCCGCAGCCACGCCGCCGAACTTCGTGGTCGTGTTCATCGACGACATGGGCTGGGCCGACTTCTCCTGCTTCGGCAATCGCGAGGCAAAGACGCCGAACATTGACCGTTTGGCGGCGGAAGGGCGTCGCTTCGAGCAGTTTTACGTCAACTCACCGATCTGTTCGCCCTCGCGCTGCGCCCTCAGCACGGGCCAGTATCCGCAGCGCTGGAAGATCACCTCCTACCTCAACAACCGGGAGGACAACACCCGCCGCGGCGTGGCCCAGTGGCTGGACCCGAACGCGACCACCCTGGCGCGTCTGTTGCAGGGCGGCGGCTACGCCACGGGGCACTTCGGCAAATGGCACCTCGGCGGCCAGCGCGATGTCGACGACGCGCCGCCCATCAGCGCCTACGGCTTTGACGAAAGCCTGACCAACTTTGAGGGCATGGGCCCCAAGCTGCTGCCGCTCACCCTGCGTCCCGGGGACACGGAGCCGGGGCGCATCTGGGAGGATGCCGAGCGCCTGGGCGGTCCGGTCGTCTGGATGCAGCGCAGCGAGATCACCGGCGGCTTTGTCGATGCCGCCATCCCCTTCATCAAGCGCGCCACCGCCGCAGGGAAGCCGTTTTACGTGAACCTCTGGCCCGACGACGTGCATGGCCCGTGGTGGCCGCGTGTCGACCGCTGGGGCGATGGTAGCAAGCGGCGGTTGTATCTCTCCGTGCTGGAGGAGATGGACCGTCGGTTGGGGCGGTTGTTTGACCACATCCGTGCCGAACCCACGCTCCGCGACAACACGCTCATCCTCGTCTGCTCGGACAACGGTCACGAAAACGGGGTCGGCAGCGGCGGTCCCTTGCGCGGCCACAAGGCCACCCTCCTGGAAGGTGGCATCCGTTCGCCGCTGGTGGTCTGGGGGCCCGGCCTGATGGCCGCGGAGAAGGCGGGGATCGTGAATCAAACCTCGGTGTTCGCCGCCTTCGACCTGGCACCTTCGTTGCTCGCCCTCGCCGGGGTCAAAACGGAGGCCTCCTTCGATGGCGAAAATCTTGCGCCAACCCTGCTCGGTCGGGAGGAAGGCTCGCGGCGTGCACCGCTTTTCTGGCGCCGGCCGCCCGATCGCAAGTATGCCTACGGGGCCGGGCCACTGCCCGATCTCGCCGTGCGCGAGGGTCACTGGAAACTGCTGTGCGACTTCGATGGAGGCCGTCCCGAACTCTATGACCTGAACCGTGATCCTGGCGAGGCCGACAACCTTGCCGAACGCCAACCCGACGTTGTTGCCCGCCTGACCCGCCTCGCCCGTGAATGGAACGCGTCGATGCCACAGGACAACGGTCCTTCACTCACCGAACCGCCGCCGGCGCCAAAGAAAAAGAAGAAGGGCTGATGACGGTTCCGATCCGGTGGTTCAGAGGGTCTTCATGGCGCGCCAGAATCGCAGGCTGCATCCAAAGCCGCCGGCGAGAAGGAGGGTGCGAAGGATCTGCCAGGCCATGAAGTTGTTGTAGTGCCCCTGCGGCGTTCCGCGAACTTCGGTCAGGACTCTCGTCTTCGTGTGCAGCACGGCGACGCCGGAATGGGCTTCCAGGGCGGTGTCGACAGCCGACACAAGGGTGGCGGCCAGGAGAAAGATCGACAGAACGGCCCAGCGGTTCATCCCACAACCTGACCGAACGAAACCGGTTGGACAAGAGGGAAGCGGGAAACGGGAAACGGGAACGGTTAGGGTTCCCGCATGACCTCGTCGGCGATGCGGTCGAACTCGGCTTCGCGGTCGGTGCCGATGGCCTTGTAGGCCTCCCAGCCGAGCTTGTGGGCGCCGGTCTCGGTGATGATGCCGAGGCGCAGTCCACCCTCCTGTTCCGGCATGTCATGATAGCGGTGCAGGTGGAAGGCCTCGATGGTTTTCAACGGGCGGATCTGGCGGAACATGTAAATCAGGCCGGCGACCTGGCGGCGCTGGTCGGCTTCGCTGAGGGTTGGCGTGTTGAAGCCCTGTTCCGAGAGCAGGATGCCGCGAGGCCGGCCTTCAAAGTGGAACCGCGGCTGGTCGAGAAAGGCCGGCAGCACGGCGATGTTGCGCGGGGTGATGTAGGGCGTGTCAAAGTCGTGGGTCAGGTCCTCGTCCTTCCAGGCGTCGGGATTGCGCAGGTCGCGCGGGTAGGGGTGATAGGCGACCCCCCACTCGAAGTCACCCTCGGTCCTTGCCATCTCGGCGAAATGCTCAAGCACCTCGCGCACGATGTAGGTGCCGCTGCCGCTGCTTTTTTTGGCCCAGTGATGGGTGAGCGATACAAAGACGCGGGCATGCGGATCGAACAGGCGCGCGGTGTGATGGGTGAGGCGGGCGCTGCGCAGGTAGGTTTCCAGATAGCGGGCCAGCGGCTGGTCGCCCATGTTGGTCCAGGTGGCGGCCTGGTCGATCTCGTTGTGCAGGATCCAGTTGCTGACGCGGGGTCCGTCCTTTTGCGACCAGCGTTCGGCCATCAGATGCAGGGCGGCGCGGTAAAACCGCGCGCCGTGTTCGCGGGTCAGGTTGGGAATTGAGTAAATGCCGCGCACTTCGGCCTCGGGATGAACAAGGGCGCTGTGGGGTGTGCCGTCGGGTTGGCGACTGTTGGGAACGAGCAGGATGGCGCTGACGATGATGTCGTTTTGCGCGAGCAGGCGCAGGGTGGTGTCGTGCCCCTGCAGGGCGCGCTCGTTGCGATACCAGGTCTTCCCCTCAAACTCCCAGGCCTGCCAACCCGGTGCGGGGGTGTCGCGCAACAGGGCGGTGACGAGAATGTTCACCGTCGCATGGCGCAGGCCGAGTTCGAAGAGTTCATGATCGGCCCGGTTCAGCGGCGGCACGCCGATGCCTTTTGGGTGCGGCGCGCTCAGCTTCGGCAGCTTGCGGCCAACGGCGGGGCCATAGGCCGTGGGCCATCGAGCGACCGACAGCCAGCGACCCTCGCCATCGGCCAGACGCCAGCGCCAGAGGGCGCGGTCGGGTGGCGCCTCGGGACTTCGGCGCGGCAGGTCCAGGCGGAAACGGCCCTGGGCGTCCGGGACAATTTCCGCAGCGGCTTCGGCCTTCGGGTCCGCGAGGTGCGACGGCGTTTCCGGGGCGATGCCGATCAGTCGCGCCGCTCCGGGACTCTGGCCCGTGAGCGTGATGAGGTCCGCGCCGACATGCACCGTGTCGAGGGTGGCGGGATAGGTCTTCCGCAGGTCGGCCAGGATGGCGGCGGCATCGGCCTCGCGTTCCGCCTGCCGGCGCTCGCGGTTCGCGGCCAGGTGCCGTTCCTCGGCGGTGGGTTCGCGCAGGCGAATCCCGCGCAGGCGCAGTTCCGTGCCGGGCTTGCCGTTGAGGGCAAAGTGAAAGCGCATCTCCGGATGACCGGCGGCGGGTTGGATTTCAAGCTGACCGAGGTCGAACGCCACGGGCTGCCAGGTTTCGCTGAAGGCCATCTGCCGGACTTCGGCGACCGCCATGTCGCCGCTTTCAACACGGTAGCGCAACACGACGCTGTCGAGGCCGGACGGGGCAAAGGCATCGAACGTCAGCACGGTCTCGCGTTTCGGATCATAGCCGGCCGGGACCACGGCGGTCCAGAAGTGCGGATGGCCTTCCCCCAGCGTGACCGCCAGCACGCCTTCCGGTTCCGGTTTCAGCACGAGGTCACGGTGCGGGCCGTGGGACAGCGGAATGTCCGCCGCCTCAAGGGCGAGGGCGGTCAGGAGGGTGAACAGGCAGAGTGGAAGGACTGGCATGCGGGGGGCAGGGAACATGCACTGCACGGGCGACTTGTCAGCCGGTGGCGTTGGAAATTCGATAGGCGCGCGTGCCCTGCGGTGCGCAACATGCCGGACGTTGACGCGTCTATCCTGAGGTGATGACACGCCTGATCCCCGTTTTCTTCCTGCTGCCGCACCTGCTGCCGGCGGCGCCGAACGTGCTGCTGCTTCTGGTCGACGACCTCAAGCCCGCCCTCGGCTGCTACGGGGATGCCCACGCGAAAACGCCGCACATCGACCGCCTCGCCGCTCGAGGCATGCGCTTTGACCTCGCCTACTGCAACCAGGCCGTCTGTGCACCCTCGCGCTTCAACCTGATGCTCGGTTCGCACTCGACCTCGACCGGCTTGTATGGCCTCGGCAGCCGTCTGCGCGAACGCCTGCCCGACGCGGTGACCCTGCCGCAGCATTTTGCCCGCCACGGCGGCTACCGCACCGAGTCGATCGGCAAGGTCTTTCATATCGGCCATGGCAATGACGGGGATCCGGCATCGTTCAGCGTGCCGCATTTCAAGGACAAGGTCATCGAGTATCTCGACCCGGCGAGCACCAGCGGCGGGCAATTGACGCGCGAGGAGGCGCTGTTCACCAACCAGCAACTCGACCGCATCCGCAGCCTGCCCCGCGGTGCCGCCTTTGAGTCCCCACAGGCCGAGGACGAGGATTACGCCGACGGCCGGGTCGCGGCCGAGGCGGTGCGACGCCTCCAAGCGGCCGCCGAACGCCGCCATCGCGATGGCACGCCGTTTTTTCTCGCCGCCGGCTTCGTGCGTCCACACCTGCCGTTTTGCGCCCCCCAAAAATATTGGGACCTGCATGATCCCGCCTCGCTGCCGCAGCCGGTCTTTGAGGAACTGCCGGCCGGCTCGCCGCGCGTGGCGCACAAGCGCGGCGGGGAAATCGCCGCCTACGCCCCTGTGCCGGAGTCGCCGGACACGGCCTTCGACCCGGAACTCAAGCGCCGGCTCATCCACGGTTACTATGCGAGCACCAGCTTTGTCGATGCCCAGATCGGCAGGGTGCTCGACGAACTCGACCGCCTCGGCCTGGCGGATGACACCCTCGTCGTGCTTTGGGGCGATCACGGGTTTCATCTGGGTGATCTCGGCATCTGGACGAAGCACACGAACTACGAGCAGGCGAACCGCATCCCACTGCTGGTGGTTGCCCCGGGGGTCGCCCAACCCGGTTCGCATACCCGGCAGTTGGCCGAGACGGTGGATGTGTTCCCCACGCTTGCCGAACTCGCCGGGCTGCCGGCACCGGCCGGGCCACAGGCGGTCGATGGCGTGAGCCTCGTGCCCGTGCTGCTCGACCCTCAGGCACGGGTGCGCGATCATGCCTTTCACTGCTACCCCAAGGAGACGATTGGTCGCGCCATCCGCACGGAGCGCTACAGGCTGGTTGAGTGGAAACGGTCGGGTGCCCCGGTGGCCACGGCGGAACTGGAGTTGTATGACTATGAAGCCGATCCGCTGGAACGGCGCAATCTAGCCGCCGAACAGCCGCAGGTGGTGGCTCAGCTGCGGGCCATGCTGGACCGCCATCCCGAGGCCGTGCCGCAGGGCCCGCCTGCCGCCGGCAAAAAGGGACCCGGCAAGGCATCGAAGGCAGTCGCCAAAAAACCGGCGCCTTGAGCCGCCGAAAGACCCCACGTGGGCCGGCGTTGCCATGGGGCATGATGAAACGACTGACCGCCCTTGCCGTCCTGATGTTTGCCGGCGCGCTTGCCGCTGCCGACCGGCCCAACATTCTCTTCCTGTTCGCCGACGACTGGGGGCGCTATGCCAGCGTTTTTGCCGAGGTCGAGGGACCCGGCAGCATCAACGATGTCGTGCGCACGCCGAACTTTGACAAGATTGCCCGCAAGGGCGTGCTCTTCCGCAACGCCCACGTCAACGCGCCCTCCTGCACGCCCTGCCGCAGTTCGCTGCTTTCGGGCCAGTATTTCTGGCGCACCGGCCGCGGCGCCATCCTGCGCGGCGCGGTCTGGGACGAAACGATTCCCGCCTACCCGCTGCTGCTCCGGGAATCCGGCTATCACATCGGCAAGACTTACAAGGTTTGGAGCCCTGGCACGCCGGCCGATGCCCCCTACGGCCAGCAAGCCCACTCCTACCAGAAGGCGGGCGGCAGGTTCAACCAGTTCTCCCAGAACGTCACGAAGATGGTCGCCGAGGGCAGGGAGATGCAGGCCGCCAAGGAAGTGCTGTATGACGAGGTGCGCGGCAATTTCCGCGACTTCCTGGCCGCGCGGGAGGGCGACAAGCCCTTTTGCTACTGGTTCGGCCCGACCAATGTGCATCGCACCTGGATCAAGGGCAGCGGCAAGAAACTCTGGGACATCGATCCCGATTCCCTGAAGGGCCGGATGCCACCCTATCTTCCCGACGTGCCCGAGGTGCGCGAGGATCTGGCGGATTACTTCGGCGAGGTCCAGGCCTGGGACCACGCCATCGGTCAGCTCATTGAGGCCGTCGAGAAAGCGGGGGAACTCGACAACACCCTCATCGTCATCAGCGGCGACCACGGCGCGCCCGGCTTCCCGCACGGCAAGTGCAACCTCTACGGCTTTGGCACCGGCGTCTGTCTGTCGGTCACCGGCCCCGGCGTCCAGGGCGGCCGGGTGGTCGATGACTTCGTCAACCTCACCGACCTCGCGCCGACCTTCCTGGAGGCCGCCGGCCTGCCGGTGCCAGAGGTGATGACCGGTCGCAGCCTCTGGCCCGTGCTCAAGTCGGACAAGCAGGGCTTGGTGGATCCGCAGCGCACCTGGGTCGTCACCGGCCGCGAGCGCCATGTTGAAAGCGCGCGTGCCGATTACACCCCATACCCGCAGCGCGCCCTGCGCACGGCCGACCACGTGCTCATCGTCAATTTCCGCCCTGATCGCTGGCCCATGGGCGATCCCTACGGGCTCGACAGCTCCAGTCCGCCCTCCGCCGGGGAGATCACCGAGACCACGCGCGTCACGCATCCCGACGAGGATGCCGGGCCAACCAAGGCCTGGCTGGTTGGCGTGCGGCATTCGCCGGAGTGGGAGAAGCACTACCAGTGGGTGTATGGCAAGCGGCCCAAGTATGAACTCTACGACCTGCGCAAGGATCCGCATGAGACGAAGAACCTCGCCGACGACCCCGCCTACGCCGCAGTGAAGACCGACCTGGAGAAGCGCCTGATGGCGGAACTGTCGCGCACCGGCGACCCGCGTCTCGTCGACGACGGCAAGTTTTTCGAGAGCCCGCCCATGGCAGGCCCCGTTCAGGACGAGCCGAAGCCGAAGGGCCGGAAGAAGTAACCGGCTGGCGTCAGGTCTTGGGAGACCCGGATGGACGGGGTTGACCTGGTTGACCCCACTGACATCGCGTCAACAAGGTCAATGGGGTCAATGGGGTCAACGGGGTCCCACTCCCCTCCGGCGCCGTGTCGCTCCGCGACAAAGCTGGCCTGCAGCCGACGTTTCATACGAATGGCACGCCTCCTGTCCCTGTTGCTTCTCGCCACCGTCGTTCTGCCGGCGCGCGCGGCCGTTGACTTCGCGCGCGACATCCAGCCGATCCTGGCCGAGCACTGTCTGCTTTGCCACGGGCCCGACGACTCCAAGGGCGGGCTGACGCTGACCTCGTTTGAACTGGCGACGAAGGCGCTGAAGAGCGGGGGCCATGCCATTGTGCCGGGCCAGCCGGAGAAGGGCAGTCTGTTCGCCCGCCTGCAGACGAAGGATCCGGACGAGCAGATGCCGCCGCCCGAGCAGCGCGCCAAGAAACCGGTCACGGAACGTGAGATCGGCCTGCTGCGGCAGTGGATCGCCGAGGGTGCAAAATTTGAACTCCACTGGGCCTATCAACCCGTGGAGCGGCCGCTGGTGCCGGCGCAGGAAGGCGCCCCGCATCCCATCGACGCCTTCATTCGCCAGAAGCTTGCCGAACAAAAGCTGACGCCCTCGCCCGAGGCGGATCCCGCGACGCTCATTCGCCGTCTGCACCTCGATCTCACCGGGCTGCCACCGTCGCTGGAGACGCTCGACGCCAACCTGCGCGACTGGTCCGATGCGACCTATGAGCGACTGGTCGACGAACTGCTGCAGAGCCCGCATTTTGGCGAGCGCTGGGGCCGGCACTGGCTCGACATGGCGCGTTATGCCGACAGCGACGGTTATGAAAAGGACCGGCCGCGGCCGGATGCCTGGCGTTACCGCGACTGGGTCATCCGTGCCGTGAACGACGACCTGCCTTTCGACCAGTTCACGATCCAGCAACTGGCTGGCGACCTGTTGCCGGATGCCGACGCCGAGACCCTCGTCGCCACCGCCTTCAACCGACAGACCCTCACCAACACCGAGGGCGGCACCGATCAGGAACAGTTCCGCGTCGAGGCCTGCATGGATCGCACCGAGACGGTGGGCACGGTCTGGCTGGGGCTGACCGTTGGCTGTGCGCGCTGTCACACGCACAAATACGACCAGATCACCCAGCGCGAGTATTACGAACTCTATGCCTTCTTTGACAACGGCGACGAGGTCACGCGCCAGGCGCCGGTTTCGCCCGAGGCCTGGGCCGCCTATGAAGAAGCCAACGGTGCCGCGGCCCGCGCGCTGCTGCCCCTGCAAAAGAAGCTCGACGAAGCCAAGGCCGCTCTGCCACGGCGACTGCCTGACTGGGAGAAGGGGGTGCAGGAGCGGTTGGCGCGCGCGCGTGCCGACAAGACCGTCCCGCACTTTGAGCCGCAGGGGATTGTCGAGGCGAAGAGCCGCGCCGGCGCGACCTTCGAGACTCTGGATGACGGTTCGCTGCGGGTGTCGGGCAAACAGGCGAAGAACGAGCGCTACACCCTGCGATTGGCGGCAGCGTCCAAGACGGTGCATTCCCTGCAGATTGAAGTGCTGCCAGACGCCACCCTGCCGGCCCGGGGGCCGGGTCGCAGCAGTGGCGGCAATTTCGTGCTCAGCGAGGTCCGCGTCAGCGTCGCCGGTCGCGCGCGAGGGTTGCATTCGCCCAAGGCGACGCATGAGCAGAAGGGCTTTGCAGCGGCAGCCGCAGTGGACAGCAAGGCGGACACCGGCTGGGCGGTCGGCGGCGGCACCGGCAAGGAACAGCGTCTCACCCTGCACCTCGCCGAACCCGTCTCGGCCGGCGAGGAGATCCGCCTCGAGCTTGACCAGAATTACGCCAAGGACAGCAGCCACACGCTGGGTCGTTTCCGCGTTCTGGCGTCATTCCGGGAGACGGAGGAAAGTCTCGCCCCGGCCGCGGTGGTGCGCATCCTCAACGAGGAGCCACGCCGGCGCAATCCGGTGGTCATCCAGGCGCTCTACGACTGGCTGGAAAAGATCGATCCGGAGGTGACTGCGGCGGCGGCGACCCTGCAGGCGGCCCAGGACAAGTTGCCGAAAGCACCGCTCATGGATGTGCGGGTGATCGCTCAACGCAGCCAGAATCCGCGCTCAACCCGGCTGCTGCACCGGGGCGACTTTCTTCAGCCGGCGGATCCGGTCAGGCCGGCCATGCTCGGGGTGGCGACCCTTCCGGGCCGGCCGCGCGAGGGGGCGACCCGTCTCGATCTGGCCCGCTGGCTGGTCCGTCGCGACAACCCGCTGACCGCGCGCGTCACGGTCAACCATTTCTGGGGCAAGCTGTTCGGCCTCGGCCTCGTGCACACGCCGGGCGACTTCGGCGTTCGCGGCGAGCGACCCACCCATCCCGGGCTGCTCGACTGGCTGGCGGCCGAGTTCATGGAGGGCGGCTGGAGCCGCAAGAAGCTGCTCAAGACGATCCTGCTGTCGGCCACCTACCGGCAGAGCAGTGCCATCGTGCGTGAAGCCGGCGAGTTGGCGCGACTGCAGGAAGTCGACCCCAACAACCACCTGCTCTGGCGCCAGAACCGCCTGCGCGTTGAGGCCGAGATCGTCCGCGACCTGCATTTGGCGGCCGCCGGCCTGCTGTCGCCGAAGATTGGCGGGCCGAGCGTGTTTCCGCCGATGCCCGAGGACGTGGCCGCGCTGAGTTATGCCAACAACTTCAAGTGGACCACCAGCCAGGGGGAGGATCGTTACCGGCGTGGCCTCTACACCTTCTTCAAGCGCACCTCGCCGCATCCGGACCTGACCACCTTCGACTGTCCGGATTCCAACGTCACCAACATCCGTCGCACCGTTTCCAACACGCCCCTTCAGGCCTTGACCACCCTGAACGCCGAGGCCTTTGCCGAGGCGGCGCAGGGGCTCGCGCATCGCGTCCTCGGTCAGCAGGGGCTGGCGGACGACGACGCACGGCTCACCCTTGCCTTCCGCCTCGCCGTGGGGCGGTTGCCTTCCGCGCGGGAACAGGCGGCCCTTCGCCAACTGCTTGCGGATGCCCTCTACCACTACGCAGCCAGTCCCGAGGAAGCGAAACTCGCCGCCGGCGCCCGGGTCCCGGCGAAGGTTCCGGTCGCCACGGCCGCGGCCTGGGTGGCGACGGTGCGCATGATCCTCAACATGGACGAGTTCATCACCCGCAGTTGAGCCGGTCGCTGGGCGCGGCTGCCGGGGTCACCAGCCTGAGACCTTGAGCCATTCAACGACGCGGCTTGGCCACTCCTGCACAGGCTGATCCCGGCGCTTCATGCCGAAACCGTGGCCGCCCAGGCTGTAAATGTGCAGTTCACAGGGCAGGCCGAGCTTCTTGTATTCCAGGTAGAGCAGGGCGCTGGCGCTTGAACTGGTCACCCCCTTGTCGTCATGGGCGTGAATCAGGCACATCGGCGGCGATTGCCCGGTCACCTTCACTTCCGGCAGGAGCGTGAAGGTGTCGTCCTTGCCGACCAGATAAGCCGGATAGACCGGGATGCAGAAGTCGGGGCGGACGTTGGCGGCGTCGAGCTTGGCGTCCTGCGGGTAGGTGCGTTCACCCTGGTGCAGGGCGGTGGTCACGGCGAGATGGCCGCCGGCGGAAAAGCCGAGAATGCCGAGGCGATCCGGCTGCAGGCCGATTTCGGCCGCGCGGTTGCGCAGCAGGCCGATCGCCCGCTGGGCGTCCTGAAGGGGTTCGCGCGACGGGTTGGCGGGATCGCGGCGCGGCACCCGGTATTTGAGCAGGGCGGCATGGTAGCCGTGCTCGTTGAGGAAGCGGCAGACCGCGCTGCCCTCGTGTTCGATGGCGAGGATGTTGTAACCGCCACCCGGACAGACCAGAATCGTCGTCGTGGCGCCGGCGGCGGGATAAAAGGTCACATCGGGATCCGAGACATGGGCGACCCGGCGGATGCCGTCATCGGGCTCGCGCTTCATCACCTCTTCCGGCTGCGACTTGAAGCCCGCCGGCTCTGGCGCTCCACCGGGCCAGAGCTTGAAGGTGACCGGTTCGGCGGCGGAACTGGCGGCGGACAGAAGGGGCAGCAGAAGGAGGGCGCGAAGCATGCCTCATGCTCGTGCGTGCGGGGCGGGGAAGGCAAGGTTTTTTGCCGCGAGTCGGGACGGAAAGGCCAGGAAAACCCGGGTGGACGGAAAAAAGACCTGATTCATGCATTTGACATGGCGCCGGCAGCGTGTAGCGTCGCCACCCTTTCCCCCCAAAGGGCTGAATTTTATGGCACACGCTCAAGTCATCCTCAAAGAACAGATCAAAGGTCTCGGCGCCGAGGCGGATGTGGTCAACGTGAAGCGCGGCTTCGCCCGCAACTTCCTCGTCCCTCAGGGCAAGGCTTATGAAGCCACCCCGGGCAACCTGCGCCACCTCAACCAGCTCAAGGCGCAGCGCGCCGAGCGCGAGGCCAAGGAAATCCAGGAAGCGGAAAAGACCGCCGCCAAACTGAAGAAGCTCAAGCTCAACCTGTCGCTGCAGACCGGTCAGGGCGGCAAGGCCTTTGGTTCGATCACCACCATCGACATCGCCAAGGCCGTGGCCGAAAGCGCCAAGATCGAGTTGGATCGCCACCATATCGAACTCGAAAAGCCGATCAAGAACACCGGCAGCTTCGAGATCCCGGTCAAGCTCCACCGCGACGTCAGCTGCTTCCTCAAGCTCACCGTCACCGCCGGTGAGGAAGGCGAGCAGGCTCAGGGTGACTCGGCCGAGGGCTGAGATCCGACCTCTTTCGAAAGCCGCATCCCCGACGGGATGCGGCTTTTTTCTTGGGTTGACCCCACCCGCCTCCAACCTTCACCTTGCCGACCTCCATGCTGACGTCTCTCTCCGAGCTTCCCGCCCGCAAGGCGGCGGGTCCGCCCCTGGCCGTTCTCACCGCCTATGACTACCCCATGGGTCGGCTGCTCGACGAGGCCGGCGCCGACCTGCTGCTGGTTGGCGACTCGCTGGGCATGGTGGTTCTCGGCCTGCCCGACACCACGGGGGTGACCCTTGACATGATGTGCCATCACACGGCCGCCGTGCGCCGCGGTGTCACGCGGGCGCCGGTCATCGCCGATCTTCCCTACCACACCTACCGCGATGCCAGCGAGGCCCTGGCCAGCGCGCGCTGCCTGGTCGAGGCCGGTGCCGACGCCGTCAAACTTGAGGGAGGCGTCGACTTTGTGCCCCAGGTGCGCGCCATCGTTGGTGCGGGTATCCCTTTTGTCGGTCACCTCGGCATGCTGCCGCAAAGCGTGCGCGTGGAGGGCGGATACAAGAAAAAGGGCCGCACGCCCGAGGACGCCGACCGCCTGCTGGCCGACGCCTTGGCGCTCGACGCCGAGGGAGCCTGCGCCATCGTCCTGGAAAGCATGATGCCGGAGGCCGCCGAGGCCATCACCCGCCGGATTCGCGCCAACACGATTGGCATCGGCGCAGGACCGGGAACGGACGGTCAGGTGCTGGTGACGTCGGATCTGACCGGTGCCTTTCCCTGGTTCCGTCCGCCCTTTGCCCGGGCTCGCGCGGCGGTGGCCGACGAGATGTCGAGGGCTGCGCGCGAGTTCATCGCCGATGTTCGGGGCTGCTGAGCGCGCGGCGGCTCACTTGCCGTGCGCCTCGCGGTGGTGTTCGCCGAGCAGATCGCGGCCGAAGTCACCGTCGAAGCTGCGGAACACGCTGTGCGGGTGGTTGGCCTCGTTCTGAACGTTGTCGTATTCGATGAGGAAGGTCTTGCCCTGGACGCGGTAATAGTGCGGTTCACCGCGCTCCTTGCCGCCGGCCCAGCCGAAGAAGACCGGGCCGTTCCTGGCGATGTCCTCTCGGGTTTCCCCGGCGATCTCCGGGCGCAGGCGGCCGAGGTACTCCTCGATGATCTCGCTCAGTTTGGCGCGCTGGGGCTCGGTCATGTCGGTCTCACTGAGACCATCCGGCTGCAGGGCGTTGACCCGCGGTTCGGCGGCGGTGAGCATCTCTTTCGGGGCAACTTCGGCAACGACCGCCTTGCGGAACTGGGCCTCGTTGAGCGACTTGACGAGTTCACGGCCGAGATCCTCCTCCTTGCCGAGCACGCGCAGGCCGCTGAGCGGACCCTGGCGCAGCTCGCCCGGATTGCTGCCCATGAAGGCCGGGGTGGCGCGCAGCAGCTGGCCGTCCTTGAGGGTGAAGTTGAGCGACAGGTGGTGGCCCTCAAGGCGCCAGCCCCAGGTCTGGCCGGCGGCGGGCGTGCCGAACAGGCTGATGTAATACTTTTCCGGATCGCGCTTCTCGCGCACAGCGGCGCGCTTGGCCTCGTCGGCGCCCTCGATCTGGTAGAGAACCTCCTCCAGGCTCATGATGGTGGCGGCCTTGGCGGCGCCCCGGAAGCCCAGGCCGGTGTTCATCAGGGCGTGCGCCAGGAGCTTCTGCTGCGGCGTCATGTCCTTCATCGCGAGTCCCTTGCGTTCGCGAGGGATAAAGTGCCAGTTGATGCGTTCGGCATCCTCAAAGGCGAACGTGGCCCGGGCTTTCTGCTCCGGGGACAGCGAGGCCAGGAAGACCGTGGCGACATCCGCCATCTGCGTGCCGGCGTCATGCGCGGGCAGCGGGAGGGCGGGAGAGAGCAGGAGGGCGAGCAGCGGGACGGCGAGGCGGCGGATCATGATCGGGAAGTAGGGTTAAGTCGAACGCAACGCAAGCCCGGGGTCTGTCAGGCTTCCGGAGAAGAGAAACTTTTCCGTCCTTCGCGCGGGGCGGGATTGACACCTCGCCTTGGAATCACCTAGTTTCATAATTCACCCCAAAATTCAGGCACCCACGCACGCATGTATTCGAACGAAGAGTATCTCCTGGAACTGCTCGCCGAGGCAGGACTGGTCATGGACAGCGACCTGCAGAAGGCCAAGTCCACGAAAAAGCCCACGGAAACCCTGCTTGAGTGCCTGATCAAGACCGGCGTCGTCAGCGACGAGCAGGTCGCCCAGACCGTGGCGGTGAACTCCGGAATGGAGTACATCGACCTGCACGGCTTTGCCGCCGCGCCACACCTGAAGACCCTGGTGCCCATGGAGGTCGCCCAGCGCTACAAGATCGCCCCCATCGGCATGAACGGCCCGGCCCTGCAGGTCGTCGTTGCCGACCCCTACGACTTTGAGACCCTCGACTCACTGCCGCACGTGCTGCAGCCCGACCTCGAGATCTTCTGCTCGACGCACGCGCTGATCAAGACCCTTCAGGCGAACATCTACGGCAACGAAGTGTTCGGCGACGTCGGCAGCAAGACCGGCGGCAGCACGAGCGACGGCGACGCGCCGGTCATCAAGCTGGTCAACAACATCCTGCTGGAGGCCTTCAAGTCCGGCTCCTCCGACATCCACATCGAGCCGCTCGAGAAGGACCTGCGCGTGCGCCTGCGCATCGACGGCGTCATGCACGACGTCGAACACCATCCCAAGCGCCTGCACTCCTCCATCATCGCCCGCATCAAGATCATGTGCGGCACGATGAGCGTCGACGAGAAGCGCATCCCGCAGGACGGCCGCATCCAGATGGCCTTCAACGACAAGGAGCTGGACATGCGCGTGTCGATCATCCCGACCAACAATGGCGAAAGCGTCGTCATGCGCGTGCTCGACAAGAGCAGCCTGCGCCTCGGCCTGTCCGATCTCGGCTTCCTGTCCGATGACCAGGACACCTTCGAGAAGCTCATCACCCTGCCGGACGGCATCGTGCTGGTGACCGGGCCGACCGGCTCCGGCAAGACGACGACCCTCTACGCCTGCCTCAACTTCATCAACCGTCCCGACCGCAAGATCATCACGGTCGAGGATCCGGTCGAGTATGAACTCGCCGGCATCAATCAGGTCATGGTGAAGGAGGACGTCGGCATGACCTTCGCCGCCGCCCTCAAGGCGATGTTGCGCCAGGCGCCGAACATCATCATGCTGGGGGAAATTCGTGACTACGAAACCGCCTCGATCGCCATCCAGGCGTCGCTGACGGGTCACCTGGTGTTCAGTACCCTGCACACCAACGACGCCCCGGGTTCGGTCGCCCGTCTCGCCGACATCGGCGTCAAGCCTTTCCTGATCGCCTCCGCCGTGCGCGGCATTCTCGCCCAGCGCCTGGTGCGCAAGCTCTGCTCAAACTGCAAGGAGCCCACCAGCCTGAGCGAGCGCGAACTCCGCCACCTCGGCCTCGAGGCCAGCCAGCTCTACAACGCCAGCATCATGGGGCCCAAGGGCTGCAACAAGTGTCGCAGTGCCGGCTTCAAGGGCCGCATGGTCATCGCCGAAATCTTCAAGGTGGACGACGAGGTGCGCAACATGATCAACCAGCAGCTCACCACCCCGCAGCTTCGCAAGCGCGCCCGCGAACTGGGCATGCGCACCCTGCGCGAGGATGGCATCCGCAAGGTCCTCGCCGGCATGACCACCGCCGAGGAGGTCATCGAGGCCACCATGGCCGACGCCGACTGAGCCCGCCCAAGCCCGAACTTTTCAACCGAGAACGACTGAAGAAGATATGACAGCCCAGAACGTGGTGGACATGCTTGAAGCCCGCGGAGTGATCGACAGCGGCCAGGCCTACGACTTGACCCAGGAGGTGGTGCAAAACGGCAAGGAGATCCTCCAAACCGTCATGGATTACCAGATCTTCCCCAATGAGGATGCCTTTTGGGCGCTCGTTGCCGAGGAATTGGGGGCCGAGCACTTCGATCTTGCCTCGTTCGAGCCCGCACCCTCCGTGGTCAATCTCATCCCCGCCGGCATGGCCCGCCTTTATGGGGCGTTTCCGATCACGCTGGACGGCCGCGGCCTTCATGTCGCCTTCACCGACCCCCTCAACCCCCAGCTCGTCGAGGACCTGCGCTTCGGTCTCGACAAGGTCGTCGTGCCCGTGGTCGCCCGCCGCAGCCAGGTGCAGGGGCTGATCGACAAGCACTACGGCACCGGCGCCCCCAGCATCGACGAAATCTTCGGCGGCCTCAAGGATGTCGGCAAGGACGCCCCCGAGGTTGAGGCCAACTCGGCGCCCATCGTCAAGTTCGTCGACCTGGTTATGACCCAGGCGATCAAGGAGCGCGCCTCCGACATTCACTTCGAGCCCTTCGAGCACGAGTTCAAGATCCGCTACCGCGTGGACGGCGCCCTGTATGAGATGGCGCCGCCGCCGGTGCACCTCGCCAACAGCGTCATTTCGCGCATCAAGGTGATGTCGAACATGAACATCGCCGAACGGCGCGTGCCGCAGGACGGCCGCATCATGACCACCGTCAACGGCAAGCCGGTCGACATGCGCGTCAACTCGCTGCCCACCCAGCACGGGGAATCCGTCGTGCTGCGCGTTCTCGACCGCAGCTCGGTCAACCTCGACCTCGAACAGTTGGGCATGCCGACCTTCCTGTACGACTACATCACCGAGACCATCGTCAAGCCGAACGGCATTTTCATCGTCACCGGCCCCACCGGTGCCGGCAAGACAACGACGCTCTACGCCTGCCTGCGCCGCATCAACACGATCGACTGCAAGCTGCTCACCGCCGAGGATCCGGTCGAATACGAACTCGACGGTGTCATGCAGGTGCCCGTCAACGACGCGGTCGGCCTCACCTTTGCCAAGGCCCTGCGCGCCTTCCTCCGCCAGGACCCGGACCGCATCATGGTCGGGGAAATGCGCGACAAGGAGACCGCCCAGATCGCCGTCCAGGCCTCCCTCACGGGTCACTTGGTGCTCAGCACCCTGCACACCAACGATGCCGCCGGCGCGGTGACCCGACTTGTCGACATGGGGGTCGAGCCCTTCCTGGTTTCCGCCACCCTGGAGGGGGTGCTCGCCCAGCGCCTCCTGCGCACCATCTGCAAGAACTGCACCGCCCCCTACGAGCCAAGCCTGTCGATCCTCAACCAGCTCAACCTCACCACCGAAGACATCGGTGGCAAGAGCTTCTACACCGGCAACGGCTGCGAGAAGTGCGGCGGCAGCGGCTACAAGGGTCGCAAGGGCATCTATGAGCTGCTTGACGTCACCGACCCCATCCGTGAGCTCATCACCGAACGCGCGCCAACCCTGGTGCTCAAGCAGAAGGCCATCGAACTCGGCATGGTCACCCTGCGCGAGGACGGTCTGCGCAACATCTACGACGGTGAAACGACGATTGAGGAGGTGCTCAAGTACACCTGACGGCCGCCGCCGGCCCCGCTTTTTCACGTTTCTGACACCATTTTAGTTGGACATTTTCCGCGCCCACCCGGTAAGCTGAAATTAGTTTAGAATTCCCTGCAGAGTCTCTTTCCTATGCCGAAGTTTCACTACATCGCCCTCGACCAGAACGGCCAAGAAGTCGCCGGAGAACTGGACGCCGCCAATGAGGCGGAGGCCGTCAACCTGCTACGGCAGAACCAGCTTTATCCCACCCAGGTGGCCCAGGAAGGCAAGGGCGACGCCGCTGTCAAGAAGCGTGCCAAGACCACGACGGCGAAGTCCAAGGGCAAGGCCGTCAAGGCCGGTGCCAATGCCACCGTCAAGGCCAAGAGCCTGATGATTTTCACCCGCCAGCTCGCCACCCTGATCGACTCGGGCCTGCCCCTGCTGCGCGGTTTGACCGTGCTCGGCCGCCAGGAGCCGAACCCGATCATGAAGAGCACGATCACGACGATCGCGGACAACGTGCAGACCGGCAGCACCTTCTCCGAAACGCTTTCGCAGTATCCGAAGATCTTCAACAAGCTCTACATCAACATGGTGAAGGCCGGCGAACTCGGCGGTGTGCTCGAGATCGTCCTCAACCGTCTGGCGGAATACCAGGAAAAGGCCCAGAAGCTGAAGAACAAGATCGTCGCGGCGATGGTTTACCCCATCATCGTCATGTTCATCGCCATGGCCATCATGGTCTTCCTCATGCTGGTCATCGTGCCGCGCTTTGAGAAGATCTTCGAGGACATGCTCGGGGATGCCAACAAACTGCCTGGGCTGACCAAGCTGGTCATCGGCTTCAGCCGATGGATGGGCGACAACGTCCTCTACCTCGCCGGTGGCGCGATCCTCATTTTCATCGGCTGGAAAGTCTTCTCCTCCACCGCCAACGGTCGTCGCACCATCGACAAGATGAAGCTCAAGCTGCCGTTGTTCGGCGACGTCCAGCGCAAGACGGCCATCTCCCGCTTCACCCGCACCCTGGGCACCCTGGTGACCTCCGGCGTGCCGATCCTTCAGGCCCTCAACATCACCCGCGAGACCGCCGGCAACACGATTGTCTCCGACGCCATCACCAAGGTGCATGACGCGGTCAAGGAAGGTGAATCGATGGTCGGCCCGCTCGAAGCCAGCAACGTCTTCCCGCCCATGGTCATCTCGATGGTCGACGTCGGTGAGGAAACCGGCCAGTTGCCCGAAATGCTGCTCAAGATCGCCGACGTCTACGAGGACGAGGTCGACAACTCGGTGTCGGCCCTCACCTCGATGCTGGAACCCCTGATGATCGTCATCCTCGCCCTCGTGGTTGGTGTCATCGTCATGGCCCTCTTCCTGCCGCTGATCGAGGTCATCAAGGGCCTGAGCGGCGCCGGCGGCTGACCCTGGCGGGCCGCGAGGCCCTCCGGATGCAAACCCCACCCCCCCAGCACCATGAAAATCTCCCAGCGGACCCTCGGTCGGGCAGGCTTCACCCTCATTGAGCTGCTCATCGTTGTCACCATCATCGCCCTGCTCTTCGCCCTCACCGTCGGCGGTTTCACCTATGCCCAACGCTCCGCGGCGCGTAGCAAGACCGCCGCCACGATCAAGGCCGTGCAGAGTGCCCTCGAACGCTACAATGCCGAGTTCGGCGAGTATCCCGAGCCGGCCAATCCGGGCGACACGATCAGCATCCGCGACAAGACCTACACCGTGGCCGGCGCCACGATGCTCTACCAGGCGATGAGCGGGGATGGCTACGACGCGATCAAGATTGCCGTGCCTCCGGCCAACGCGGGGGCGCCGCAGTCCGACGGCAACATCGACGAGAACGAGGCGAAAAACATCATGCTGACCGACATGCCCAAGGAGGTTTGGAAGATGCAGGATGGCCGTTATTACCTGATTGATGGCTTTGGCAATCCGCTCCAGTACATCCGTGGTGTGGCGCAGAACCTCACCGGGGCCGGCGGTGGTTCCACGACACCGACCACCATCAACTCCCATTACGACATCTGGTCCTACGGCGAGGACGAGGAAAACACGATGGCCACCTCCCTGGAGACGAACACCGGCGGAACGCTCAAGCTGGCTTCGGAGAAGTGGATCAAGAACTGGTGAGTTGAGCCCGGTTTCTGCCACCGGACGCCTACCGGCACTTGCAAACAGCCCGCTGGCTGGCATTCTGCGCGCTTCCCCACCATGGCTGGATCCTCCCTTCTCATCTATCTCGACGGCCAGATCGTCCCTGAATCCGAGGCGAAAATTTCCGTCTTCGACCACGGCCTGCTCTATGGTGACGGCTGCTTCGAGGGCATCCGCATTTACAACGGCCGCGTCTTCCGCCTGACCGAGCACCTGGTCCGCCTCTATGAGAGCGCCCGTTCCATTTGCCTGACCATGCCGATCACGCTTGAGGAGATCGAGAAGGCCACGGTCGACACCGTCGCCGCCAACGGCCTGCGCGACGGCTACATCCGTCTCGTCGTCACCCGCGGCGTCGGCTCGCTCGGCCTCAACCCCTACCAGTGCCCGAAACCCTCGGTCATCATCATCGCCAGCGGCATCACGCTGTATCCGAAGGAGAAGTATGAAACGGGGTTGAACCTCATCACCTGCGCCACGCGCCGGCCCGCTGCCGCCGCCCTCAGCCCGCAGGTGAAGAGCCTCAACTACCTCAACAACGTCATGGCCAAGATCGAGTGCATCCAGGCCGGTTGCGAGGAGGGCATCATGCTCAACGAGCAGGGCTACGTGGCCGAGTGCACGGGCGACAACATCTTCATCCTCAAGAACGGCCAGGTTTACACGCCGACCATCGCCAGCGGCGCCCTCAACGGCATCACCCGCATGGCCGTCATCGAGGTCATGCGCGCCATGGGCCTGCAGGTCCACGAGGTCACCATGACCCGCCATGATGTCTACACCGCCGACGAGTGCTTCCTCACCGGCACCGCCGCCGAGGTCATACCGGCCGTCCAGTATGACCGCCGTCCCATCGGCGATGGCAAGCCCGGCAAGCGGACGGCCGAGATCATCGCCCGCTTCAAGGAACTCGCCAACTC
>JAUREI010000282.1 GCA_030827515.1 Prosthecobacter sp. | reverse complement strand
GGAGATCGTGCGTGAACTGAACTGCCCGGCCGTGCGCGGCAACCACGACGAGGGCGCCTCCGGCACCAGCCGGCTGGAGGAACTCAACCCGCTGGCGCAGGCCGCCCTGCTGTGGACGCGCGACCAGCTCAGCGAGGAACAGCGCCAGTGGCTCCGCGACCTCAAGCTGGTGCGCCAGGTGCGCGACTTCACCATCGTCCACGCCACGCTCGATTCACCCGGAAGCTGGGGCTACGTGACCAACCGCTTCGATGCGATGGCCAGCTTCAGCTACCAGTTCACCCAGATCTGCTTCTACGGTCACACCCACGTCCCGCGCATCTTCGAAAAGGAGGATGCGGTGCGCGCCGCCCGCGGTGGCGAGGTGCTGCTGCAACGCGGCGTGAAATACTTCGTCAACGTCGGCAGCGTCGGCCAGCCCCGCGACGGCGACTGGCGCGCCGCCTACGCGATCTACGACGCCCAGGAACAGAGCATCCGCATCCGCCGCGTCGAGTATGACATCCAGACCGCCCAGGACAAGATCCGCGCCGCCGGTCTGCCGAACCTGCTCGCGGAACGCCTCGCCCTTGGCAAGTAAGCGATGAGCGCCGCCCCCCTGCCCGACCTTGCGGGCTTCCGCTCCGCGCTCATCGTCAAGCCCAGTTCGCTCGGCGACATCATCCACACCCTGCCCGCCGTGCAGGCGTTGCGCAGCGCCCACCCGCACCTGCACATCCGCTGGCTGGCCAACACGGAGTGGACGCCCCTGTTGAACGACAACCCCGCCGTCGACGAGGTGATTGAGTTTCCGCGCAAGACCTTCCGCGGCCCGGCCGGACTGGCGGCGTTCGCCACCTGGGCAAGCCATTGGCGCAGGCTGCCGCGCCCGCAGCCGGAAATCGCCCTCGACTTCCAAGGCCTGCTGCGCAGCGCCGTGGTCGCGCGTCTCAGCGGCGCCTGCTCGGTCGTCGGCCTCTCCGACTCGCGCGAGGGTGCCCGCCTGCTGCACGACCACGTGGTCAGCGTCGATGCCGGCGCGCATGCGCTCAACCGCAACCTGGCGCTTGTGCGCGCCTTTGGCATCGAAACCGGCGAACCCGCCACGCCCCTGCCCGAGGGCAGCCGCCCGGACGGCTGGCCCGCAGGCGAGAGCCCCATCGTCCTGCATCCCTGGTCGCGCGGCTGCGGCAAGTCGCTGGCCCCCGACGTGCTGCAGGCGTTGTGCAACGCCCTGGCACCGGCACCGGTCGCCCTCGTCGGCATGCCCGGTGGCGAACCCCTGCCGAGCGGGGCGCACCTGATTAACCTGAGCGGCCGCACCAGCCTGCCCGAACTGGTTTGGTGCCTGCGCCAGGCCCGTGCGGTGATCAGCGTCGACAGCGGACCGATGCACATCGCCGCCGCGGTCCATCCGCACACGCTCGGTCTGCACACCTGGAGCGACCCCCGTCAGGTCGGCCCGCATGCCGCCAGCGCCCGCGTCTGGAAGGCCGGCCGCATTGCCGCGCGCAGCGACTTCAGCCCGTCGGAATGCGCCAGCCTGCAGGCTCCCGGCGTCAACGATGCCAGGCGGATCGCCGAGTTTGTGCTCGCCTGGCCGGAACCACGAGCCTGAGGTGGCATTCCGTCCGATCTCGTCTTTATTCCACCGCCATGAAGCCCGTCTTTGAGAAAGTGCCGCGCCGGGACTGGGAGTCCTTCCATTGCGAGGTCATCCAGGGGCCGGACTACGGCACGCGCTGGCACTTTCATCCGGAGTTCCAGCTGACGCTCGCCGTCCGCAGCAGCGGTCACCGCGTGGTGGGCGACAACATCGCGCCGCTGACCGACGGCGACATGGTGCTGCTCGGCAGCAACCTGCCGCATGTCTGGCACCAGGACGAGGGCGGGGGCGGCGTCGAGGCGGTCGTCGTGCGCTTTGAGGAGAATTTCCTCGGCCGCGACTTCATGGAACGGCCCGAGATGGAGGGCGTGAGGCGTCTGCTGCGCCGGGCCGCGCGCGGACTGGAAATTCGCGGTCAGGCCCGCCGCGAGATCTCCCAGCGGCTGCATCACCTCGCCGAAGCCAGCGGACTCACCCGGGTCGTCGACCTGCTGGCCATTCTTGACACCCTCGCCCGCGCCAAGGATGTGCGAGCCCTCGCCAGCGCCGGCTACGAACCGACCCTGCACGCCACCGATCAGGGCCGCATGGAGCGGGTCTGCGACTTCATTCACGAGCACCTCACCGAGGACATCGACCGCGCCCAGTTGGCCAAACTCGCGCACTTGAGCGAGGGCGCCTTCAGCCGCTTCTTCCGCTCGCGCACCGGCAAAACCGTGCCGGAGTACATCAACGAAGTGCGCATCGGCCGGGCCTGCCGCCTCATCGCCGAGGACCAGCACAACATCACCGACATCGCCCTCGACTGCGGCTACCGCAACCTGGCCAACTTCAACCGCCGCTTCCGCGAGGTCGTCGGCCGCACCCCGCGCGAGTATCGCGCCCAAATGCGCACCTTCGGCGGTCGCCCCGCCTGACCCCCATCCCACCATGATTCGCTCCGGCATCGGCTACGACGTGCACTGTTTTGAAGAAGGACGCCCGCTCATTCTGGGCGGCGTGGAGAT
>JAUREI010000285.1 GCA_030827515.1 Prosthecobacter sp. | reverse complement strand
GATCACGGCCAGCCAGGCCTATCATCGTCAATGTGCCAACTGTACAGCGGCACAGCGTGCTCATCGCTCGATTCTGCGCGATATGCCGCGCCAGGGAAAGACCTTCGACAACACCCTTCAGGGGCAGGCACCCTTCTCTGGCGAGGTGCGGGGGAAGCCGCGGCGGAAAAGCGTACCGGCAGACAGGTCCGCACCAGGGACTGCGAGCGCTGCCGCCGCCGCGTCCATCGATTCGCGGGAGAACTGGCACCTGGGGAGGTGCGCCCATGCCGGGCGCAAATCGGGATAGGGGCGGTCAGCCTAACTGACCGAGCCCCTCCCACACCACCCGGCATGCGGGTCCGCACCGGGCGGTTCGAGAAGTTGAGGTCACGAGAGTCGCGGCACACCCAGCCGGTCAAAGTAGGCAATCGTCAGCACATGGTGCACGGCCGAGAGGCTATTATGCCACCAGCGGCGGCTCAGCGCCGCCACCGATTGCGCCACCCGGGGACTGGCCCCCAGCCGGAGCAATTCCCGGTAGATCGTCTTGCCACGACGCCACTGCTTGAGTTGCAAGGCCCGCAGACGACGCCGTATCCACTCGTCCAGCCTGCGCCAGACACTCGGCATTTGCGCCAGTCCAAAGTACCCTTTCCAGCCCAACAGATAGCTTCGCAGCCGTTCGACCACCGCCGCCATGCTGCGTCCGCCGTTGCGCCGGGTCAGTTGCCGGACCCGGTGCCTGAACGCCTTCAGCGCCTGCGCCGACACCGCGCGCCGTACCTCGCCGTTCCCGGCCTGCCACAGTGCAAAGCCGAGGAACTTGCGGCCGAACACACTGGCTACCGCACTCTTGGATTCATTGACCTTCAAGTGCAGTTTGTCGTAGCAGCGCCGCAGCAGACGCATCACCCGCTCGCCCGCCTTCTGGCTGCGCACATAGACGTTACAGTCATCGGCGTAGCGGGCAAAGCGATGCCCTCTGCGTTCCAGCTCGCGATCCACTTCGTCCAGCAGCACGTTGGCCAGCAGCGGTGACAGCGGGCCGCCTTGCGGCGTCCCCTTCATGCGCTCGATCACCACGCCGCCATCCATGATGCCCGCGTTCAGGTAGGCGCGCGCCAGCCGGATTATCCCGGGGTCGTTCACACGCTTGCCCAGACGGTCGATCAGGATGTCGTGGTTGACCCGGTCGAAGAACTTCGACAGGTCCACGTCCACCACGATGGGGCAACCCTGGCTTACGTACCGCTGCGCGGCCAGCACGGCATCCCGCGCCCGGCGAGCGGGGCGGAACCCATAGCTGTGTTCGCTGAAGGTTGGATCGATTAACGGTTGCAGCACTTGCAACAGGGCCTGTTGTATCAGACGGTCGGTCACGGTGGGAATACCCAATTCACGTTCACTTCCGTCCGGCTTCGGGATGCCTACGCGCCGTACCGGTTGGGGCCGGTACGTGCCGTCCAGCAGTTGTTGCCGGATGATCGGCCACGCGTGTTTGAGATGTGTTCCTGTCCGGGCAATGTCCAGACCGTCAACACCTGCGGCTCCCTTGTTTGCCTTCACGCGCTGCCATGCCCGTTGCATGTTCTCCCTCGCGAGCGCCTGCATCAGCAGGTCTCGCCCTGCGCCCTCCGGTGCTTGTCGCGGGAGTCCGGTTTCATCGCTGACCGCTTGGGGCAGGGCGTCACCCTGTCCGTTCACGACCCGCCCCGCTGCTACGGGCATCTGATGCACTACCGTTCTCATCAACAAGGCGTTTGACGCTCCTTCTCGTTCGACCCTTCGCCCCTTACCGGCGGCTACTATGGCCTCTGCTGACTTCTCGCCCCGGCTTTCACCGTCGCCCTTTCAGGCGCAAGGCGAGATCTCCCCGGGTAAGAACACACTCCTTCACCGCACAACCGCCGGATTTACGCCGCTTTGCCTTGGCCACAAGAGCTTCGCGGCTTCTTGCCCGCTCGCCCTGCTCGGCAGCGCCTGCTATCCGGTTCTTGTCCATCGGCTCACGGTTTACGCTCCACGCTTCCTCCCCACGGTCGGTCGCCCTTCCGCAGTTGCGCTTCACTTCGTTCGCTGTGGCCAGCTTACGGGAGGACTTGCACCTCCAGGAGTGCGCCCGTGCCGGGCGCACAATAAAAGGGGAAGCCGCGCTTCCCCTTTTTTTATTGGCTCGGCACGCCGCCGCGGCGATCGTCATCCCCACAGGCCGGCGCCGAGGCACAGCCCATGCCAGCCGGGCCTAGCCGGGCGCCGCGACCGCCGCGAGGTGGTCGGCGTCGGCCAGATACGCCCGCACGGTATCGACGATCGCCTGGGTCTGGCGGTCCAGCTCCAGGTTGACGCGGTCCCCCGCGCCCTTGTCGCCGTGCGTGGTCGCCCGCAGGGTCTCGGGGATGAAGCAGACCTTGAAGGTCGCCGCCGCCCGGTCCACCGCGGCGACGGTGAGGCTGCAGCCGTTGAGGGCGATGAAACCCCGGGGCAGGATGTAGGGCAGCAGCGCCGCGGGGGCCCG
>JAUREI010000092.1 GCA_030827515.1 Prosthecobacter sp. | reverse complement strand
GATCGCGGAAACGCGGCGGCCATTGATCGGGCAGTTCGATGCCATTGTAGAGCTTTTCGGGCTTCGGTCCGGTGGCCTTGTTGGCAAGCAGGCGCAGCTTCGCGTCCTTCGAGACGATCTTGCCCGCGAGAACATCCTCCTGCCCGAGGGCGCGGCCTGGGGCGACGGTCAGGGCCGGACCGCGGGCACGGACAACGCGCTCTGGTATGACATCCACGCGACCGATCCGAAGGAGCGCATCAAATACCTCACCTGTTGGATGCATGTTCCGAAAGAGCAACTGGTGGCCGGCCTGACCCACAGCCTCCAGGTTTCCGATGGCGTCACTTGGTCGAAGCCCGTGCCCTGCAGCGCGCCGGCCGATGACTACGGGTCGATCTTCTTCAATCCTTTCCGCAACAAATGGGTCCAGAGCATCAAGCAGGGCAGCGTGCGCGGACGAAGCCGCTACTACGTCGAGAGCGATCGTTTCCTGGATGGGGCCGATTGGTCGAAGGCGGTCTACTGGACGAACGCCGACCGTCTCGATCTGCCCGAGCCGGAGGAGACTTATCCGGGCCCACCCTCGGCTCCGCAGCTCTACAGCCTCGCCGCAGTCGCCTACGAGAGCCTCATGATCGGCATGCATCAGATCCATCGAGGGCCGAACAACGACATCTGTTCCAAAGGAGGATTCCCCAAGCTCACGGATCTCGAGCTCGGCTTCAGCCGGGACGGCTTCCACTGGGATCGTCCGGACCGGCGCGGGTTCATCCGGGGCGAACGGAAAGAGGGAGCATGGGATCGTGCCTACCTTCACACGACGACGGGCGTTTTGGTCGTGCTCGATGACCAACTCGTCTTTCCCTACTGCGCCTATTCCGGCGACGCGGGCGGAGGCAAGGGCGACCTCTACGGCGGCGGTGCGATCGGTCTGGCGACGCTGCGTCGCGACGGCTTCGCGAGCCTCGACGGCACCGGCGCGGTGACGACGCGGCTTGTGAAATACAAAGGATCGCATCTGTTCGCAAATTTCAGCGGCAAACTCCGAGTCGAGCTGCTCGACCAAGCCGGCAAGGTCATCGGCACCTCGGAAGCCGTCGCCGCCGATTCCACCAAGCAGCGGATCGAACTCCCCGGGCTCGGGGAAGCCGCCGGAAAGTCCGTGCGATTCCGCTTCCATCTTGAAGACGGGGCGCTTTACGCGTTCTGGGTCACCGCCGATCCCGGAGGTGCCAGTGGCGGATACCTCGGCGCAGGCGGCCCGGGATATGTCGGTTTGAGGGACGATGCGGTCACGAAGAAGACTGAAAAGGAACGCACCGATTCGCTCCTGCCACCCGAGGTCCACACCGCTCCCGTGCCCGCCCGCTACCTCGACGAAAACCGCATGTTCCTCTGCGGACCGGGCATCACCGTATCGCGTGGCGGACGGCTCTGGGTCACCTTCAAAACCGGGGACATCGGTGAAGACGAGGACAACTGCACCGTCGTCGTGACGAGCGGCGACAAGGGCGAGACTTGGAGCAAACCCGTTCTTGCCGTCGACATCGGCGGACCGGTGCGGACGAATGATCCCGGCATCTGGACCGATCCGAATGGCAAAGTCACCCTGATGTTCGGCCAGGTCTATGGCTTCTGGGACGGGCGCGGTGGACTCTGGACGATGACCGCGGAAAACGGCGATGACGAGAACACGAAATGGACGGAGCCGGTCCGGCTCTCCGATGGCTACACCAAAAACAAACCCTTCATCACGAAAGACGGGCGCTGGCTATACCTCGTCGAGCACATGGGGCCGAAAGGCTGGCGCGGACGTTATGCGAAAAGCGCCCCGATGGACCCGGCGCTGATTCATCCCAAGCCGGAGCTCGACCACGCCAATGTCTTTGTCTCGGAGGACCAGGGCAAAACACTGCGCTTCCTCGGTCAGTCGCTCATCCCCGGAAAAGACAGGACCTTCCAGGAGCACATGATCGTCGAGAAAAAGGACGGCACGCTCTGGATGCTGGGACGCACGAAGCACGGAGTCGGCGAGGCCTTCTCCCAGGACCAGGGCAAGACCTGGACGGAAATGGCTCCGGCGAAAGGCATCGCGGGTCCTTCGTCACGCACCTTTTTCCAACGACTCGCCTCCGGGAACATCCTCCTCATCAAGAACGGCGCGATGATCGACCAGCCCTCCGGACGGACCCACATGACCGCCTACCTCTCCGAAGATGACGGCGCGACCTGGCCGCATCGCATCCTCCTCGATGAACGCGACACCTCCTATCCCGATGCGGCACAGGACGCGGATGGCGTGCTCCACATCGTCCACGACTTCGAGAGACACGGCGCGAAGATCGTGTGCTACCACCGTCTCACCGAAGCGGATATCAAGGCCGGAAAGATCGTCACGCCCGGCAGTGCGCTCGGGAAAGTCGCGAACCAGGCCACCCACCCGAATCTGACTCCTGCGGAATACGATGAATGGAAGGAGCGGCAATGAATTTGTATGTTCGGGTCTGTGGCATTCAGGCAGCTTACGGTTCATGCCAGGTGGGCGGCGGTGGCTACTCGATATCCTTGAACTCTTACCCCGCTGAACTTCCGGTAAATTCTTCGAGATGCGCCTCCCGGCATTCCTGGGCGTCCTTGGCAGGTTTACACGGCACGATCCGAGAAGATGCTGGAGGCATCACAGCCATTAGCCGGTGGTTGTGCGCAGCGATACCACCGGTCCTTCCGTCCCCTTCCGGGCATCCCGGAGGGATGCCAGCCAGTCGCCGTTCCGCCAGCCGTCTCGCCCGCTGGCATCCCTCCGGGATGCTCGTTTGCCTTTTCCTTCTCTCCGGTGGTGTCGTCGCTGCGCTCCTCAACCACCGGCTAATGGCTGCGATGCCTGCGGCATCATTTCCATTCGAAACGCCGATTCGCACCGACGCCCAGCCTTGATCCCGTGCGATTCCTGCCGACTCGTTCCTCCATGAAATCATTCTTCGCCTGGTTCAACAACCTCTACCTCGTCTGGCTCGTCGGTCTGTCCGTGGTCGCCTTTCTGCGGCCCGAGACGATGCTCTGGTTCGGCAAGGAGTGGATCTTCTGGTCGCTCGCGGCTTCGATGCTCGGGATGGGGCTGACCCTGAGCCTTGATGACTTCAAGGCCATCGGAAAGATCCCCGGCGCGGTGGCGCTCGGCTTCGGGGCGCAATACACCCTGATGCCCCTGTGCGGCTGGCTCGTCGCGACGCTGTTGCGGCTCGATCCCGGACTGGCCGTCGGCATCATCCTCGTGGCGAGTTGTCCCGGTGGCATGGCCTCGAACATGATCAGCTACCTCGCCAAGGCGAACGTGGCCCTCTCCGTCGTCCTGACCATCTGCTCGACCATCCTCGCCTTTTTCTTCACGCCGATGTGGACCAGTCTGCTCGCGGGCAGCCGGGTCGAGGTGGATGTCGTGCAGATGTCGCTCTCGGCGCTGAAACTCACCGTCGCACCCGTGACCCTCGGGGTGCTGATCCGCTGGCTCCTGCCGAAGACCGCCGACCGCATCGGGGCCTGCGGCCCGACCGTGGCGGTGCTGGCTTTCACCTTCGTCACCGGAGGCATCGTCGCGGCCAGCGCCGAGGCCATTGCGCAGCACTTTGGCCGACTCGCCCTCGCGGCTTTTGTGCTGCATGTCTTCGGTTTTGGCCTGGGTTATCTGCTGCCCAAGTTGCTGTGCTTCCCCGAATCCGTGGCGCGCACGGTCAGCATCGAGGTCGGCATGCAGAACGGTGGCATGGCCGCCTCGCTGGCCCGCCTGCACTTTGCCGCCATGCCCCTCGCGGCCGCAGCGGGTGTCTTTAGCGGGGTGATGCAGAACATCATCGGAGGTTTCCTCGCCTCGTGGTGGAAGCGCCGGCCTCCCTCCGCATGAGCCGGCGCGACATTCATTATTGGAAGTGCGACCGCCCTGCCGCCTTTCACGGCACCGCGCCGCGTGCGGGCCGCACCGGGGAACTGGCCGGTCCGCTGGCCGCGGCCTTGCGCGAGCACCTGGGCGTGCACCGGTTGTCGTTGCAACCCGGAGAAGGGCAGGGCAATCACCTGACCTGGCGTGTCGATGCCGACGGTCAACGCCTGTTTGTCCGGGTTGAGGACGGTCCCGAGGGCGACGGCCACCTGGCGGTCGAGAGCGAGGTGCTGGCGCGGGTGCGGGCGGCGGGCGTCCCGGTGCCGGCGGTGCTGGGCTGCGATGCCAGCCGCACGCGCGTTGCCTTTGCCTGGCAGGCTTTGGAATGCATCGAGGCCCCCGACTTGAACCACTGGCACCGGCGCGGTGAGTTGCAGGTGGAGCCCGTGGCCCGCGCCATCGGCGCCGCGGTGGCGCAGTGGCAGGCCGTTCAGCCCGCGGGCTTTGGCGTGCTCGATGCCGGTCTGGTTGGCCTGCGTCCGAGCTACGCCGATTATTTTCTGCTGCGTCTCGACGCCCATCTCGGGTTCCTCCAGGACCGCGGCTTTCTGATCCCGCGCCAGGCGCGCGAAATCGAGGCCGCCATCGCCGCGGCCGCCGGTCTGCTGGAGTTGCCGCAGGGCTGCCTCGTGCACAAGGACCTCGCGCTCTGGAACATCCTCGGCGTCCCGGACCGGATCGAGGCCTTCATCGATTTCGACGATGCCATCAGCGGCGACCCGATGGACGATCTGTCGCTGCTCGCCTGCTTCCACAATGCCGCGTTTGTGCGCGCCGCCTTCGCCGGTTACGCCTCGGTCCGACCCTTGCCGGCTGACGCCCTGCCGCGCTTTTGGCTGCACCTGCTGCGCAACATGGTCGTCAAGGCGGTGATCCGGGTCGGTGCCGGTTACTTTGAGCGTGACGATGGGTTCTTCCTCGGCGGCGGCGCCGCCCTGCGACGCGCCACCCGGCAACGTCTGGCGCTTGCCTTGCGCGGCCTGCACACCGATGCTGACCTTTCGCTGCTGCCATGAACCCCGACCTGCATCTCGGCACCTGGATTTCCACCGGCTCGGCCGCCGTTGCCGAACTGGCCGCGCTCTGCGGCCTCGACTGGATTCTTCTCGATCTCGAACACGGCTGCGAGTCGGAGGCCATGGTGCCCGGCCAGCTGCGCGCCCTGCGCGGCACCGGCACGCGCGGCATTGTCCGCGTTGGCGCGCCTCATGCCGACCTGATCGGCCGCGTGCTCGACTGGGGTGCGGCTGGTGTCATGGTGCCGCATGTCGAGTCGGCCGTGGCGGCGGAGGCCATCGTCCAGGCCGCCCACCACGCGCCGCGCGGGCGGCGCGGCTTTGCCCGGACGGTCCGTGCCTGTGACTACGGCCTGCGGCCGGCCGAAGCCAAGGCGCGGCCGTTTCTGCACGCGCAGATCGAAACCCTCGCCGGGGTGCGCGCCTGCGCGGAAATCGCCGCCGTGGACGGCATCGATGTGCTGTTTGTCGGCCCGGCCGATCTCCAGCATGATCTGGGACGCCTGGGCAAGGACGCGCCGATCGACTACGCGACCTGTCTGGAAACGGTCGCCAGCGCGGCGCGCGCGGCGGGCAAGCAAGCCGGCATCCTGCTGCGTGACGCCGCCGATCTGGCGCGCCACCGCGATCTGGGCTTCAGCCAGATCGCCGTCGATTCCGATCTGTCGATCCTGCGCAAGGCTTGGACCGGCAGCGTGGCGGCGGCGCGCACCTGAAGCCTCAGAGCCGCGCCAGGACCTTCTCGACGCAGGCTTCGGCGGTGAGGCCGTGCTTCTTGCGCAGGGCTCCGACGCTACCATGCTCGACGAAGGCATCCGGCCAGCCGACGCGCACCACCGGAGTGGCGATGCCGGCCTCGGCGAGGTGTTCCATGACGCCGCAGCCGAAGCCGTTCATGAGCACGTGGTCCTCCAGCGTGCAGACGACCTTGACCTTGTGCGCCAGGTTTTCCAGCAGCGCGCCGTCGAGCGGCTTGATCCAGCGCGGGTTGACCAGGGCGACCGACAGGCCCTTCGCTTCAAGGAGTTTCTTTGCCTGTTCGGCGACCGGGAACATTTCACCGAGGCCGACGAGGGCGACATCGCTGCCATCGGCCACGAGTTCGGCCTTGCCGATTTCCAGGAGGCGCGGTGTGGCCTTGGGGGTGACGCCGGGGCCGTTGCCGCGCGGGTAGCGGATGGCGATGGGACCCTTGTCGTAGTTGGCCATCGTCCAGAGCATGTCGACGAACTCGTCCTCGTCCTTCGGCTGCATGTGGACGAGACCGGGCACGCCGCGCAGCCAGGCGATGTCGAAGAGGCCGTGGTGGGTGGGGCCGTCGTCGCCGCTGAGACCGCCGCGGTCCATGCACAGGCGCACCGGCAGGTCCTGGATCGCCATGTCATGGATGATCATGTCGAGCGCCCGCTGCATGAAGGTCGAGTAGATCGTCAGGAAGGGGCGCAGGCCCTGGGTGGCCATGCCACAGGCGAACAGGGCGGCGTGTTCCTCGGCGATGCCGACGTCGAAGTAGCGCTCGGGGATCTCCTGCTTGAAGCACATGAGGCCGGTGCCGCCGGGCATGGCGCCGGTGATGGCGACGATGCGCGGGTCCTGCTTGGCGAAGTCGGTGACGCTGCGGCCGTAGATCTGCGAGTAGGTGGGCTTGTCGGTCGAGGCGGTTTCGCCGGTCTCAACGTTGTACTTGCCGAGGCCGTGGAACTTGAGCGGGTCCTCGAGGGCGGGTTTGTAGCCGCGTCCCTTCTCGGTGAGGATGTGCAGGATGACCGGCTCGTCCTGGGTCTTGAGAAACTCGAAGGTCTGGATGAGCAGCGGCAGGTCATGGCCGTCGATCGGGCCGTAGTAATGGATGCCGAACTCCTCGAACAGGGTGCTGCGGTTGTGCGCACCCTCGCTCTGCGGCAGCAGCAGGCCCTTGGCGGTGTTCTCGACGCGCTCGGCCAGCTTGCGGGCGCCGCCGCCGAGGACGAATTCGACGAACTTGGCCGCCTTGTGATGCAGGTTGGCAAAGCCGGGATGGGTGGCGATGCTGTTGAAGTACTTGGCGATGGCGCCGACGTTCTTGTCGATCGACCACTCGTTGTCGTTGAGGACGATGATGAGCCGCTTGGTGTGGGCGGCGACATTGTTGAGCGCCTCGAACACGGGGCCGCAGGTGAAGGCAGCGTCGCCGGCGACGCAGACAACGTGCTCGTCCGTGCCCTTGAGGTCGCGCGCGGTGGCCATGCCGAGGGCGGCGCCGAGGGCGGTGCCCGCGTGGCCTGCGCCGTAGCAGTCGTGCTCGCTCTCGCTGCGCAGCAGGAAGCCGTTGAGGCCCTGATACTGGCGGATCGTGTGGATCTTGCCCCAGCGACCGGTGAGCATCTTGTGAACGTAGCCCTGGTGGGCGACGTCGAAGACAAACTTGTCCTTGGGCGTGTCGAAGACGCGGTGCAGGGCCAGGGTCAGTTCGACGACACCGAGGTTCGGTCCGAGGTGGCCGCCGGTCTGGCTCAGCGTCTCGATCAGGGTGGCACGGATTTTTTCAGCGAGCGCGGGCAGTTTTTCCGCCGGCAGGGCTTTGAGATCGGCGGGGCTGGTGATGGGAGGCAGTGCGGTGTCCACGTGAGTCAAAAAAGTCGGATGTCGCCACCGTCGTCGGCGTCGGGTTTGCTGGATTTGCGTCGAGCCGGCGCCTTGGGCGTCTCCTCGCCGGCGGCTTCGGCCGGGTCGAACGGTGTCAGGGTGGCGCCCTCGCCATTTCCGGCGTTGATCAGTTCGACGCGGCGGCGCGCGGCCTCGATGCGCTGGCGGCAGGACTGCAGCAGTTGCATGCCCTCCTCGTAGCTGGCCACCATCTCCTCGAGCGGCAGTTTCTCGACTTCCATGTGCGCAACGATCTCGTCCAGGCGTTCCATGGCCTGTTCGAAGTTGAGTTGGCTGGGAGGAGTGGCGCTCATGCGGGGTGGCGGAGGGGCGGTCACTATCAGGACTGCGGGGGTTGCCGCAAGCGGGAAAACAACGGGAACTCCGGCCCCCAGGCAAAGGTCTCGGTACGGCTTCGACGGTCTGGCACCGGTGAACCCTGCCGGATGGCGGTTCACCCCACAGACCCACAGAGCTGGATCAGACCAGAAAACTTTGGCATCCTGCGGCGTTTAGCGGGGAATTCCCCGATGCCGATCCTCTCCCTCCTGGTCCTGTTGCTTGCCCTGCTGCCGGGAACGACCGCCCTGCAGGCCCGCTCCAATGTGCTGTTCATCCTGGTCGATGACCTCGGCACGTATGACCTTGGCTGCTACGGCGCCACCGAAGTGCGCACGCCGCGGATCGACCGGCTGGCGGCCGAGGGCGTAAAGTTCCTGGATTACTACGCGGCGGCACCGATTTGCTCGCCTTCGCGCGCGGGGTTGCTGACGGGCCGTTATCCACGACGCTTTGGCATGGAAGCCTGGGTGCAACGGGCGGATTCCAAGCGCGGCATTCCCGCCGACGAGCTTACGCTGGCGGAACTGCTCAAGTCCGGCGGCCTGGCGACCGCGTGCATTGGCAAATGGCATGTCGGCTTTGCCCCGGAGATGCTGCCGCAGGCGCGCGGGTTCGATCACTACTTCGGGTTGCTGCACAATCTCGACCCCGTCGAAACCGTTTATTTTGACAAGCAGGGCGGGGTGCCGCTGCTGCGCGGCGACCGCGTGGTGAAGCGCCCCGCCGATCCGGCCGAGTTGACACGCGTTTACACCGACGAGGCCATCGCCTTCATCGAAACCCAGCAGCGCGCCGGCCGGCCGTTCTTCCTCTACCTGCCGCACACGATGCTGCACGAGCCGGTCGCCGCTTCACCCGAGTTTCTGGGCAAGTCGCAGTGGGGCCTCTACGGCGATGCCATCGAGGAGCTCGACTTCCACACCGGTCGCCTGCTCGATGCCCTGCGGCGTCTGGGGCTGGAGGACGACACGCTGGTGGTATTCACCTCCGACAATGGCCGCGGTCCGGGACGCAACCCCGAACAGCCCCTGCGCGGCAACAAGCTGACGACCTGGGAGGCTGGCATCCGCGTGCCCTGCATCGTTCGCGGGGCTGGTGTTCGCCGCGGACATGTTTCCCGGGAGGTTGTGCACGCCATGGACTGGTTTCCAACGCTGGCGTCGTTTGCCGGCGTCAAGGTCCCGGAGGCGCGCGTGCTCGACGGGCGCGATCTCCAGCCGCTGCTTGAGGGTCGCACCGACCGGATTCCAGATCCCGCCACCGGGCTCTCGCTCAACGCCGGGGTGCCGCTGCGGCGGCCGTGGCAGCCGCCCGGGGAATGGGCCCCGCTGGTGACGCAGGCGGAATACCTGAACGCCTTCTTTTACCACGGTGCCGAGGGGCAGTTCGCGGCCGTGCGTTCCGGGCCATGGAAACTGACGCTGAGTCCGGCCCTCCAGCTGTTCAACCTGGAAACCGATCCCGGCGAGAACCGTCCCGTGCGCAACCCGCAGATGCTGCGCAAACTGCGCGGCATGGCCGTGATGTTTCAGGAGGAGCTGAGCGTCCGCTGAAGCGCTTGCCTTCCCCGCAGGAATGCGATTGTTTTGCCGTCATGCAACCCATTCGCTCGCTTGCCTGTCTTGCCCTCCTCACCGTCGTCGCGGCCGCGGCCGAACAGTCCCCGCAGTCCTATGAGGGGGAGGTGACGCTGAAAGTCGGCTACCGCTACCTGCTTGCGCTGCCCGAGGGCTACGAGGCTGATCCGGCCAAGGCCTGGCCGCTCATCGTCTTCCTGCACGGCTCGGGGGAACGTGGCGACGACCTGGAAATGCTCAAGAAGCACGGTCCGCCGAAGCTCATCGCCGCGGGTCAGAAGTTGCCGGCCATCGTCGCCAGCCTGCAGTGCGAGAAGGCGCGCATCTGGGATCCGCACGGGGTCGAGGCGGTGACCGATCACGTGGCCGCCACCCATCGCGTTGATCGCCAGCGCATCTACCTGACGGGTCTGAGCATGGGCGGCTTTGGCACCTGGGAAACGGCGCTCGAATACCCCGACACCTATGCGGCCATTGCGCCGATCTGCGGTGGCGCCGGCGTGCGCTGGGTCATGGCCGAACGCATCAAGGACCTGCCCTGCTGGATCTTCCATGGCGACCAGGACACGGCGGTGCCGCTGGAGTTCTCCGAGAAGATTTACAAGGCCCTGCAAAAGGCCGGCAGTTCGGCTAGGCTGACGGTCTATCCCGGTGTCGGGCACGACTCCTGGACGCGCACCTACGACGACCCGTCCTTCTGGGAATGGCTTTTCGCGCAGAAGCGCCCCTGATTCATTTCGCCGGTGGCGGCTCGACGCAGAGCTGGACGATCGCCTCGCGCACGCGCTCGGTCTGTTCCGGGCTCATCACCAGAAAGCGGTGGCGGCCCTTGCCATCCTTGGTCGGGCGAAACACCGTGCCGGCGTCGGCATCGACGACGACGTTGCCGGCTGGTGACAGGTCGAAGTAGCCGCGGTCGGGATGAATGGCATAGAGCACCGCCGTCGGATCCCAGGTTGGGCGATCGTGCGGCGGCGGATTGTAGAGCACGTACGCTTCCTTGAGCGGGTGATGGGTCAGGTAGTTGAGGTCCTGCTCGATGACGACATGCGGAAAGGCGGCGGCAACGCCGATTTCAAAACCGCTCCAGACCAGCGGTGTCGGCCACTCCTTCGCGAGTTTCTGCGCCGCCGGCACGTCGAGTTTGACGTTGTATTCCAGGTGCCGGGTGTTCCAGTTGACGGTCTGGAAGGCGCCGGCCATGAGGCTGAGCACCTTGACCTTCCTGGCCACCAGTTCGCGGCCGTTGAGCGGGGAATGGCTGTCGGCCTTGGAGTCGAGCAGGCGGGCGAGGTTGGTGAAGAAACCGACCTGGGCGATGGCGACGCTGCCGTCGGGCTGGGCGGCCAGGGTCTGACGGAGCAGGGCGACCGCCTCCGGGGCGTCGGCGCCGCTCTTCAGGTCGTGCGGGTAGCGAGGCGAACCGTCGGCCTGCTTTTCCGCAGCCAGCAGATTGAACTTGCCCGCCTCCTTGGCCGCGCCGTCACGAACGACGCCGATCGGCACATCGGGGTATCCATAGAGAGTGTTGACCGCGTCGACGAAGGCGGCGGCCTGGGGATGATCCTTGGTGACGGTCACCGCAAGCAGGTCACAGGCGCCGCGCTTCTGCAGGTTGTGGATCATGACCAGGGCCATGAGGTCGTCGACATCGTTGCCCATGTCGGTGTCGAAGATGAGTTTCACAGGCGCGGCATGGACGAGGCCGGTGATGGCGAGGAGGGTGAGCAGGGTGGCTTTCATGGGGCGGTTGGGGAAAAGGCGGTCAGGGTTTGGTGGCGGTGCGCGCGGGCGGGGCCGCCATGAGTTCGCCGATGAGCGCGGTGAGCGCGCGCGGCGAGCCCTTGATCTTGACGTAACGATGCTTCTTCGCCCAGTCGCGCGACCACTGCGTGTGGCCGTCGGAATCGCAGACCACGCGGCCCTGGTCGATGACGTCCCAGAGCTCGGGCTGCGGCCCGCGCACGGCGAGCAGCACCGCGGCCTGGTCGTGGCTGGGCTTGCCGAAGTCGAGCGCGGTGTGGCCATGGTGCGGCCGCAGTTCGAAGGCGCGGCGCACGGGGTTGTCCTTCGGGGTCGCCTGCAGTTCTGCTCCCGTGATGAGGGCGGCGCCGACCTCGTAACCCTGCCAGAGGAGCGGGCCGGGCCACTCGTTGACGACCGTGACAACAGCGGCGGGATCCAGCTTGAGATTCGTTTCCGGATTCGCCGTGCGCGGAAAGCCGCCGCCCATGAGGACGGTGAGCCGGATCTTTTGCTCGATGAGTTCCAGACCGCTCAGCGGGCTGAGGGCGTCGGGATTGGAGCGAAGCAGGTCCTCGAGGTTGCTGAGAGCGCCGACCGAGCAGTAGGTGACGCTGCCGTCCGGTTGCGCGGCGAGCGTGCGGCGCAGCACGGTGAGCGCCTCCGGCATCTGGTCGTCAGGCTTGGCGGCGTGGGGAAATTCGTCGCGCAGCACCGGCGCGTAACTGCTTGGCCGGCCGCCGCGGATTTTGGCGCCGTCCTTGTCGGTGCCAACGGGGAGGTCCGGCCGGCCATACCAGCGGTTGATGACCGCGCAGGCGGCGGCCGAGGCGTTCGAGGGATCCTTGCGGTTGGTGACGAGGGCGAGAATCTCCGCCTCGCCCAGGTCCGCCAGCGCATGCAGGACGGCGAGCGCACCGGCGTCGTCGCAGTCATTGGCCATGTCGGTGTCGAAGATCACCTTCACCGGCGCGGCTTGGACCACGGTGGCAAGCAGGAGTGGCAGTAGCGGGCGGATCATCGGGCGGGTGGCTGGACGGTGAGCTGGACAAGGGCTTCGAGCACACGGGTGCGCTGGGTCGGCGTCAGGGTCAGGAAGCGGTCGCGCCGGCTGGCCTGATCCTTGCGGGCCGGCAGGAAACGCGTGAAACCGTCGTCGAGCACCTGCACACGACCGGGTTGGGAGAGGCCGAAGAACCCTCGTTCCGGAGACACGGCCTGCAGCACGCTGCTCTGGTCCCAGCAGGGACGGTCGTGTTCGGGGCCGCTGTGCAGCAGGTAGGCCTCCCTGACCAGGTGAGGGGTGCGGTAGCCGAAGTCGCGGGCGATGCTCTGGCGCGGGTAGGGCAGGGCCTCGCCGATCTCGTAGCCACTCCAGACGACGGGCACCTCCTCCGGCCATTGTTCCGCCACGGTCTGCATGTAGCCGATGCCGTTGATGACGTTGGCCTCGAGGTGGTAGTTGGTGCCGTTGCAGAAGGCGAAGGCGCCGGCCATGATCGACAGGGTCTTCACCTTGGTTTTCACCAAGCTGATGCCACCCGGCGACTTCAGCAGGTTGGCCAGGTTGGAGGCGATGCCGACGCTGACGATCGTGACGCTGCGGTCGGGCTGGGCGGCCAGCAGTTCGTGCATCAGTTCGACCGCGTCACGGGCGTCCTCGTTGCGGCGCAGGTCGTGGGGATAGGCCGGTGTTTCCGCCAGTTTCAGGTAGCGGCTCTCGCGGTGCTGCGCGGACGCATCGCGGGTGACGCCGACCGGCAGGTCGGGGCGACCGTAAAAGCTGTTCTGTGCGTCGACAAAGCTGGCGGTGAGCGGATGGTTTTTCGAGACGGTGACGCCGATCAGCTCGCAGGCGCCGCGGTCCGCCAGCGTGTGGCACATGGACAGCGCCAGCACGTCGTCGACATCACCCGTGATGTCGGTGTCGAACAGGATCTTCGGCGTTTCGGCAAACAGCGAAGAGCCAAGAGCAGAGAGAAGGAGCAGGCGTTTCATGATTTTCTTCTCCAGGTGTCGGCCAACACGGCGGCGACAATGACCGCGCCGGTGACCACGCGTTTCATGGGTTCGCTGGCGCCGATCTGCACCAGACCGGCCTCGAGGGTGGCGATGACGAGAACGCCGATGAAGCTTTTCACGACGCTGCCGCGACCGCCCATCAGGCTGGTGCCGCCGACGACCACCGCGGCGATGGCGCTGAGCTCGAAGCCGACCCCGGCGTTCGGATCGGCGCTGCCGAGGCGGGAGCAGTTGAAGACGGCGGCGAGCCCGGTCAGTGCACCGAGCAGGGCATGGGCCAGCAGGCGCGGGCGGTCGACCGGCACCCCGGAGACAAGCGCGGCCTCGCGGTTGGCGCCGATGGCAATCCAATGACGGCCCAGCGGCGTGTGCGACAGTGCCGTCTGACCGAGAGCAACCACGAGCAGGCTGATCAGGAAGGCCGGCGACAGCACCAGCCCGCCGAGCGGCGCGCCCAGGGTTTCGATGCCGGCGCCGATGTACTTGGTCTGCGAGTCCGTGGTCAGGAAGGCGAGGCCGCGGGCGATCTCGAGCATGCCCAGCGAAACGATGAAGGAGGGCAGGCGCAGCTTGACGCTCACCGTTCCGGTGGTGCCACCGAGCAGGGCACCCAGGGCGATGCTGGCCGGCAGGGCGAATGCCAGGCCCCACTGCCAGTCGGCCATCATCACGCCGACCGCGGCGCCGCAAAAGCCGAGCAGGGAACCGACCGACAGATCAATGCCGCCGGTGATCATCACCAGCGTCATGCCGGTCGCCACCACCGCCAGCGCCGGCAGCCGGTTCGCCACCGAACCCAGTGTTGCCGCACTGAAAAAGCTGTCGCGCAGCAGCCCAAACAGCAGCACCAGCGTCGCCAGCACGGCGAGCAGGATGAGATGGTCGGCGAAGCGGCGCATGATGATAGACGAATCAGGTGTTCGGTTCAGGGCGTGTAATAAGGCATGCAGGAAGGGCTGATGTCATGCTTGGCGAGGCAGCCTCAGGACTATGAGATTGGCTTGCCCTCCTGCATGGGGCAT
>JAUREI010000013.1 GCA_030827515.1 Prosthecobacter sp. | reverse complement strand
GCCACGCCCATGGCGGAGTTTGTCGAGGCCCTGCTGCTTGAGACCAGTCGGCAGGCGAAGCGCCACGACCTGAGGCCGAGGACCCTCTACTTCGGGGGTGGCACACCGACGGCGCTGAGCGAGGGGTACCTCGAACGTCTGCTGACCGGGCTTCACGAGCGGCTGGATTTGTCCGCGTTGGAGGAGTTCAGTGTCGAGGCAAATCCGCGCACGGTCACGACGTCGAAGGCGGCGATGCTGCGTCGTCTGGGCGTGAGCCGGGTCAGCCTTGGCATTCAGGCCTGGGATGAGGCGACGCTTCAAACTCTGGGCCGGGACCATTCACCTGCCGAAGCCGAGGAGACCTGGCAGGTGTTGCGAGAGACTGGTTTTGCCAGCCTGAACATGGACCTCATGTTTTCCATTCCAGGGCAGTCGGCATCGACCTGGGTTTCGAGCATCGAGCGCGCGTTGTCCCTGCAGCCCGACCATGTTTCCGCCTACAACCTCAACTACGAGGAGGACACCGAGTTTTTCCGGCGCCTGCGCCGAGGGCAGTATCACGAGGACGAGGCGAAGGACGCCGAGCATTTTTACCTCTCCCTGGATCGCCTCGTGGCCGCGGGCTATGAACACTATGAAATCTCCAACTTTGCCCGGCCCGGCCACCGGTCACGCCACAATGAAAGCTACTGGCTGGGCGAGGATTATCTGGGATTTGGACCCGGGGCCTTTTCAACGGTGGCCAATCGTCGCTGGCTCAACATCGCCGACACATCGGCCTACCTGTCGCGCCTGAAGGCGGGGGAAGATGCGGCGGAGCCAGCCGAAGAGATTGATGCCGCGGCACGTCGCATCGAACGATTCGGACTGGAACTGCGAACCTCGCTCGGCCTGCCCCGGGAGTTGGTGAAGCCTGAACAGGAACGCTTGCTTGCCACCCTGGAGGAGGAGGGGTTGTTGACCATCGGGATGGATCGCATTCGGCTGACGAGGGCAGGCAAACCCCTGGTCGATTCGGTGGCGGTGGCCCTGCTTGGGGAATAAAAAAGCCGGCCCCCGTGAAGGGGCCGGCGCAGAGTCATTCAATCATTCCTTGATCTTGGCGCTCTTGATGAGCACGGGTTCCGTCGGCACGTTCTGGTGGCCGTTCTTGGAACCGGTCGACACCTGGGCGATCTTGTCGATGACGTCAAGGCCGGAAGTCACCTTGCCGAAGACGCAGTAGCCCCAGCCGTCCTGGCCGGGGTAATCGAGGAAACCGTTGTCCTTGAGGTTGATGAAGAACTGGGCCGAGGCGCTGTGAGGGTTGGAGGTGCGTGCCATGGCGATCGAGCCGCGGACGTTTTTCAGGCCATTTTTGGCCTCGTTTTCGATCGGGGCGTCAGTGGGCTTTTGCTCCATCTCGACGGTGAAGCCACCACCCTGAATCATGAAGTCGGGGATGACGCGGTGAAAGATGACGCCATCGTATTGGCCCTTTTTCACATAGTTGACGAAATTGGCGACGGTTCCGGGGGCCTTGGCGCGGTCGAGTTCAATTTCGATGGTTCCCTTGCTGGTCTCCATCACAACGGTCACGGTGGGGGTGTCACTCACGGGTTTGTTTTCCTGGGCTTGGGTTGAACCGGTCAGGCCGGCAAAGACAAGGACGGCGAGAAGCGGAAGGGTGGTTTTCATGTCTAGACTGGGTTGGGCTGTCAAAAACGCATGCGACGGCGTGTTTGCCAAGCGGAAAGGTGCGGGTGGGTGCGATGAAAAAATTGCCTCGCACCGCCTCCGCCTTCCCGTATGCTTCTCCATGCCTCTGGATCACCGAGACTACATGCGCGCCGGACCGTCCCGGTCCTCGCCGGGTTGGCTGCCGGACTGGAATGCCTTCCAGTGGGTGTTTGCCGCCAACGTCGCCGTCTTCCTTCTGCAGTGGCTGTTTCAGGTGGGTTGGCTTGTGGATCCCTTGTCAGGCCGCTCCATCATGCCCATGGGAGGGGTCAGCCTCGAAGAGTTGACACGCGGTCATGTCTGGACGCTCGGCACCTACATGTTCGTGCATGGCAGCCCCGGGCACGTGCTGGTCAACCTGCTGTTTCTCTGGTTCGCAGGTCGGCGTGTCCATGAACTCTTCGGCGGTCGCAATTTCCTGCTGATTCATTTTCTGTCGGGTCTTGCCGGTGCCATCCTGCAGATGGCGGTGGGCAGCCTGGTTCAGGGCGACACCTCATCGCCATTGATTGGAGCCTCCGCCTGCTGCATGGGGCACATGCTGGCCTGCGCCATGGCCTCTCCCCGCGAGCAGATCACCCTGCTGCTGTTCTTCATCGTGCCGATCCGGGTCACGATGCTCGGCCTCGGTCGTTTTCTCCTGCTCTCAAATCTGGGTCTCGGGATTCTCGATGTCCTGGGTGTCCTCCCCGGTTGGCTGGCCGGCGGCAGCGCGATTGCCTACTGGGCCCATGTCGGGGGGGCACTCGCCGGTTGGTTTGGTGCCCACAGTGCAGGGCGTTCCGGCGGGGCGTTTTTGTCCCTCTCGCGGCCGTTGCCGCGACGGCGAACCGTCGGGACGGAAAGCCATCGGCAACAGCATCGGTCTGTCAGCGGCCCCGCTGTGATGCCGGAGGAGGAAAGTGCTTCGGACCGCTTGAGCGAAGAGATTGACGTCATCCTCGACAAAATCAGTGCCCACGGGATGGACAGCCTGAGCGAGCAGGAACGCCGCGTCCTTGAGCGGGCGAGTCGGCGCATGAGCGGGGTGGGTTGAAGCATCTTGCGCCCGCGCCATCCCCGGTGCAAAGCATCCTTCTGTCATGCCAATGCCCGAATTTCAAAGTGCCATCGTCCTGGGAGCCGGCAGTTGGGGAACCGCCATTGCCAGCCTTCTCGCGGAACGCGGTCTGAGCGTGCAGTTCTGGGGACGAGACCCCAAGCTGATGGTGGAGATCGCCAGAACGCGCCGCAACAGTCGCTACCTTCCCGATCTCGAACTGCCTCCCGGGATGACGATGAGTTCCGATCTCCAGGCCCTCGCCCCCGCTGACCTGCTTGTCTTCGCCGTTCCCTCGGAGGCCGTTCGCGAAACCGCCCGCAGGATGGCCCAGTCCGGCGTCGTGCAAGGCTGTCGCGCCGGGGTCTCCCTGGCGAAGGGCATTGAGCGTCACAGTGGATGTCGCATGAGCGCCCTGCTCTCCGAGGTTCTGCCAGCCCTGCCCGTGGCGGTGCTGACCGGTCCCAACCACGCCGAAGAGGCGGCACAGCGCCTGGCCACGGCGGCCGTCGTCGCCTGCCGGGATGAAGGGGTGGCCCGCGCGGTGCAGTCCTGTTTCACGCTGCCATGGTTTCGCGCCTACACCAGTGATGATGTGACCGGGATTGAGTGGGCGGGGGCCATGAAAAACCCGTATGCCATCGCCGCAGGCGTGGCGCTGGGCCTCAGACTCGGGGACAACGCCCTTGCGGCGCTGGTGACACGCGCCCTTGCCGAAATGGTCCGCCTCGGCGTGGTCATGGGCGGGCGGCCGGAATCCTTCTACGGCCTTGCCGGTGTGGGTGACCTGGTTGGCACCTGCTACTCAGCTCACAGCCGAAACCAGCGACTTGGCCGTGCCTTGGGCGAAGGGAAACCCCTTGAGGCCGTGCTGGCCGGTTCGCGGATGGTCACCGAGGGGGTGCCCAATACCGCCAGCCTTTTTGAGGCTGCCCGGGGCGCCTGTGTGAGGACCCCGCTGCTCGACGAGGTGCACGCCATGCTCTATGAGGGCAAGCCGGCTCGCGAGGCCATGCGCACCTTGCTTTCCAGGGATCCGCGACCGGAGGCCGGATGACAGCATGCCACCCCATGCCGACAGCTTCACCGTTCCCACCCGGGGCAAGGGGACCCTCGAAATCACGGAGGCCTGCGAACGCATCGTGGCAAACTCCGGCGTCCGAACAGGCATAGCGACGGTCTTTGTCCGCCACACCAGTTGCAGCCTTTTAATTTACGAAAACGCTGATCCCACGGCCCGCACCGATCTTCACGAGTTTTTTGAGCGTCTGGTTCCCGAGAACACACCCTGGTTTGTACACACCCAGGAAGGGGTGGACGACATGCCGAGTCACCTGCGCATGGCGCTGACCCGCACCAGCGAGGTCATCCCCGTGGTCGATGGCCGGCTTGCACTGGGTACCTGGCAGGGCATTTACCTTTTTGAGCACCGTCGTGCGCCGCATCGTCGCGAAATCGTGGTCAGCGTCCTGGGAGATTGAAGGTGTCGCAAGAATGCTGGCGCCAGGCCAAGGGTGGACACGTATCCCATCTGTCCTCCTCAAATGGAAACAACTGCCCCGACTTCGTTGATCCTGCCTGACACGCTGCCCGTCATGGTTTTGGCCGACTGCTGTCTGTTTCCTGGTTGCCAGTTGCCTCTCTTCATCTTTGAAGAGCGCTATCGACGCATGCTCTCCCATGCCTTGGAAAACCACCGGATGTTTTGCATCGGCACCCGTCAGGAAAGGCAGGCGGATTGCACCGAAGTCTTTCCCTGCAGCACTGCCGGGTTGGTGCGCCTATGCAAGACCCAGCCGGATGGTACTTCCCATGTCCTACTAACCGGACTGCAACGCATTCGACTGCTGGATTGGGTTGGAGACGAGCCCTGCCTGCAGGCAAGGATTGAACCCATCGTGAGCATCCGGGAACAAGGGGGCAATGTTGAACTTGAGACCCTGCGCCGGCAGGCTCTCAAGCTGATTCCCGATTTGGCCTCGCCCGTTTCCCAGGAACCTTTTGCGGACATCTGCCGGCAGTTGGCCGACGACCTCTCGCCTGAGGCGGCCTGTGATTACCTTGCCCACCGTTTTGTCCGCCGCATTTCCTGCGCCCTGCGTTTGCTGGCTGAACCTTGTGTCGAGGCCCGTTACCGGATTCTCATTGGCGAATTGGAACGTCTGAGGGCCTCCGCCTGAGGACTTGCCCGTCACTTCGTTTGGTTTTATCCTGACCTCAGGATGACGTCCGAGAAGCCCGCCCCCCCTGCCGATGATGCTCTGGTAACGGGTTTTCTCGGGTTCCTGGAGACGGAGAGGCGCTGTTCCCCGAGAACCCTGGAGAATTACCGGCATGCCCTTGACGAATTTCGGCACAGGCATACGGGCTATGTCGCCTGGCAGTCGCTCGAAGCGGAAGACTTCCGCCATTATCTCTTCGAGCAGATGAAGCGTGGTTTGGCGAGGGGCACCATCCGGCTCCACTTCGCCGCCTTGCGCTCCTTTTACAAGTGGCTGGCCCGCAGGCAGGGATGGTCCAAAAATCCCCTGCTGGAGGTGCAATTGCCAAAGGCGGAAAAGAAGTTGCCGGTGGTCCTCACCCTGGCCCAGGTCGTCGAAATGCTTGAACTGCCCCTCAAAGTGGAACCCGACAAGCAGGCCCCGGCCTGGGGGCCGGAACGGGATGCGGCCATCCTTGAGCTTTTTTACAGCACCGGCATGCGTCTGGCGGAACTCGCCGCGCTCGATGTCGCCGATCTCGACAGTTACAGCGACACGGTCCGGGTCTTTGGAAAGGGCGGCAAGGAGCGCTTGCTGCCGGTGGGGGCGCCCGCTTCCGCCGCGGTGCAACGGTATCGTCAGAAAGCCGGCGTTCACGAGGGACCGCTCTTTCTGAGCAAGCTGCGGCGGCGCATCACGACGCAGGCCATCGCCGACATCATTGAAAAATACCGCAAAAAATCGGGACTTCCGGTTCATGTCACCCCGCACAAGCTGCGCCACAGCTTCGCCACGCACCTGCTCGACAATGGCGCGGACCTGCGCAGCGTTCAGGAGCTCCTTGGGCATTCCAGCCTGAGCACCACACAAATTTACACCCACGTCTCCATCCAGCGCATGAAGGAGGCCTATGATGCCGCACATCCGCGCGCCTGAAGCCATGCCAGTCGTCAACCTGCAGATCACCCGGGGTGCGACCCGGGAACAGAAGGCGGCCGTTGTCGCCGACTTCACCGACGCCCTGGTTCGACACTTCGGCAAGCGCCCCGAGCATTTCCACATCATCGTGCAGGAGATCGACGATGAGAACTGCTGTTCCGAAGGGAATCTCACGGATGACTGCCGGCTCCGCCAGGCATCGGCGGCGGAAAAGACCGTCCAAATCACCCCTATAGTTGACTCCTGACTGTCATGACGAACCGTCGCCACTTCCTCGCCACCCTCAGTGCTGCCTTGGGCGGCACCACCCTTGCGGCCGGAGGTCGCGCCAAAACACTGGTCCTTCAGTCGGCTTGGGACACCGTCAACATCGGTGACATCGGTCACACGCCCGGCACCCTGCGGCTGCTCGAACAGCACCTCCCGGAACTCAGGGTGGTGCTGTGGGCGGCCAAGCTGGATGAGCGTGTCACCCACATGCTCAAGCGACGCTTTCCAAAGGTGGAGATTCTGCAGGGGAGCCTCACCGGCAAGTTGGAGCGCGATGAGCAATTGCGTCAAGCCGTGCGCGGCTGCGACCTGTTCATGCGCAACTCGGGGATGGGACAGGACATCAGTTTCATGCAGTTTTGCCGCGACCATGGCCGTCCCTACGGCCTGTTTGGCCAATCCTATTTTCCCAGCATGGTCGAGGGACCGGGGGCGGAAGAGCGCATCGCCCTGCTCAACGGGGCCTCCTTCATCTACACCCGGGAAACCAAGACGCTCAAGATCCTGCAGGGGGCCGGCCTGCGCACGCCGGTGCTTGAATTTGGACCCGACGGTTGCTTTGGCATTGATGTTCGCGATGACGCGCGCGGTTTGGCGACGATGCGCAGGCTTGGCCTGGAGGAACGCGGGTTCATCACGATCCAGTTGCGGACGAACACCGCCAAGCTGCCAGGACAGGATGACAGCCGGACACCGAAGCTCAACCCCCTGCATCCCTCCCCGGAACAGGTTGCGGATGACGAGCGTCGTGCCGCCAAGTATCGCGAACTGATCACACGATGGGTGCGCGGCACCGGCAACAAGGTTCTCATCGCTCCCGAGGTGCTCAAGGAAATGGGACACAACCGCCGGTTGATCCACGACCCCCTGCCGCCGGAGATCCGTTCCCGTGTCGTCAATCTCGAGTACTTTTGGAACGCCGACGAGGCCGCCTCCATTTTTGCCCGTGCTCACACGGTGGTCTGCCATGAGCCGCACTCGCCGATCATCGCCCTGGCCAACGGCACGCCGATCCTGCACACCTATTCGGAGTTTCACAGTCCGAAGTGCTGGATGTTCCGGGACATCGGGTTGCCCGAATGGTTGCTGGAAATGGACGAGACCCCGGTCGAGGCGATGGCTGAGGCGCTCTTCGCCATCGATGTGGACCAGGACAAGGCCAGGGCAAAGGTGCAAAGGGCGATGACCTACGTTCATGACTGCTTTGCGGGTTCCATGCGGCGGGTGGGGCAATTGACTCGTTCCTGAGGTCTTTCCTGCATGTCAGTCCTTGGCTGGGCCGTAAAACGATCATGACATCCCGCCGCGTCTTCCTGCAGCAGAGCAGCCTGTGTCTGGCCGGGCTCGGTGGAGGGCGTCCCCTTGCCGCCGACACCGGTGCCAGGCCGGCATTGCGGGCCGGGCTGATGACGGATTTGCACTATGCCGACAAGACGGCCACCAAGACGCGATTTTACCGCGAGGCACTGGCCAAGCTGGATGAGGCGGTGGACGTCATGAATCGCGAGCGCCCCGCCTTTGTCGTGGAACTTGGCGATTTCATCGACCAGGCCGAATCCGTGGAACAAGAGATCGAATGGCTGCGCACCATGGAGTCGCACTATGCCCGACTCTCGATGCCCCGGCATTACGTGCTGGGCAATCATTGTGTCGGCACGCTCAGCAAGACCGAGTTTGCCGAAAACACCGCGGCTGCCGGCGGTCACGAGGCCTTTGAAAGCGGGGGAATCCGCTTTTTGATCCTCGATGCCTGCTTCCGTAACGATGGCACTCCTTACCAGCGCGGCAATTTTCACTGGCAGGACGCCAACCTGACCGACCGTGAGCTGGCCTGGCTGGACGCCGAACTGGGCCGTGCATCCGGTCCCGTGATCATTCTTGCGCATCAGCGTCTGGATGAAGACAAGGCCCATGGTGTCCGCAACGCGGCGGCGGTGCGCGAACGTCTGGAGAAATCCGGGCGGGTTCTCGCGGTCTTTCAGGGGCACTCCCACAAGAACGACTTTCAGCAAATCGCCGGCATTCCGTACGTCACCCTTGCCGCGATGGTGGAGGGTAGCGGTGCCGAAAACAGCGCGTTCTCGTTGCTCGACATTCATGCGGATGGCTCCCTGCGTCTGCAGGGGTTTCGACGCCAGGCCAATCGTGACCTGACTCCCGCATGAAAACGCTCGCTTTTTTGCTCGCCCTGCCGCTGGCGGCGCTGCCGGGTTCCGAACCCGGCTTTGAGTCGCTCTTTGACGGTCGCAGCCTGGATGGCTGGACACAGGGTGGCAACTGGGCGGTGGTGGATGGCGAGATCACCCGGGTCGGCAGGGGCGGTTCGCTGGTCTACGCCCGCACGCCGGTGCCCGATGACTTTGAACTGCGCTTCGACTGGAAGGTGGCCAAGGGCTGCAACAGCGGCGTGTATTATCGCCCGGGCCAATACGAATACCAGCTGCTCGACAACGCCAACAGTTCCTACGGAGAGAATCCCCGCCAGGCGGCGGCCTCCCTGTTTTTCTGCCAGGCGCCAACAAGGGATGTCGTGCGGCCGCACGGCCGGTGGAACGAGGGTCGCATTGTCGCCAAGGGCACGGTGATCCAGCACTGGCTCAACGGCGAGAAGGTGATCGATTTCGACTATGCCGACCCGCGCTGGGCGGAAGCGGTGTTGTTGCTGCGCATCCGCGGTGGAGAGTTGTCGGCCCGGGGGGCGCGACTGTCGCTGCAGGATCACGGCGCGGACGTGAGCTTTCGCAACCTGCGCTGGCGAGCCATTCCGTCGGATGAGCCGCTGGTGAGTGAGAACCTGACACCCATGGTTGTTCCGGAGGCTGCGCTGGCCAAGGAGCGGGAGCGGGTGCGCAAGATGCTTGAGGACCAGGGCAAACTTCGCAAGGGGCTGGATCTGGGGTATGCGGAATCGCGAAGATTTCCCGCAGCGGAGGCGCATCAGGGGGTGGCCGTGGATGACGCGCATTTCTATGCGATCAGCAGCCGCGCGATCGGCAAGTACCGCAGGGACACGGGCGAGCGGGTTCGAGGGTGGCAGGATGTACCGGGCGGCCGGTTCAAGCACCTGAATGCCGGGCTGGTGCTTGATGGACGGCTCTACTGCGCCCACTCGAGGGATCCGGAGCAGCCGGCGCACAGTTCGGTGGAAATCTGGAATGCCGCCGATATGAGCCACGCGGAGAGCATCGACCTCGCTCATGAGAAGGGGGCGCTGACTTGGATCGACCGCCACGAGGGAGCTTGGTTCGCCTGCTTTGCCGCGTATGCAAGGAGCGACGATCCGGCCAACACGCGTCTGGTTCAATTCGATGACGACTGGCGGCTCGTGAAGGAGTGGCGGTTTCCCCGGGAAGCCGTCGTGCGCTTTGGCGCCCACAGCGCTTCAGGCGGCGGATTCGGACCGGATGGCCGGCTGTATTTCACGGGTCATGATGCACGGGAGATGTGCCTGGTTGAACTGCCGGATGCGGGGGGGACAGCCATGTGGCTGGGTGCCCTGCCGGTCAGCGCCCCGGGGCAGGCCTTTGCCTGGGATCGACGGGAGCCTGGAGTGGTGTTCGGAATCGACCGCAGGCTTCGTGAAGTGATTGTCGGATGTGTGATTCGCCATGGAAGCCGGTGACACCTAACCCGTGGGGCGCACCATCAGGCACTGAAAGGCTCCACCGGCTCCGTCCGGATTGAGCAGAACTGCGGGTCGGCGATTGGCTGGCAAGTGCCGGACAAGGAATTCATGAAGCGGCAAGAAGTCGGTCTCCCTCCAGCCAAGGCGGCAGCCCCAACGACGGAGGTCGGAGAAGTTGATGTCGGCCGTGATGTCCTGTCGCCCCGGATTGGCGTAAACCTCTTTCCCCTCGAGTCGCTGGTGGAGGAGGTAAGCGCGCAGGGTGCCTCGAGGGCGGCGTTGGTACAAGCCGGGGAAGGGACCTCCATAGTCGATCGTCAGCATGGATCCGTGACGCCAGTGCGATGCCCACCCATTCATCCAGTCCCGGACACTGCGGTGGAGCTCGCAACGCTGTCCCTCCGCGGGCTTCCATGCGTCAAACACCGTGAAGTCGGCAAGCTCGTCCTCCGGCAGGGTCAGTGGCGCCAGTTGCTCGTCGCCGTCCGGCCTGATCAGGACCTCCTGCCAGCTGCCACCGCGCCATTCCAGCAGGTGGGCCGGAAAGGCGTCGAGCAACTCGTTGTGAAACAGAAAGGCTTCGCCCTTTGTGGCGACAAGGGCGTCCTCAAGTCGTTTGTGCCAGACGACTGAATTCCCCAGCAGTGCCTGTTGTTGCTTGCGGAGAACCGGTGAGGATTCGACGATGTACCACCGCCAAAGATGGCGGCGCCAGAAACCGCAGGCGCGGCGCACGGCCTTGAACAGGGAACCGTCTCCGGCCCCGATTTCTATGACATTGCGGATGAGCGGCTGAGCCTGCCGTTCGGCATTGAGCCAGCCTGCGATCGCCTCGCCAAATTCCAGGAAGAGGGTGCAGGCGGTCGCAAAATCCCCACGACCCCCGACGCCGCGGATCTGCCGTGCGTAATAACCCCGTTTGGGGTCGTGCAGGGCATGCGCCATGAAGTCGACGAACGGCACTGCGCCTTCGCGCTCCTGCGGCTGGGGGCTCACTGTTGCGCCTGCAGTTCCTCCATCGCCCACTTGTCCCAGGCGGCCCAATCGTTGCCATAGTCCTCACCGGCGAGAATGGTCAACACATTGCGAACCTCCTCGCTCTGCGGGTGCTGTGAGTTTTTCAGGATGTTCATGAACAGAGGCATCTGCAACTCCCGGTTGCGGTTCATGAGGTCGGAAAACAGAACGTCGAGAACCTCGGGATTGGTTTTGGGATCGACGAGGAAACCGGCAATCAGACCATAGTCCTCATCGCTGGTCAGGTTCACAAGGTGCTGGCTGGCATTGACCTGGGCCTCACCGTTGAGTTTCTTGACCAGTTCATGAAGGTCACGGGCCATGTCCGGGATGTCCTTGTCGGAGCGCAGGATTTCGTCGATCAGGACATCGCCCTCCTCCGCCGTCATCAGACGTTGTCCGAGATCCTCCTTCTTGGCGGCAGGTGTCGTCGGTTGCGGCGTGTTGAGCAGGTTGGGCTCTGTCCGCGTTCCCGACTTCTCAACGGTTTTCGGTGCCTGAATTGGGGCGGTAGGCTCCCAACTGGCATACTGCCATCCGAAGTAAAGGGCGGCCAGCAACCCGAGTGTTGCTGCCACGAGGAGGATCTTGTTCTTGCCGCTGGAGTCTTGGCTCATGGAAGTTTGGACAGAGTGACGGTCGGAACCTGTTCAAACAAGTGTCATTTTTGTCGCCTACAGGCGGATCTCTTCACCTGATGCGGAGCTGGAAATTTTCATTTCCTCGCGATGCAGGGTGGGGTCGCTGCGGAAGGTGAGGCGGGCGAAGTACTTGCGCTCCAGATCGACCAGCAACTCGCCGTCCTCAGACTTGAGCCGCTGCATGACGTCGGGATGGACGACGACGACCAGGTTCTTGTGCTCCTCCTTGCCGGTTCCGAGGATGGCCGCCAGTCGCCGCTGAAGTTCCACACTCATCGTGGTGGTGGTCTTGACCTGGCCATGGCCCTTGCAGTAGGGGCACGGCTCGTAGAGGGCACTGCTGAGGGACTCATGCAGGCGCTGACGGGTCATCTCCATGAGGCCAAACTGGCTGATTGGCAGGACCTGGGTCTTGGCCTTGTCACGCTTGAGGTGTTCCAGCATCGACTTGTAAACCGCCTGCTGGTCCTTGCGGTGTTTCATGTCGATGAAGTCGACAACAATGAGTCCGCCCATGTTGCGCAGACGCAACTGGCGGGCGACCTCCTGGCCCGCTTCAAGGTTGGTTTCGAGAATGAGTTTGTCGACGTCCTTGGAACCCTTGTTGCGGCCGGTGTTGACGTCGATGGAGACCAGCGCCTCGGTCTGGTCGATGACAATGTAGCCGCCGCAGGGCAGCCAGACCTGCCGGTAGAAGGCATTGTCGATCTGCTTCTGGATGCCGTAGTGCTCGAACAGGGCGGTTTGTCCCTGATACAGGGTGATGCGGTTTTTGGCGCGGCGCGAGATCTGTGCGGCCATCTGCTGCATGCGTTCGACGGTCGCCGGATCGTCACAGGCGACCTCGTCGATCTCATCCGTGAGAAAGTCGCGGACCGTGCGCTCGATCAGTTCGGGTTCCTGGAAGCAGCACACAGGCGCCTTCTTGCCGTCGCGAATGGCGACGATGTCGTTCCACTGCTCGATCAGCAGGCTGAGGTCGCGAATGATGTGGCGATCCCGCTTGCCCGAAGCCTCGGTGCGCATGATCAGGCCCATGCCCTCGGGGACATTGACCTTCTCGACGATGCGGCGCAGGCGCGCGCGCTCCTTCGGATCCTCCACCTTGCGCGAGATGCCGAACTGGTCGTTCTGCGGCATGAGGACGAGCAGGCGTCCGGCGAGGGAGATGTTGGTGGTGACACGCGGCCCCTTGTTTCCGATCGGCCCCTTGGTGACCTGAACCATGATCTCCGAGCCGACCGGGTAGAGGGAGGGAATGTCCTTGGCCTCGATGCGCTTGCCCTTTTTTTTGCTGCCGCCGCGGGTGACTTCCTCCATGCCCTGATTGGAAAGGGCCTCGGGAATGGCATCCCAGAAATGCAGGAAGGCGTTCTTGTCGAGGCCGATGTCGATGAACATGGCCTTCAGGCCCTGCTCAATGTTTTTGACCCGGCCCTTGTAGATGGAGCCGACGATGGTGCTGGTACCGGTGCGCTCGATGGTGTACTCCTCGAGCACGCCGTTGTCGAGCAGGGCGACCCGGTTCTCCAACTTCTCGCAGTTGATGACCAGGCGGGTTCCCTGGCGGATGTCCTTCTTACCGGTGATGAATTCCTTGATTCGCTGAACAATTCCAAGTGGCATAAGAGTGGGTGTTGAGGGTGAGAAATTTATTACTGACGAAACAGTCTGCGGAAAAAGCCACCCGGTGAGGGCGCGGGTTCGGGGGCTGCAGCGGGAGCGGCGGGTTGCTGGCCTGCGCCACCCTGGAACATCGGCGCGCGACGAACGGGCACAGCCTTTGGCACCTCGCGATTGTTGCGGACGCCGGTGCTGCCGGCGCTGTCGGCTTCCCGGCGAATGCTCGGAGCACTGCCCGCCGGGCGGCTGCGTGGTGTGGTGTCAGTGGCCTCGCGTTCGGGTTCGGTGCCAACGTCGCCGTCCTCCTCCTGGCCGAGACTGGCGATCAAGAGGGGGGAATCCTCATAGCTGACCATCTCGATCTTGTTGAAGTCGCCCTTCACTTCAGTGACGGCTTCCGGCTTGATTTCGTAGCCGTTGTCGAGGGCAAGCGCCTGTTCGAGAACCCGTTGCGCCACGGGAGCCGCACAGCCGCCCCCCGACTTGCCACCCTGGACCAGAATGCAGACGGCGAACTTGGCGTTCACATAGGGGGCAAAACTGATGAACAGGGTGTGATTGTCCTCGACGCGCACGTTTTTTTCCGTGCGTCGCCAGTTCTGGGCGGTGCCGGTCTTGCCGGCCACCTCCACGCCTGAAATGCGTGCCGCGCGGGCGGTTCCACCCTGGGCATTGACGACCTTCCACATGCCGCTGCGAACGGTTTCAAGGTCCTTCTCTTGGAAGTGGGCGAGCAGGTCGGCGCGCAGCTCCGGCTGCTTTTCGAGCACAAGTTGGTCGCCGTCCATCACCTTCTTGAGCAGATGCGGCTTGTAGGATTTTCCCGACGCGACGGCGGCGGCGACGCCAGCCATCTGCATGGGCGAGGCGAGCACGCTGCCCTGGCCGATGGAAACGTTTGCCGTATGGCCGTTGCTCCAGCGTTCATTGGGGCTGGTCTGGCGGAGCCAGTCCGGGTTGGGCAGGATGCCGGGGTCGTCCTCCTCAAGCTCGATGCCGGTGCGCTGTCCCAGACCCAGCATGGCGCCGACGCGGGTGATGCTGTCAACGCCGGCGGTATTGCCATACTGGTAGAAGTAGCAGTTGCAGGAGCGCATGAGCGCGTCGCTGAGGTCGAGCGAACCGTGCGAGCCGCCGTTTTGGCGCTGGATCCAGCACTGCATGGCCTTGTTGCCATACTTGACACTGCCTGCACAGTTGTAGCGGTGGTTCTGGATGCCGGCCAGGCAGCCGGCGAGCGCGATCGGCACCTTGTAGGTCGAGCCGGGCACAAAACTGCGGATCGAGCGGTTGAGCAGGGGAACGGTTCGGTTGCCCAGCAGTTCGTCCCAGTCGGCCTGCTTGATGCTGGGGATGAAACGGTTCGGGTTGTAGTTGGGGACCGAGGCCATGGCCAGCACCTCCCCGGACTGGGGGGCAAGGACGACCACCGACCCGCGGCCGATCTTGCCGTCGATCAGCGCGCGCTCGGCGATATACTGAATGCGCGCATCGAGGGTCAGGAACACATCGTCACCCTTGCGGGGTTCCTCGAAGCTGACCTCGCCGACCGGACGTCCGCGTTCATTGAGCTGCATCGTCCGCACACCGGGTTTGCCACGCAGATGGGCGTCGAAGCTCTTCTCCACGCCGGCGCCGCCGAATTCGTCAGGCGTGTAGTAGTCCCAGCCCTTGCGCTCCTCCACCGAGACACGCTGGTCATCGGGCATGCGCACGTAGCCAAGCAAATGGCAGGCGAGTGCACCGTAGGGGTAGAGGCGCGTGCCGCGAGCGGCGACGGTGACACCTGGCAACCCCAGGTTGTGTTCGGCGAACTGGCTGAACTCCGAGAAGCTGAGATTGTCGCGATACACCCAGGGAATGGCTCCGCCAAAGCTGCGGTAATGAACGCGGAGCGAGTCGGAGTTATAGGGGGCGGCGAGGCCCATTTCGTTGAGCCGGTTGATGATGAGCTCCTGGAACATCGTCACGATATCGGGTTCTAGGCGCCGCCGAGGCAGGCCGCGGTCGAGGAACTCAAAGGCGACCGTTGGGGAGTCCATCTTTTTGATGCGACACTGGCGCATGTACTCGTCGTAGACCTCGCGCAGGTTGACCTGCACCTCAAAGCTGGCCTTGTTGGTGGCGAGGACGACACCGTTGCGATCCTTGATCTCGCCGCGCACACCGGGAATGCGGGCGCGTTGGAGGCGCGCTTCCGGAACCTTGACGACAAACTCTGCATGGCGGTCGATCTGCAGCGACCAGAGTCGGTACACGAGAAGCCCGAACCCGCACAACATGGCGAGGGTGAGCAGGTGCAGCCGGAAGCGGTACTTAACGACCATCGAAGGAGAGTTTGAGGCCCTCGTACTTGATCTCGTAGCGGGACAGGCCGGCGAGCATGTAGAGGAGCAGGAAGAGCAGGGGGGCGGCGAGCATGGCGAGCAGCGCAGCGGTGATGATTTTTGTCCAGACGGCGGTCGGGAAGTAGAAGCTCCCGCGGCCGAGGGTTAGGACGAGGTATTCGGCGAGCAGCCAGAGTGAGGTGGTGAAGCCGACCATCACCACGGGCAGTTCAAGGCGGCCGCGTTTAAAAAGGGGACGGACCCCCTGGAGGAACATGCCAAGCACGCCAAAAAGGAACACGGAGATGCCGAAGCCGAAGCCGATGGCGGAAAGTTCGTCGGTGCCGGTCATCAGTGATTGCGCCGCCTGACTGGCGGAGCCAACCGGCATGTGGCGCGCGTCCCAGAGCGTGCCTGCGGCGAAGGCCAGCAGGATCATTACCGGGAAGGGGACGGCCACTGAGGCGGCAAAGAAGAACACCGGTGGCAGGAACAGGGTAGCGTAGTTCGCCATCGGGATGCCCGGGATGAATTCCTGCACCACGAAGGTGACCAGCAGCAGCAGGAAGGTGACGGGATAAAAGATCATGTCCTTCCTTTACGGGGTGTCAGCGGGTTGCATTTCCACCACGAAGACGTGTTCCAGGGTCGAAAAATCCGCCGCAGGCTCGACAACGGCCACACCGAAGAGTTCACGGTTTTCGAAGCGCTTGACCCGGCCAATCAGGAGGCCGGGGGGGAAGACGCCGCCTTCGCCGGTGGAAAACACGTTTGCCCCCGGGGTGATGAGGGCGTTTTTGCTGAGGAACTGCAGACGCAGATCCGGGCGCAGATCGAAACCACCGCGTTCCCCGGCGACGATGCCCTGTTCAAGAGTGCCGTCCACACGGGCCGAGACGCGGCAGGTCTCGTCGGTGAGCAGGATGATTTCGGATAGGTGCGGCGCCAGCTTGCCGGTTTTGCCGATCAGTCCCGAGGCGCTGATCACCGGGCTGTCGGTGGCCAGTCCGTCGAGCGACCCCTTGTCGATGATCATGGTGTTCCACCAAGTGCTGGACACCCGCTTGACAACGCGTGCGGCGGTCATCTTGAAGGGGCTGCTTTGCTTGAAGCCGATGAGGCCGCGAAGCTTGTTCGCCTCCGCCTGAAGCTGGGCATACTTTTGCGAGACGATCCGCAGGCGCTCGACCTCGAGCAGCAGGCGTTCGTTTTCCCGCTTGAGTTCGCGCGGATCGCCGGCTGGCGCGGCCATCTCGGACAAGCCTTCCTCCACCGTGCCGCTGGCATGAATGAAGGGCGACAACATCGCCATGACACGATCCTGCACGCCGCGCGTCACGGGGGTGTCGAGCGTGAACATCGCCAGGACACCCGCGAGGAACAGGAACAGCGCCAGTAGGTTCAGTTTGTTCATGGAAGGTTGCCGGTGGCTCCACGGCAGTGCCGGCCGCGACTCAGACCTCCGTGGTACTCACCTTGCGCAGGAACTCCAGCTCGCTGAGCACGCGGCCGGTGCCCTCGCCGACGGCACTGAGGGGATCCTCGGCGACGTGGACCGGCAGGGCGGTCTCCTCCTGCAGCAGCTTGTCGAGTCCGCGCAGCAGGGCTCCGCCGCCGGCCAGCATGATGCCGCGGTCGACCAGGTCGGCGGAGAGTTCGGGCGGACAGCGCTCGAGCGTGGTGCGCACGGCATCGATGATGGCGTTCAGGGGTTCAAGCATCGCCTCGCGCACTTCTTGGCTTGTGATGGTGATGGTTTTCGGCAGGCCGGCAACCATGTCGCGACCCTTGACCTCCATCGTGGTTTCCTTGCCGAGGGGGAAAGCCGAGCCAATACGCAGCTTGATTTCCTCGGCCGTGCGCTCGCCAATCATGAGATTGTAGGCGCGCTTCATGTAGTTGATGATGGCTTCGTCGAGTTCATCGCCGGCGACGCGCACACTGCGGCTGTACACGATGCCGCTGAGCGAGATGATGGCCACCTCCGTGGTGCCGCCACCGATGTCGACGATCATGTTGCCCGCGGCTTCCTGGACGGGAAGGCCAACCCCGATCGCCGCCGCCATCGGTTCCTCGATCAGGTAGACCTCGCGGGCGCCGGCCTGCTCGGCACTCTCCTTGACGGCGCGCTTCTCGACCTCGGTGATGCCGGAGGGGACGGCGATGACAACGCGCGGGCCGCGCATGGCGCGCCTGTTGTTGTGCACCTTGCGGATGAAGTGACGAAGCATCGCTTCGGTCACCCGGAAGTCGGCGATGACCCCGTCCTTCAACGGGCGGATGGCCGTGATACCGCCCGGTGTACGGCCAAGCATTCGCTTGGCGTCGTCACCGACGGCGACGACTTCATTGGTGCCACTCTTGACGGCCACCACGGAAGGTTCTCGCAGTACGATGCCATGGTCTTTGATGTAAACAAGAGTGTTGGCGGTGCCGAGGTCAATGCCGATATCCTGGGCGACGAAACCGAAAAGTTTGCCGAGCATGCAGATGTGTGGAAAAGATTGTGAATGAAGAAATTGGAAGTCGAAATCCTGTGTGGCAGTGGAGGATTTCCGGCTCGTTCAAGCATTCACGAAAAGCAGCGCCACCCACGGGGTTCCCGACAAATTTGAAACTAAGACCGCCCCTATGGAGGGTCAAGAAAAGTTTCCCTTGCTTGAAAATAAGCCTTCGTTCCCAAAGAAAGCTGAAAGACTTTTTGGCTAATTGGCCAATTATGAGGATTCCTCAATAAATCATGGTGTTTTCCGGAGCGGCCGTCTCCTCGACCCGTTCGGCCTTGAGGACGGGTACGGTTTGATCGCCGTCCTTCTCATAGGCCATCTTGCCGACGATCTTGATCCAGGTCATGTCCTTGTAGGGGGGAGCCTTGTCGGCAAACTCCACAGGAATCGAGTAGGGGCGTGCATCGGCGGCGCAGCACTGGACCAGCATGCGGAAGATGCGAAGGCGCCGGCCGTCGGCATTGTTGACTTTCTCCGGCAGGACCTGGGCGATGGTTTCAACCGACTGACCCGCCAGGACGGACTGCACTTCGATGTCCCCCCCTGTGTAGTAGATTTCGGGCACCTCGAGGATGAAGTTGCCTTCCTTGCTTTGCGGCACCTGCGCCTTGAGGTCGTCGAGCGTGAAACTGCCGTAGCTCTGTGCCTGGGGATCAGCCTTGGCCGCGGCGGAGTCGGCGGTTGTCGTCGCCGGGGTGGCGGCAGGCTTGGCTGCCTCATCCGTGCGCAGGGAAAACTTGTCGGCGTTGGCTGTGCTGTTGTAGTTCGGGTTGTACAGGCCCTTGTTGATGACGGCGTTGGCACTGTAGCGATCAGGTGTCATGAAGGCCGCCCAGGTGATCGGTGCGGCGAGGATCAGAATGGCGACCAGGCGACCCGTCCAAGAACTCTCCTCAAGGAGACCGTGTCCGTGCGAGTGGGAGGCATGACCCTTCTCATGGTCGCCTTCAGCATGAGCGTCGTGACCGTGATCATGACCGCAGCCGCTGTGACTGTCGTGGCTGTGATCGTGGCCGCAGTCGGCATGAGCGTCGTGGCTGTGATCGTGACCGCAGCAGCCATGATCATGTCCCTCGCAGCCGGGGTCTTCCGCTCCCATGGTGAAGAGATTGAAGAGTGCCAGCACAGCCAGGCCGATCCCTGACATAAGCACCATGGGCCGGAAGATGCCGTCGCCAGGCAGGTATTGGGTGATGCGGCCGGTGGCGTAAAAATACAACAGGACGCCGCTCCACAGCAGCAGCAGGGCGACGCTGACCAGATGAATGAGGGTGCGGGTGGCGCTCATGGCTTCGTGGAGGTCTGCAGCATTTCGATCAGGCTGATCCAGGGTTGGGACATCAGGCCGATGAGCAGGAAGGTGCCAACCAGCATCAGCAGGACAACGCGTCGGCGGAACACCACAGAATACATGAACATCAGCTTGATGTCCATCATCGGACCGAACACGAGGAAGGCGAGTTTTGCGGCCTGCGAGAAGGCGGCCATCGGCGCGGCAATGAAGGCATCCGAAGTGCTGCAAAGGGAAAGCACGAAAGCGAGACCCATGATGGAGGGCAGGGCCAGCCATTCGTTGCCGGCAACGCTGTCGAGGATGGCCTGGTTCACCTGGGTGTTGAACACTGAGGTGATGATGACGCCAATGGTAAAGTACATGCCGGTGTCGAGGAAGTCGCGCATCGCCGTGCGCATGGCATGAACCAGGCGTGAATTGAAGGGCACCTTGGGCGCCGCCGAACCCTCGGGGCGCTGTGCCTCGATGCCTTCAATGATGCTGGCGTTGAGGACACGCCCGGGACGGAAGCGCAGCACGATCAAGCCGACAGTAACGGCGACGGCATAGCCGAGTGAAAGGCGGGCCAGGGTCATCGTCGCGTTGCCGATCTCCAGCCATCCGGTGACCTTCTGAAATTCCTTGAAGGCGGTCAGGGTGCTGACCGCAACGATCGGATTCATGATGGGCGCCGAGAGCATGTAGGTCAGCGCGCAGGAAAGTGGCAGACCCTTTTGCACGAGTCGACGGATGACCGGCACAACGGCGCATTCGCAGACGGGAAAAATCAGCCCCAGAAAACCGGCAATGAGGGTTGAGAAGACCCGGTTGCGCGGCAGCAGCCGGTCGAGCAGCTTGGCGGGCAGGAAGGCGTCAATCAGGCCGGACAACAGTGTGCCAACCATGATGTAGGGCGCCCCCTCGAACAGGATGCTTAGGAAGGCCATCAGCACGTCGCCAAGGCGGCTGGGGTCGGGGAGTGCTGCGAGAATCATTGAGAATGCAGTCATAAACGGCACGCCGGGCCCCCTTCAAGCGGGAAAGTGCGTTCCCTTCCTGACAGGCTCAAGGTTCAAAAAACGGGAAGAGCACCCGAAGCTCATCGGCCGAGGGGCGACGGCCATACTCGCAGACTTCAAAGGTCTCGGCGTAACGGACGGCCTTGCCACGCTCCGGGCCGTACCAACGGACCAGCAACTCGCGATGACGATCCGCCTCCCCGCCCTGGCGAGCTCCCCAGCGTCGCTTGAGCCAGGCGCGTCGGGCCGTTTCATCCGAAGCAGGCGGCACCTGCTTGGCGACGTACTCCGCAGACCCGCTGGCGCCCCCCTCGTAAGCCTGCGAGGTCAGTTCGTGCAGGCCATCCAGTTTCTGGTCGAAAGCGTCATCGACGGAGACGGCAACGTCCGGGGTGAATGGATAGGGTTTCTGGAACCCATCGCTGGAATACAGAAACACTGGGTTCTTCTTCAGGGGCGGCACATCGGGACAGATGAAGGGCACCGTGACCATGAAGGCGGCGTCCTGGACGAGCACGCCGACGTAGCGATGGTCGGGATGGTAGTCCCAGGGACGGTGGGCAATGACAATGTCGGCTCGCCATTCGCGGATGACGCGGGTGATCAGCTTGCGATTTTCGAGGCTGGGCAGCAATTCTCCGTCATGGATGTCGAGCACCTGCGAGGTGACGCCAAGCTTCTGCGCGCATGCAGCCGCCTCGGCTGCACGACGTTGGGCCAGGGGGCCTCCAGCCTCGCGCCAGTGGCCGATGTCGCCGTTGGTCACGGAGACCAGCTTGACGTGATGGCCGAGGCGAGCCCACTTGACCGCGGTGCCGCCCGCCTTGTACTCGGCGTCATCTGGATGGGCGCCAAACACGACGATGCGCAGCTTGCCGTCCTCCTGCTGGGCGGTGGCGGCGGGAATCAGGAGCAGGCTGGCAAGCAGGATCAGGGCGTGGCGCATGGCCATTTCCTACGTCGCTGCCAACGGTGAACTTCCAATTCAACGCCCGAACTCAGTGCGAGGCATGGACGGCGGTCGTGCCTGCACTCTTGAGGGGAGCCTGCAGGGAACGCGGGTAAACGCCAATGACGATGATGGCTGCGACCAGGGCAAAAAGGACTGCCCGGGTGGCGGTGCTCAGTTTGATGGGTTCTGCCGTGGCGGGTGAACCGCTGTACATGGCGAGAACCGGCCTCAAGTAGTAGTAGAAACCCGCGGCGGCACCAATCACGGCACAGGTCAGTGCGGCCCAAGCGGCATGATCGACCAAGCCCAGGAAGACCAGGAGCTTGCCCATGAAGCCGGCCGTCAGTGGCAAACCGGCGAGCGAGGCAAAGCCCAGGGTCGCGGCCAGCGCCAGAAAGGGCTGGCGGCGGCCGAGGCCGGCAAGATCACGCAGGTCGTCGCCAACGCCGTTCTGGCGCAGAACAGACAGGACGAGGAAGCCGAGTACCGTCATCGGCAGGTAGGTGCCGAGATAAAAGGCAGTGACCCCGGCGCTGGAGAGATCGTGGCGGGCGGTGGGAGCCGCGGCGAGTGCCAGCAAAAGATAACCGGCATGACTGATGCTGGAGTAGGCCAGCAGGCGTTTGACGCTTGTCTGGAACAGGGCCGGAAGGCTGCCAAGGAGGATGGTTGCGGCACCGGCAATGAGCAGCAGCGTGGTGATCTCGGTGCGGATCAGTGACTCGGCAGCGGTGAAGGCCGCGACCACGCGACTCAGCACGACGAAACCCGCGGCCTTCGATCCGACCGACAGGAAGGTGGTGACGGGCAGAGGTGCACCCTGATAGACATCCGGAACCCAGATGTGGAAGGGGGCCGCGGCAACCTTGAAACCCAGGCCGGCAAGCAAAAAGGCTGCACCCAGAAGGGCGCCCCGGCGCGGCGTTTCCGGATCGGCAAGCGCGGCGGAGATGCCGTCAAAGCTCATGGAGTCGGTGACGCCGTAGGTCCAGGCGATGCCGTAGACAAGAACCCCGGTGCTGAGGGCACCGAGGATGAGGTACTTGACGCCTGCCTCAAGCACGAGGCTGCTTTTGCGGGCAAAGGCAACCAGGACGTAGAACGAGACCGTCACCAGTTCCAGGCAGACAAAGACCGTCATCAGGTCCTTGGCCGAGGCCATCCACATCATGCCCGCACAGACCAGGGGCGGCAGACTGAACATTTCGCCATGGCGACCCTCGGGGCAGTGACGCTCCAGATAACCGCGGTTTTCAACGGTCAGCCAAAGCACCGCCAGGGTCGCCACCAGGGCAAAGCCCTTGTAGAAAAGAGCAAGGCTGTCGAGCTGGTGAAAGGGCTGGACAAAGGCGGGCAGGGCGGCGGCCGAGGTGTCTGCGAAGGCAAACAGGACCAGGGCAAGGGCGGTGCCACCCAGACTGAGGGCGGCAATGGCGCGCCGCGTCACGGATGGCAGCAGTGCTTCCAGGCAGAGCAGGCCGACGCCCAGAAGGACGAGGAAAATTTCGACGGCGAAAACGGACATGGATCGGTGGACTACGGGTTACGGCACGGGGGCCGTTTTGAGCAGGTCGAGCAGCAGCCAGGGGCAGCAGCCGGCAATCAACAGGGCGGCAGCAAGCAGGATGAGCGGCAGGCGCTGGAACAGCGAGGGGTCGTTCATGAACAGCCCGGTGGTGGCGCTGCCCTGAAAGATGTCCCGATAGGCGCGCAGCATGTAAACGGCCGACATGACGACACCCCAGAGCGCCAGCACCACCGTCCACTGAAGCGGGCCAAACGTGGTGCCGCCCTCAGCGCCGAAGGCACCCAGGAAGACCAGCACCTCACCGGCGAAATTCGCCAGGCCGGGCAGGCCAATCGAGGCAAACGCTCCGAAGGCAAAGAGGATGGCAAACACCGGCGCATGGGAGGCCAGGCCGCCAAGCTTGGCGAGTTCGAGAGTGCCGAGCTGGTTGCGCAGACGACCGGCAAGGGCAAACAGCAGGGCGATGGAGACGCCATGGGCGAACATGAGCAGTACGGCGCCACGCAGGGCGAGTTCCGTGCCGGCGGCGATGCCGAGGAAAATGTAGCCCATGTGCATCACCGAGGAGTTGCCGAGGATGCGGTCGAGGGACTTCTGGGCGATGGTGACAAAGCCGACGACGAGGATGTTGCCGAGCAGCATGAGCAGGAGGGCCTTCTGCACCCAAGGCACATGCGGTCCCTGCGGCAGCAGCGGCAGGGCGATCTGAATAAGGCCGTACAAACCGAATTTCTTGAGGACACCGGCATGCAGCATGGCCACGGGCACCGGTGCGGTGGCATAGGCGGGCGCCGCCCAGCTGTGCAGGGGGAAAAGGCTGACCAGAGTGCCGAACCCGAGCAGCAGGACAAAGAAGATGATCCCCTGCTTTTCCGCCGGTAGCGGGTTGGTGGCTGCCATCGCGCGGAGGGCATTCAGGTCGAAGGTCAATTTTTGCCCCCCACTATACTCGAGGACCAGCCAGCCGAGGCCGGCCAACAGGACCAGACTGCCGGCCCCCAGGTAAAGCGTGGCCTTCCAGGCAACCGCCTTGCGTGCGGCCTCATCGGCACGTCCATGCAGGGCGATCATCAGGAAGGTCGGAATCAGCGCCAGTTCATGGAAGGCATAGAGAAAGAACAGGTCCGTGCAGAGGAAGGCCCCAAAGGCACCGGCGGCGATGAGTTGCGAAGCGGTGTGGTAGATTGGCGGACGGTCATCGGCGATCTGCCAGACCGCGGCCAGGGTGACGAGGGCGGTCAGCAGGCCGAGGATGAGGGACGTGCCGTCCATGCCAACCGCGAAGTTGATCGATGGATTGTCGAGCACGACCCGGGAACTGGTGAAGGCGAGTTCACCGGCCACCGCCTTGAACTTCGTGGCCGCACCCAGCATCAACCCCAGGTTGACCATTGCGGAACCCACGGAGACGAGACGGGCAGGGGCTCCAAGGCAGACGGCAAGCGCGGCAAGGAGGGGGAGCAGGATGACGATTTCGAGGATGCTCATATCACGTCTCCATCAGTGGCCCGGGGCGGGCAGAACAAACACAACCACATAAATGACCAAGAGAACGCCGAGCCCGAGCAGGAAGGTGTAGGCCTGCAGGTGGCCACCCTGCAGCACCCGTGCCGCGGCACCGGCACGGCGGGCGACAAAGGCGGGCAGGCGCGAGAAAAGTCCGTCGACAATGAGTCGATCGAGGCCGGCGATGATCCAGGCCAGACTGTCCTGCAGGACCCTCACCAAGACGGCATAGATCTCGTCGAAGTAAAACTTGTTGGCGAAGAGGGGGATGCTCACGGGATCCTTGTCGCGTGCGCGGTAGAGTCTGAAGCCGCCGCCGGCTCCGATCAGCAGGGCCGCAATCGAGGCAACCATGACGGTGGCATGCTCTTCGGCATGATGGGGCTTCATGGCCTCAAGAAGGTGAGTCACACCGGGAACGGCGGACACCAGCGTGAGCAGGGCCAGGACGAGCAGCGGCAGCAGCATGACCATTGGCGCCTCGACGGCATGGTGGGCGGAATCGCTGCGCGGCTTGCCAAGGAAGGCGACCACGAACAGTCGGGTCATGTAGAAGGCGGTCAGCATGGCGGTGGCAACGCCGATCCAGAACAGGGGGCTGCCTCCCTTGACTTCAAAGGCGACGCCCAGAATTGCCTCCTTGCTCCAGAAGCCGCTCGTCACAAAGGGCACGCCCATCAGCGAGGCGGTGCCGATCGCGAAGGTGGCAAAGGTGACCGGCATGTGCTTCATCAGGCCTCCCATCTTCCACATGTCCTGCTCGTGGTGGCAGGAATAGATGACCGCGCCGGCACCAAGGAAGAGCATGGCCTTGAAGAAGGCATGCGTGTAGAGATGGAACATGGCCGGGTGACCGGGCACGGTTTCCTGGTGTGCGCCGGCATGCTGCATGGCAAAAAGACCGACCGCCATGACCATGTAGCCAAGCTGGGAGAGGGTCGAATAGGCCAGAACACGTTTGATGTCGTTCTGCTGGGTCGCCATCAGCGCCGCCATCAGCGCGGTGATGCCGCCGATCCAAGCGATGGTCTGGGCTGCCGCCGGCGCCGCTTCAATAAGGAAGGCGACCCGCACGAGCATGTACACCCCGGCCGCCACCATGGTTGCGGCATGGATGAGGGCGGAAACCGGGGTCGGACCCTCCATGGCGTCCGGCAGCCAGACGTGCAGGGGGAACTGGGCCGACTTGCCGACAGCGCCCATGAAAAGGCACAGCACGGCGATGCTCATGAAGTTGCCCTGGGTTTGGGCAATGTGCTGGAGGGTGCCTCCGGTCAGGGCCGCGCGCAGCCCGTCCTCGCCGGCAAAGCTCACATTGCCATGATTGGCGGAAAACAGCATCAGAATGCCGATCATGAAGCCGAAGTCGCCGATGCGGTTGGTCAGGAAGGCCTTCTTCGAGGCCTCGGCGGCGGAGGGCTTCTCATACCAGTGGCCGATGAGCAGGTAGGAACTGACCCCGACCAGCTCCCAGAAGATGAACATCATGATCAGGTTGCCGGCCAGGACGATGCCGGTCATCGAGAACATGAAGAGGGAGAGCGCGCCGAAGAAGCGGACCCTGCCGGCATCCTCCTTCATGTAGCCGAGCGAGAAGATGTGCACCAGGAGACCGATCGAGGTGACAATGAAGAGCATGCCCCGGCATTGCTGGTCGAGCAGGGCGTCAATCGCGAAGCGGAACTTGCCGATCTCGAGGAACGGCAACAGATGCACCGTCTCGGCCGGATTGGTCGAGCCAAGCATGAGCACGCTGACCACGAAGCAGGTCGCGGCGGAAAAAAGCGAGAGGAAGACACCGGCACCCTTGAGGATGCGGTGTCCGAGAAGCAGTACTAGCGCCGACAAAAACGGCAGCAGCAGCAGCAGCGTCGGGAAGGCGGCGTGGGAGGTTTCCTGGGCGGGCATGGGACGGGATCGGTGTTCAGCCCTGCAACTGGGTGACGGACTCGGTTTCGACGCTGCGCTTCGTGCGGTACAGCGCCACGATGATGGCCAAGCCGACCGCCACTTCGGCGGCGGCCACGGTGATGGTGAAAAAGACCAGCGATTGGGCGGTGAAATCAGGCAATCCGTCCGTGACATGGAAGCGGGTAAAGGCCACCAGAGTCAGATTGGCGGCGCTCAACATCATTTCCAGGCACATGTAGATGATCAGGATGTTGCGACGGGCGACAACGCCCGCCAGGCCGAGGGAGAACAGCAGGCCGCTGACAATCAGGTAATGGTTCAGGGTGATCACGTCAGTTGACCTCCTTTTCGCGTTTGCTCAGCACCACCACGCCGACCGTGCCGACGAGGAGAAGCAGGCCTATGACCTGCAGATGGAAGCCGTAGCGCTGGAACAGGCTTTGACCGACCAACTTGGCATCCGGGAGCGTGCCCGCGCGCAGGTCATTGGCAATGGTCGGCAGCTTGGTGTATTCCGCAGCCGCGGGCAGATCCAGCCTGGCCTCGGCCAGGTTTGTCCGGCCCGGTCCATAGCTGCTGGCAACGGCCGCAATTTGAACCGCCAGCACGGCCGCGAGAACAACGCCACCGACGATCGCCTTGAGGTTGAAGCTCTTGCCCTCCTCGGACTTGATGTCGAGCAGCATGATGATGAAGAGGAACAGCACCATCACGGCACCGGCATAGACAAGGATCTGAATGATGCCGATGAAGTAGGCATCCAGGCTGAGAAAGAGCGCGGCAAGGCCGACAAAGCTCATGGCCAGGCTGAGGGCACTGGTCACCGGGTTGCGCGCGAGCACCACCATCAGGCCGAAGCCAAGGGTGATCAGTGCGAAGAGGTAGAACAGGAGGGAGGGCATCAGGTAACGGATGGCGGTTGGTGGGGCGGGCGTGTCACTTCAGCTCGTTCCACTTGTTGACCAAGCCGACACGTACGCCGCCGATCTCATAGAGGCGCTTTTTGTCATGCACCATTTCGGCGCGCGACTCCCCGGTGATGGCGTAGTCCTTGCGAAGATAAATCGCCTGTTCGGGACAGACCTCCTCACACATGCCGCAGTAGATGCAGCGGATCATGTCGATCTCGAATTCCTTCGGGCGCTTTTCCACCTTGGCCCAGGGATCGTCGGAGGGGATTTCACCCGGGGTGATCTTGATGGCTTTGGGAGGACAGATGAATTCGCACAGCTGGCAGGAAACACAGCGCTCGCGACCGTGTTCATCGGTCACCAGGGCGGGTGCGCCGCGATAGTGTTCCGGCAGGTTCTCATCCCACTTTTGTTCCGGATATTCCATCGTCACCTTGGGCTTGCCGCCGGAGATCTGGCGGAAGGTGCGCAAGGCGTGTCCCAGGGTGATCTTGAGCCCCTTGACCAGGGTCGAGAGGAAGAGTTTTTCGTGCCAGGCGAGCTTTGGGCGCTGAACGGTGACGGTTGCCATGGGGGGAGTCTCAGCGGTTGAAGGCGATCAGGATGACGGCGGTGAGCACGACGTTGGCCAGGGCGACCTCGAACATGAACAGCCAGCCAAGCTTCATGAGCTGGTCAAAGCGGAAACGCGGCAGCGACCAGCGGATGAGGATGAAGAAGAGGATGAAGAAAACGATCTTGGCGAAGAACATCGCGATGTGCAGCAGGCCAAGCCAGAGCGGGGTGTCGCCGGGCTTGTAGTCGAGGCCAAGCAGCGGAGCGAAGGGGATGCTCCAACCGCCGAGAAACATCGTCACGGCCATGCCGGAACCAATGATCATGGCGGCGTACTCGCCCATGAAGAAAAGTGCGAACTTCATCGAGCTGTATTCCGTGTGGTAACCGGCAACGAGTTCGGTTTCACACTCGGCCATGTCGAACGGAAGGCGGTTCGTTTCGGCGAACATCGCCACGACGAAGACGCAGAAGGAGACGACGACCGGCACCAGCAGCACCCAGCGCTCCAGGCTCAGGCCATCACCCCACAATGGCAGCAGCAGCCAGCCGTGGGCGTCCTGAAAGACCGACATCTTCGACAGGTTCAGCTCGCCGAAGATCATCAGCACGGGCACGATCGACAGGCCCAGCGAGAGCTCGTAGGAAATCATTTGGGCACTCGACCGCACGCCGCCCAGGAAGGGATACTTCGAGTTCGAGGACCAGCCGGCAATGACAATGCCGTAGACGCCGAGCGAGGCGATGGCGAAGACGAAGAGCGGGCCGACATTGAGGTCGGCGATCACCGCCTTGACCGGCTGCGCCAGGCCAAGGATGGAGAGGTCGAGTTCGCTGCCGAAGGGCAGCACCGCGCAGGTCATCAGCGCCGGCACAATGGTCAGGCAGGGGGCCAGCCAGAAGTAGAAGGCATTCACCGTGCGCGGGGTGAAGTCCTCCTTGAGGAAAAATTTCAAGCCGTCGGCGAGGGGCTGGACCAGTCCGCCGATCCCGAGGATCTGGATGTCCTTCTTGAGGCCAAACAGGGTCAGCGGAATGCCGACCCGGTTGGGACCCACCCGGTCCTGGATCACCGCCGAGAAACGCCGTTCCGCATAGACGGAATAGGCGACCATCGGCATGATGACCAGGAAGGTCAGAAAGATGATTTTGACCACCGAAGTGATCAGCAGGACGGTGTCAAAGCTGGCGAGGAGGCTTGCCATGGGCTGCGCCATTATCAGGAAGGCAAGCAGGGCGGCAACTCGAATTTGTGAAAAATTTCACAAGCTCCACCTCAGGGGAACTCCGTTGGGTCATTCGACACCCTCAACCAACTTGTGCCACGGGTCCCAGCAAGTGGGTCAGTTGCGCCCCGATGTCCACCCATTCAGACTCGCTGACAGCGGGTGTGGCTTCGGCCAGCAAATCCAGGCCATTGGTCGGGAGATCGACCCAGGATCGGCATCCGCCATGACTTTTCGAGTAGGGAAAAGTCCAGCGTTGCGGCAGGCGCCAGGCGCGCACCAAGGCGATGTGCAGGCAGGTTTCGTCGTCGTAGACGAAGCGTTCGCGAACCACTTCCTCACTCCACGCATGCAGGTGGGCGATCGACTCGACCTGGGCCCATTGGGTGACCTTCCAGACTTGGGCGAGTTCCGCGTAGCCGTCGATGTCGACACTCGTGCGCCCTTCCTCCGGCGGGAAGACCACGCTGGGGAGGTCGCCCTTGAGTTTCTCAGCCTGCGTATGGAACCAGGTGGGGAAAAGAAAGAAGCCGCGGTGTTTCCACTCAAAGCCACCGCGCCCCTCGTGAATGCCTCCCTTGCGCAGGATGAGACTTTGGCGACCTCTCGTCAGCAGGTCACAGACGAGGGCCCACTCTTTGAAACCAATGGCTGCGGCGGGCGGGGCGGGAGGCATGTCAGTAGCGGGGAACAGAAGGATCGATGCGGTCCGACCAGAGGTCGATGCCGCCTTGCATGGACTGGCTTCGGGCGAAGCCCTGCTGACGCAGCCAGAGGGCGGCGCGCTGGCTGCGCATGCCATGGTGGCAGTAAATGACCAGATGTTCGTCGGGATGGGTGAAGCGGTGGCGGGCGAGTTCTCCAAACTGCGACAGCGGCACCAGTTCAGCGCCATCGATGCGGCAGAGGTGCCATTCGTCGTCCTCGCGGCAGTCGATCAGGCGAGGCGGATTCGGCGAGTCCAGCAGGACATGCACCTCCTCGACACTGGTTTCCAGCGGCAGTTTCGTGGCTTCCATGGAACTCAGGGGCGCACGGTGACCGGTGTGCCTATTTCGACGTTCTTAAAGAAGGTGGCGGCCATGTGGCCGGGCATGCGGACGCAACCGTGCGAGGCCGGGTAGCCGGGCAGGAAGCCCTCATGCATGCCGGTGCCGCCACTGAACCGCATGAAGTAGTGCATCTTCGACCCTTCGAAGCGGGTGCCGGGCGGTGGCTTGTCCTTGGTGATGTCAATGTTGGCCACCACGACATTGCCGTAGGCATCCACGAAGTCCCCGTAGAGGTTCGATTTGTGCCACTGGTTCTTTTGGATGATTTTGAACTTGCCGGTGATGGTGGCATGTTTTTCATCCCCCGTCGAAAGGGCGGAAACACCCGCCAGGGCATCACCCTTGTAGAAGTATGCCTTTTGGTCGCTCAGGTCGATGATGACACTCGGCGGGCCTCGCATGCCGTCGCCGTCCCAGTAGGAGTCCAAATCCTGATTGTACAGGGCGGAAGTCGGAACCGAGGCGACGGGAAAGGCCTCCAGATACTGGGTCTGCCCGCGCGGGGCACCGGCCATCGGAAGAAGGTTGGCGCAGGAACTCAGCGCGAGGCTCAGGCTGACAAGAAGCAGCAGGCGGGCGGGGGAGGGCATGGGCTGGCGGGGAATGAGGGTGCCAAGAAATGCCGCACGGGCAGGTTCCTGTCCAATGCTTCCTCGTTTCAGGCAAGGGCCTCCTCGATGCGTGATGCCCAGTCGCGAGCGACCTCGGCAAAGCTCCGGCCGGATTGACCGTGGTACAGCAGGCCGCGGGAGACATTGACCAACAGGGGGGCCTGACGGCCACTGCCACGCAGGGCGGCGAGATCCCCTCCCTGGGCTCCTAGACCGGGGATGAGCAGTGGAACGTCGGGAATGCGCTGCAGGACGTCCGGAGCGGCATTCGTCAGGCCAACCACAAGACCCGCCTGGGGGCTGGAGGCGGTCATTTCGGCAACGATCTCATAGACCCGACGATCACCGGCAGGCTGCAGCTCAATGTCGGCGGCCCCCGGGTTGGAGGTCACGCCGAGCAGGTACAGCCCCTTGTCCTGATACTTCAGGAAGGGTTCGAGGGTGTCGCGTCCCATGTAGGGATTGAGGGTCACCGCGTCGACGCCAAGCTGGTCGAAGGCAGCCTTTGCGTAGTAGCCCTGTGTCTCGCCAATGTCGCCCCGCTTGACGTCGAGAACGATCGGAATGTCCTTCGGAATCTCCCGCAGCACGTCCTCGAGAAGGCGCATGCCACGCCACCCCAGAGCCTCGAAATAGGCGGAATTGGGTTTGAAGGCAGCGGCGTGCGGGGCGGTTTCGGCAATGAAATCAAGGATCCAGCGCTTCGTGCCCTCGTCGGCCTGCTCGGCACGGACGTCGAGGCCGACACAGAGGCGGGTGCCGGCGGAGGCGATGCGGGTTTCGAGTTTCTCGCGGAAGGTCATGGACCGCCATTGTGAACCGGTGCGGCCGGTTGGCAAACGCAAGCGCGGCTTGCAGCCGACATTTCTCCGCGCTAATTCCGTGCATGACACCTCCCTTGGTCGGCATCATCATGGGCTCCAGTTCCGACTGGCCCACCCTGGAAAACGCGGCACGCGTGCTGGAAGACTTCGGCGTCCCGTTTGAAAAGCAGGTGGTGAGTGCGCACCGCACGCCCCAGTTGCTCTACGATTACGCCACCAGCGCCGCCGGCCGCGGCCTGAAGTGCATCATCGCCGGCGCCGGCGGTGCCGCGCACCTGCCTGGCATGACCGCCAGCATGACAACGATCCCCGTTCTGGGGGTGCCGGTGCAGAGCAAGTCGCTGAGCGGTGTCGACAGCCTCTATTCCATCGTCCAGATGCCCGGCGGCATCCCCGTGGCCACCTTCGCAATCGGCAACGCCGGCGCCCTCAATGCCGGACTTTTCGCGGTAGCCATGCTGGCCAATGGCAATCCCGATCTCGCCGCCAAGCTGCAGGCCTTCCGCAAGCGCCAGACCGAAAAGGTTCTCGAAAGCCAGCAGGAACTGGACAAGCCGATCGCCTGATCCCCATGCCGCCCTTCCTTCCCCCCTCCACAATCGGCATTCTCGGTGGCGGCCAGCTTGGACGCATGCTGGCGCTCGAGGCTCGACGCAGCGGCTACCGGGTCGCGGTGTTCACGGATGAAGCCAAGGGGTGCCCGGCCGGTCAGTTTGCCGATCTGGAATTCAACGCCGCGTATGATGACACCGCGGCTCTCGACGGGTTTCTCTCGGCGGTGGATGTGGTGACGGCGGAGTTTGAAAACATCCCCGACGCATGCCTGCAGGCGGTGGAGGCTCGACGCCCCCTGCGACCTTCGCGTCTCGCCATTCACACCACCCAGCATCGCGAACGCGAAAAGTTGTTTTTGCGCGGCGAGGGCATTGCCTGCGCTGAATTTCGCATCGTTGAGGACTTGGCCGGTCTGCAGGCCGCGGTGGCCGAACTCGGTCGCCCCTGTGTCATCAAGACTGCCGCCTTTGGCTACGACGGCAAGGGACAGCGCAAGGTGGTGACGGAAACGGATCTCGCCGAGGCATGGAAGGATTTTCAGGGCCATCACGCGGTGGTTGAACAATGGGTACCCTTCGCCTGCGAGGTTTCCGTCGTCGGTGCCCGCGGACAGGATGGTCGCATGGCCGTCCATGGCGTCGTCGAAAACCGCCATGCCCATCACATTCTCGACGTCACCCTTGCGCCGGCAGCCGTCGATCCGGCCGTCGCCGCCCAGGCGCTGGACCTTTGGGAAGCCGTGGCCGAGGGACTGGGTTATGTCGGCACCCTGGCCGTGGAGATGTTCGTGACCGAGGACGGACGTGTCCTGGTCAATGAAATTGCCCCTCGCCCGCACAACAGCGGACACCACACAATCGACGCCTGCGTCAGCAACCAGTTTCAGCAGCAGCTGCGTGCCGTCTGTGGCCTTCCCCTCGGTGACCCCACCCAGCACACTCCGGCGGTCATGGTCAACCTGCTGGGGGATGTCTGGCCGGCGGGGGCAGCCTCACCCGACTGGTCCGCCGTGCTCGGTCACCCCCGCGCCAAACTGCACCTCTACGGCAAAACCGAGCCCCGCGCACGCCGCAAGATGGGCCACTTCACCGTGCTGGGCGATGACCTCGGGGAGGCCCTGTCATCCGCACGCCAGATCCGCACGGCGCTGGGCATGGATCCCTGACGGCGGGTGCCTTCCTGCGGTGCGGTTGGCGGTCGCGGTCGTTGGCGGGGCTGGAGGGCAACGGAACAATTCTGCGAAGAACCCCGGATTCTCGCGTTGAATGGCTGCAGAACCCGTGAACAACGCCCCACAGATTTCGATGGATCGCAGGCAGTTTGCCCTGAGGGCAGCTACCGGCCTGTGTGGACTGGCGGCGGGTGGCCTGCGTGGGGCGGTAGAGCATGACCCTTCCTCCAGGCGATTGGTTCGGCTCGGGCTCAATGCCATGGCCCGGGCGCACAGCCTCAGTTATTTTGCCGACGGTCATCGCGGCGCAGCTTTCATCTCCGCCCATCTCATGGTGGAGGAAAACCAACTACCCCCGGAGGCGCGGCAGCGGATCGAGCAGTTGTTCGACCTGAACTGGTCGAACACTCCCCTCTGTGCCGACTTCCCTGTCGAGGATGCCGAACCGGAGAAGGTGAAACGCATCGGCGAGGCGCTCATGGAGACCCGCGGATCGCTGCGTGAAGTGGGTCACAATGCCATTTTCGCGATGCATGCCGTCCGCGGCTTCCGGCTCATGCCGGAGCTTGCGACACCCCGGCGCATAGACGGGGTCTGCAAACTGATTCGTGCCATCAAGCCCTGGCGGGACGAGGTGAAGGCGGCCGCGGAGGTGGATCCACCGCCGTTTTCGGATGTCCCCGCTGCGGCGGCTTTTGTGCTGCGGGAGGCCAGCGGGGCCATCGACCGATGGCAGGGGCACGGGCAGGGATTTTCCGGACACATGCTCACCTTCGGCCAGGCCCTCATCGAGTTCGCTGAAATGGGCGATCTCGAATGGGCGGAGAGCTGCCGTGAGGCCTTCCGCAAGTATGTCACGATTACCCGGCAGGGACCTGGTGCGGAGGACAAGGTTTATGCCGAGCATTCTCGCACCGGCCTGCGGCCAAACAGCGCCGAGTATTGGCAGCGTCGCGGTAACAAGCAGGTCGACATCGGCCATGCCTTCAAGTATCCCTACAGCTATTACGACCTGCTCCGTCATGTTCGCGACGAGGGACTTCGGCGTGAATTGGATGACAAGGCCTGGCGGGTCTTTTGATGGCTTTCCTGCCGACCGGCCGCGGTGGAAGCTTGGCCTCGCTGTCGGGCAGGGGACGGCGGCGCAGCCAGCCTTGACGGCCCGGCCGGCTTGGCGGATGAAGGGGATTCATGAAAAAACCCGTAGTTCTCATCATCCGCGACGGCTGGGGCATCAACCCAGGCGGCAAAGCCCAGGCGCAGGCCAACGGCGATGCAACCCTTCTGGCGCACACCCCCTTCCATGACCGGTTGTATGCCGATTTCCCATGGGCACGTGTCAGCGGCAGCGGCGAGGATGTCGGTCTCCCGGAAGGCCAGATGGGCAACAGCGAGGTGGGTCACCTCAATCTGGGTGCCGGTCGCATCGTTTATCAGGACCTGACCCGGATCAACAAGTGCATTCGCGACGGAGAACTGGCGCACCTGCCGGTTCTTGCCGAGGCGTTCGAGACGGCGCGCGGCCGACGTCTCCACTTCATTGGCCTGGTCAGCGACGGTGGTGTGCACTCCCACCAGGATCATCTGGCCGCGCTCTGCAATGCCGCCAAGGCTGCCGGCGTGACCGACCTCATGGTGCACGCCATCACCGACGGCCGCGACACTTCGCCAACCGGAGGCGCCGGCTACCTCGCGAAGCTGGAAGCCGATCTCAAGCCCAGTGGTGCGGTCATCGCGACCGTCATCGGCCGCTACTACGCCATGGATCGCGACAAGCGCTGGGAGCGCAACAAGATCGCCTGGGATGCTATCGTGCTCGGCCGCGGTGAGGCGCAGTCCGGGAGCCCGAGCGAGGCCGTGCGCGCCGCCTACGCGGGGGAACCGCGCGGCGATGAATTCCTGCTGCCGATGCTGTTTGCCCACGCGGGTGAACAGCGCATTCGTGAGGGTGATGTCGTGCTCTGGTTCAACTTTCGCGCCGATCGCGCTCGTCAGCTCAGCGACGCCTTTCTGAAGACCGGTTTTGAGGGGTTCGACCGCGAGACGCACCCACGGGTCGGTTACTATACCCTGACCGAGTATGACGCCACCTACGAGGCGCTCGGAGCCCGCGTTATTTTCGCCACGGAAACCCTGAATCAAAACCTCGGCCAGGTCGTGGCCGCCGCCGGTCTCAAGCAGCTGCGTGCCGCGGAAACGGAAAAGTATCCGCACGTGACCTTCTTCTTCAACAGCGGTGTCGAGGAGCCGAATCCCGGCGAGGACCGCTACCTGGCTATATCACCCAAGGAGGTCCCGACCTACGACAAAAAGCCCCAGATGAGCGCGCCCGACCTCACTTTTGAGGTGCTTCGCCGCCTCGAGAGCTACGATCTGGTCATCATGAACTTCGCCAACCCTGACATGGTGGGTCACACCGGTGTGGTCGAGGCCGGAGTGCACGCCTGCGAAACGATTGACTTTGGCGTTCGCCTCATCGTCGAGCGCACCCTCGAGCTTGGCGGCAAGCTCTTCATCACCGCCGACCATGGCAACTGCGAGCAGATGCGCAACGCCGACGGCAGTCCGCACACGGCTCACACGACCAATCTTGTTCACGGCATCTACGTCGCGGCCGATGCAGGCGAGGTCCGGGTCCGTGACGGTATTCTCGCCGATGTGGCGCCGACGCTGCTCGACATGCTCGGGGTGGCGCAACCACCCGAAATGACCGGGCACTCACTGCTCGTGCGCCCGTGACCCTGGGCGCCTGCCGGCTCAGATGAGGTGCCGTCCCAGCGCCACGGCAAGGTGGGTCTCGACGATGGCGCCCATCGAGTCGCAGTTGTCAAAGCGGTCGGACCGGTGATGCTCGCCGAGTTCGCGCGCGAGCTGCATGACCTTGTCCTGGGGTTCGTGCGGGTTTTTCTTCATGCATCCCAGCAGGGCGAACAGGCGCTGGTGCTCGGAGATGTAGCGCCGGGCGATCAGGCTGCGCTCCTCGTCCTGATACTGCTGCATCGTCGGCAGGTTGAGCAGGCGTCCGCAGAGCCAGACGACCGGGTTGTTCTCCTTGAAGAACTGCGGCAGGTAGATGTTGCGACGGCCCTCGTAACTCTGCTGATCGAAGTCGATGGCGCGCACGCGGTATTGCACGTCCTCAAAGTCGGGCGTGATGTCGATGACGTAATTGTAGCTGCGCATGTCGCCCAGAAGGCGGATGAAGCAGCGTTCGCTGAACTTGACGAATTCCTTGGCGATGCGCACTCGGTTGACCTCGGGGCGCTCCAGGTGGTCGCGGATGAAGGCGTCGCCGGGCACTCCGGCAATGTGCTCCTCGACCAGGGTGCCGCTGTGGGCGAGGTAGTTGATTCGATTGGGAGACAGCAGGTGCTCAAGCTCCAGGCCGTAGACGCGCGAGGCATCGGCGATCTTGACGTAGAAATGGTCGTAGTTGTCGTTGTAGTGGTTGACCACGCGCACGCGAAAGGGACGCGAGTTGCCAAACTCGCAGTAGTCCACCCTTTCGACGTAAAGGTGCGGCACGGCATGCAGGTCACCCGTGCGCAGGAGCGAATAGATGCTGGTCAGTCGCGGGTAGAGCTCGTCGCGCACCTCGCGCGGGTAGAGGACGCAGGACCAGTGCGTTGGATTGCCGTTCTTGTCGTCGAGCGGATAACTTTCACTGAAGGCGCGCAGGTCCTGGTAGGTGGCTGGCAGGGAGAAGCGCCGGCCGAACTGGTCCAGATAGTCCTCCAGCTCATCTGAGATGGGCAGGAAAGCCTTGCGCTTGGAGATTTGCACGTCATCGGCCATGCCTCGCCAAGATGGACGCGGCAGCCCGCACGTCCAGTGCGGAATGCGCAAGCTGACTCTCCGATCCTCCGTTTGAATTCATTCATGCCAACTCGACCCTTTCTCGCCATGCTGCTTGCCGTCACCGCCCCGCTGTCCGCGGTTGACATCGTTGCCCACCGCGGATTTTCCGCGCGCGCACCGGAAAACACGGTCGCGGCCTTCAGGCTCGCCTGGGACCATGGCGCCGACGCCTGTGAACTGGACCTGCACCTGACGGCCGATGGCGGAATCGCCGTCCTTCATGACAAGGACACGAAGCGCACCACTGGCAGGTCCATGTTTGCGGCCGGCACGCCGCTTGCCGATCTGCGGCGTCTCGATGCGGGTTCCTGGAAAGCACCGGAGTTTGCCGGCGAGCCCATCCCGAGCCTCGCCGAAGCGCTGGCAACCCTGCCTCCGGATCACGGCCATTTCCTGCTTGAGATCAAGTGCGGTCCCGAGGTCGTGCCGGAACTCGCCCGCCAGCTCGAGGTTTGGAAACCCCGCGCCAGCCAGCTCCGCATCATTGCCTTCGACAGGATTGCCGCCCGCGAGGCCAAGAAGGCCATGCCGTGGATCAAGGTGTATCGGCTGTCCTCGGAGCTGTCGCGCGACAAGAAGCCGGTAGATCTGGATGCGCTGATTGCCGATACTGTTGCCGACGGTCTGGACGGTCTTGATCTGGGACTGAAGTGGAACTGGAACGGGGGGCTCGTGCGCCGGGTTCGCGCCGTCGGGCTGGAACTGCACGTCTGGACCGTCAATAAACCGGAAGACGTGCGGCGCATGGCGGAACTCGGTGTCGACAGCATCACCACCGATGATCCGGCGATGGCGCGTTCAAGCCTCGACAAGTGAAGGGGTCCCGGCTCAGGAAAAGGACTTTCGCAGGTGGCTCGGCAGGATGCCGAGCGCCTCGCGGTATTTGGCGACCGTGCGGCGGGCAACCTTGATGCCCTGCTTGTCGAGCAACTTGGCCAGTTTGTCGTCGCTCAGGGGTTTGCTTTTCGGTTCCGTCTTGACCAGATCCGCGATGGCGTTCTTGACGCTGGTGTTGCTGAGGTCCTCACCGGACTCGGTCTTGACGCCGTGGCTGAAGAAGAATTTCAGCTCGTAGACACCATGGGGTGTCGCCATGTACTTGCCGGCAATGGCGCGGCTGACCGTGGTCTCATGCACCCCCACCTCTTCGGCCACCTGCGCCATGTTGAGCGGGCGCAGGTGGCTGGTCCCCTTGTTGAGGAACTCCTGCTGGTGCGCAAGAATGCGGGTGGAAATCTTGTGGATCGTCTGCTGCCGCTGGTGAATCGAGCGGATGAGGAACTTGCCGCTGCGCAGCTTTTCGCGGATGTAGTTGCGCACCTCTCCGGTGCTGCCGGACTGGCTGAGCATGTCCTTGTAGGCGTTGCTCAGGCGCAGGTGCGGCAGTTCGTCATTGTTCATGACCGGAACCCATTCGCCTCCCTGGCGCTCGACGATGATGTCCGGACTGACGTAGTTGTTGCCGCCCTGGCTGAAGCGCGAGGCAGGGCGGGGGTCCAGCGTGCTGATGAAGTCGGCTGCCCGTGAGATTTGTTCAAGCGGCACGCCAAGCTTGCGGGCGAGGATGGGGTAGCGTTTGCCGGCCAGATCATCAAGGTGCTGGTCGACGAGCCGGTGGGCAAGGCTGTGGGTTTTTCCAAGGCGCTCGAGTTGGACCAGCAGGCATTCGCGCAGATCCTCAGCGCCGACACCGACGGGATCAAAGCTGGTGAGCACCGCCTTGGCGCCGTGAAGGTCGTCGACCGGCACGGCATGCTGGAGGCTGAGGTCCTCGACGGTTTGACTGAGGAAACCGCGGTCATCCAAATTGCCGATGAGAAACTCAACATTGTCGATCAGGCTCAGGTCGTCGATGCCTGCGGTGCGCAACTGCCCCAGCAGATGCTCCTGCAGGGTCGTAGGCGTGACGATCGAATCCATGAGGAACTGCCAGCGCTCCTGATCCTCGGAGGTGCGCGCCGAAGAATGCATCCGGCTCTGCGCCCAGTATTCGCGCCATTCCTCGTCCATTTGCGAGAGAATGTCGATTTCGTCGCGCTCACGCGGAACTTCGTCCGGGTCCTCGGGGACGGCATCCTCCAGAGAAACTTCAGGCGCCTCCAGTTCGAGCACCGGGTTGATCTCGATCTCCTGCTGGATGATTTGCCTCAGTTCCAGGGTTGGCGCCTGCAGGATCTGCAGGCTTTGCTGCATCTGCGGTCCGATGGACAGTTTCTGGGTCTGCGTCTGGTAGAGTCCCTGGGATGACATGGGGTGGCTGGTTCCATCCCTTTCATGGATGGAATCGTTAAGCAAGCAAACATCGAGCCATGTTTCAATTTTCCTTCAAAAACCGCAAAGAAAATCAATTCTGGCATGCCAATCGCATCACTCTGCCAAGCACGGCAGCATGACGGCATCACGCATGCCATGCAGGATTTTTTTGTCGGCCGGACACACCGTCGCCAGCACTCCACCGAGCCGGGTTTCCTCCGTTTCCTCCGGGACGAAGTAATAGGGGCAGAGACGCGCCCTTGCCCGCATGCTCCGCAGGACGCCGGCATCCGCATCCCAGAACGGCTGGTCGATCAGTCGTCCGGCATGGAATTCCTGGATGAGGTAGGGGTTGCTTGGGAAGCTGGCAAGGGCGGTGTCGAGCGCCCCGGCCCATTGCATCTGGGAAAGGTCATGCCCGATGAAGACGCCGCGCGATCCCCACCCAAGTTCGGAGAAGCCGCTGATTTTCAGGACGAGGCGTCGGCGGCTGCCGCCGAACTCGGCCGCTTCGCGCCAGTTCTGAATGTCCAGTCCGGGGAGGATCGCATGCGGCGGCAGCGGGGTCGGGTCGACCACCCAGCCGCGCGGGATGCAACGGCGCAGCAGGTCAAGCACGCCGGTGGCAAGTTCGCGTTCCCACCAGTCCTGCAGGGAGGGCGCATGGAACAAGGCCAGCCAGAGTTTTTCCTCAAGGAAGGCTTTAAGGGGCGGTGTGAAGTCGAGCCTTCCTTCGGCGGCCTGGCGGAGGAGGTCGGCGGAGTGCTCGACCTGATCGAGGTCGAAGAGTTCGAAAAACCGGTAGAAGCGACCGCCAGTCAACGCGTCCGGTGCCACGTTCCAGGGATTCAGGACGCGTCGCGGTTGCTGATCATGACGGGGGGCTCTTGCGGCCAGCCATTCCATCTCCGGTTGGTAGTCGGCGGATTCCCGCGAAATCAGGATGTCCTCGCCGGGAAAGGCGCTGGCGAAACCGTCCGCCATGCCGCGGGCGCCGCCGACGACGGCATCCCCTAAGCTGGCGTAACTTGATCCGAGCCAGTCGGTGAGGCCGATGCCACCGGGCAGGGAGTCCAGTTCGGTGAGGCAAACCCCCTCCTCGGTGAGAACCAAGTCGGGGCGAAGCACGCCGGGCAGGGCATCCCGAAATCGTGGCAGGCGGCCGAGTTCCACGAGCCAGGCGGGTTTGCCCTGATCAAGAAGCGAGGCAACCCATGCGAGTTGGGGGTCTTCCAGGCTGGCAAAGTAGAGCTCGTTGCAGGCGCGTTGAAAGGCCCGCAGCGCCGGGCCCAGGGCCTCGAGGATTGAAAGGATCTCTGGCGCGAGCGGGAATGAGGCCGGGGCCAGCCGCCACTCCTTGTCACGGAACAAGCCAGCCTCGGGAAAGGCGTGGCGCAGGTGTTCAATGCGTTCGGCGGCGGTCATGGACCTTGTGGAAGCAGATTCCGGCGGGCTTCACTTCAGAGTGAGATCTTCCATCAGCG
>JAUREI010000148.1 GCA_030827515.1 Prosthecobacter sp. | reverse complement strand
GTTCGTCTCGCCGGACCTGAGCTGGAGCGCGGGGTCGATGGCATTTACCTCGTCCTGCACGGCGCCATGGTCACCGAGAGCGAGGAGGACGTGGAGGGCTTGATCCTGGAGCGCCTGCGCGCCCTGCCCGGTGCCGCCGGGGTGCCGGTGTTTGGTGTCTTCGATCTGCACGCCACCTTCACCCCGAAGATGGCCCGCCATGCCGACTGCCTGGTCGCCTACCGCGAAAACCCGCACACCGACGCCCGCGAGGCCGCCTGCACCGCCGCCCGCCTGCTCCAGCGCTGCCTGGTGACCGGCAACCGGCCGCGCCAGTTGCATCGCCTGACGCCCTTGGTCTGGCCGCCCACCGGCACCGCCACCGCCGCCGATCCCATGCGCGCGCTCGAGGCCCTCGCCCGCGAGATTGAGCGGGAACCCGGGGTCTGGTCGGCCAGTGTTGTCGCCGGTTTCTCTTTTGCCGACACCGCCTGCACCGGCGTCAGCTTCGTGATAGCCGGCGATGCCGACGCCCCCCTGTCCGGTCACCTCGACCGCCTTGCCCGCCTAGCCTGGGAGCTGCGCGAACTCGGCAACGTCACCGAACCTTCGGCCTGCGAGGTGCTCGCCCGCCTGCGGCCGGTACCGCCCGGCCTGACCGTGCTCGTCGAACCCTCCGACAACATCGGCGGTGGCGCCCCCGGTGATGGCACCGGCCTACTGCGCGCCCTGCTCGCCGCCGGCCTGCCCAACGCCGCCGTCTGCCTCGCCGACCCGGCCGCAGTCGCCACCCTGGCGGGGCATGCGCCCGGCGACCTCGTCCGCCTCGCGGTCGGCGGTCGGGGCAGCCGCCTGGATCCCGGACCGGTCGAGCTGGAGGTCGAGTTGGTCGCGCTCAACGATGGCCGTTTCGAACTCGAGGACAAGCAGAGCCACCTCGCCTCGATGTCCGGCGACCGCTTTGACATGGGCCCCTGCGCGGTCGTGCGCCACGCCGGCCTGACCCTGCTCCTCACCAGTGTCAAGACCCCGCCTTTCGACCTTGGCCAGTGGCGCAGCCAGGGGCTGGAGCCGACCCAGTTTTCCTTCCTCGGCGTCAAGGCCGCGGTCGCCCACCGTCGCGCCTACGATCCGATCGCCACGCGCATGCTCTGGGTCGACACCCCGGGCCCGTGCAGCAGCCGGCTTGCCTCCTTGCCCTATCGTCGCCTGCGCCGCCCGGTCTGGCCGCTCGATGAGGTGACGCTGCCTTGAGCTGGGGCGGGACGGCCCAGCCATGGAAAACTCACGTTTTCCTCTACCGAAATCCGGCGCCCTGAGGACAGAGCGCCCTACCTTGCGCGATCCATACCCGGCGCCCTACCTTCGGTTCGCGTTCTGACGCCCTCTGAAATCTGAAATTTGAGATCTGCCATCCCCATCAGGCAGTCGGCAGGTTGGGGACGAGGTGTTCGGCGGCCTTGGCGGCTTCGGCGCGCAGCTCGGGGTTGGCGTTGACCTGCTCGAACTCGCGGCACCAGCCTTTGATTTCGAGTTCGTTGAAGATCTTGCCGATGACCCGGCGCAGCAGGCCCTTGAGGTTGGGCAGCTCGACCTCCTGCAAGCTGCGGATGGCGGCCTCCTTGTAGGTCTCGAGCATGAGGGTGGCCTTGTCATACGCCCCGGTCTCGGTGGCCCACTGGCGGATCGTGGCCTTCTCCGGCAGGGCGCTGGCCTGGCCGTTCCACAGCGCCTCCATGACTTCCTTGACCTCGCCCTTGCCGCGCTCGCGCAGCAGGGCCAGCAGGATGCTCGGCCGGATCGCCACCTGGGTGGCGGCAGCGGAGTCGTCGCCAAGGTCATCCAAGTCGTCGCGGATCTGGTAGGCGATGCCGAGGTTCTCGCTGTATTGGTGCAGGGCGTCCTCGGTCTCGTCGAGACGGCCGGCGAGCGCGGCACCAATCTTGAGCGCCACCTCGAAGGCGGGCGCGGTCTTGCTGCGGAAGATCTCCAGCACCTGGGTGTTGCTGAGCGCCACCGGATGGTTGTTCCAGAGCAGCTCGGCGCCCTGGCCGCGGCAGAGTTCGCGCTGGCCGTCGGCGGCGACCTTCAGACAGGCGCTGCGCAGGTGGGCGGGCACGTCCATCTCGGCGAGCAGGCGGTAGCCCTCGCCAATGAGCAGGTCGCCGGCGTTGAGCGCCACCGCCACGCCGTGCTCGGAATGCAGGGTCGGCTCGCCATAGCGTTCGGCGTCGTTGTCCTCGATGTCGTCATGGACGAGCGAGGCCTTGTGGAAGGCTTCGACGGAGATGGCGGCGAGCTTGACGGCGTCGGAAATCGGTCCCTCGGGATCCTCGCGCAGGGCCTGGTAGGCGGCGACGGTGAGGAAGGGGCGCCAGCGCTTGCCGGCGCGGGCCAGCCAGTCGCGCGCGATCTCCTCGGTCTGGCAGCTCGGCTGGCCGAGCAGGCCGTCGAGCGCCTCGCGCTCGAACCAGGTCTTCACCTCGTCGTGCAGGGCGTTCAGGTTGAGCCGGCGCGTCTTGTCCTCGCTCGTCAGGTGGATGTAGTCCCAGACCCAGTCGACATCGACGGTGGTGTCGATGCAGTCGTCCTGGAGCAGCGGCACAGCGACCGCCGGGATGGCGGCGGCCTCGACGTAGGGGAAGGTGCGCTCAAGCACCGGCAGGCAGGAGATGCCGACGATGGCCTCGATCTTGCCGGTCTGGATGAGCGACATGACGATGGCGCTGCCCTCGGCGACGAGGACCGCGTAGCCGAGCTTTTCCGCCTCGTTCTGGAAGTCCTGGATCGAGCACAGGCCGCACTGCTTGCAGAGCAGGCCGAATTCATCGAAGGGCGCCGGGCACTTGCTCTCGACGCGCAGGCACTTGGGCATGAGCAGCAGGCGCTTCTCAAACGGCACCGTCGCCAGAGACTCGCGCCAGGTCTCGTTGGCGAGCAGCACGCCGGTATAATCACGGTAGGCGTGATCAATGCCGTGAATGGCGAGAATCTTGTCGGTGTGCTGCTGCAGTTCGTCGATCGGCACCGGCGGCACCAGCTTGGCCTCCTCGGCATAGGCGCGCACGGCCTGCAGGACGAAGTCGCGGTCGGCCTTCGTCTGTGGAATGTTCTTCTTCGGCTGCCGGAAGCGGCGCACCAAGCCGGGGATGGTGGGCGGCAGGGCGACAGAGCGGACGGTGGACATGGGGAAAGGAGGAGGGACAGAACCCGGCCGGGCGGCTTGTTGAGATTCTGTCTTGGGTTTCTCCTGTAACCGTGGCGCGGGATGGTGGTCTTGCAAGGATTGCGCCCGACTGTGCGAAAATTGCGGTGAGGTGTGCGAACATGACAAGGCCGGCCGCCCTTGCGGATGGCCGGCCCTGGAGGGTCCGATCACTTGCCAAGCGCGGCCTTGACGGCATCGACGACTTCCGGCGCGTCCGGCTTGGTGCCCGGCGCAAAGCGGGCAAGGATCTTGCCGTCCTTGCCGACGAGGAACTTGCCGAAGTTCCACTTCACGTCGCCGGGGAAGGGCGATTCCTTGCCGCTGAGGGCCTCATAGAGCGGGTGCTTGTCCGGCCCCTTGACGACGACCTTGTCGAACATCGGGAAGGTGACCTGATACTTGCTGGAGCAGAACTCCTTGATCTGTTCGTTGCTGCCGGGCTCCTGGGCACCGAAGTCGTTGCAGGGGAACCCGAGCACGGCGAGGCCGTGCTTGGAGAACTCCTGGTGTAGGGCCTGGAGTTGCGTGTATTGCGGAGTGTTGCCGCAGCGGGAGGCGACATTGACGATGAGCAGGACCTTGCCTTCGTAGGCTTTCAGGCTGGTGCCCTTGCCATCGATGTCCTTGAGCGGGATGTCGTAGAGGCCGGCGGCGGTGGCGGTGGCCGCCAGGGCGGCGGTGAGGGCGAGGGTGAGCAGAGCTTTCATGGCGAACCTCCATTACGCCGGGCGCGGCCAAAAGTTCTTCTTTGTTTGCGTGTCCAGGCAGGAAAATTGCCGTTTTTCGCAATCCCGCGGCTACAACGGGGACAGGCGCAGTTCTGTAGAGAGGGGCAGTGACCCGCTCGGTCGGGAACCCCGCGGTCGCTGCCCGCGGCTACAAAGGGGCAAGCGCAGTTCTGTAAAGCGGGGCAGTGACCCGCAGGATCCCCCAATAGCCCGCGTTGTGGCCAACGCGCCTGCGGGGAAGCTCACTTGGCCAGCCACTGCACGGCGTCGATGATGACGTAGCCATCCGTGCCGGCATTGCTCACCGTCACCTCGGCCTCGCCGGCGGCGAACTCAAACTCGCCGAGCGACACGGCAATCCCATCGATCTTGCCCGGCTCACGCTGGTCGACCGTGACCCTGGCCTCGCCCCCGGCGTGGCGCACCGTGACCGGCACGTTGCTGGCGCGGTTCTTGTTGGAGGCATACACCAGTCGCACCTCGTAGCGGCCGGCCTTGGCCAGCTCGGCGCGGAAGAGTGCCTGCGACTCGCCCTTGCCGGCATTGCCGTCGTGCTGGTAGCTGGCATTGTAGAACTTGCCGGCCGCGCCCTCCTGCCAGTGGCCGGTGAGGGTGGCCTTGAGGTCGTCGACCACAATCCCCTCGAGCGACACCGACTTGCTGGAGACCGGGCCGCTGTAGTCGAGGATCTGGCCATCCTGAAGCAGGCGCTCGCGCAGCTTGGCGTAGGGCACCTGCTGGACCTGCAGGCCGCCGTCGATCGCCATCACCGCGGCGGTGGCGGCTGACTGGCCGAGGATCATGAACACCGGCTCCATGCGGATGCTGCCGTAGGCGATGTGGCTGGCGGACATGGCCACTGGCACGAGCAGGTTGCGGCCCTGGCCCTCCTTGGGCACCAGCGAGCCGTAGGCGATCGCGTGGGGACCGTTCGTGCTGACGCCGATGTCGCCCTCGTTCTGCACGTAACCCTCGGGGGTGATGTAGCGCTGGACGTTGTGGCTGTCGATCGTGTAGCTGCCCATGCCCACCGAGTCGGGGGTCGGCTTTTTCTTGCGCAACTCGTTCTCGGTCATGACGAAGTGACCGATCATGCGCCGCGCCTCGCGGATGTAGAGCTGGTGCGACCAGTGGCCGTTGTCGACGAACTCGTCCTTGGGCAGGCCCCACTTCTGCAGTTCCTCGCGGACGTCGGCCGGCACGCGCGGGTCGTTGGCGACGAACCACATCAGGCCCTGCTGGTAACGCTGGTGCTCGGCGATGATCTCGCGCCGCCGCTCGTAGCTGGCCTCGGGGTAGTCGTAGTTGTAGCCGATGTTGTCGAAGCTGAACGGTCCGTGGTTGTTGGTGTCAGTCTTGTGGTTCGGGATCGGGTCGAACTTGTCGAAGAACTCGCGCCAGCCGGCCTCGAAGACGCGCAGGATCAGCTCATACTGGCTGGCGTCGTAGCCCTCGGGCTTCGGGAAGGGCACGCGGTTCGACGGATCGTTCGTGTAGCAGGAGCGGAAGCAGTAGGCCTGCACGCGGTGGTCGCCCTCGCCCTTGACGCCCGGGTTCTCGGTGCTGATGCGCGCCAGCACGCCGCTCTTCGAGTCGCCCGCCACCTTGTAGGGGCTGATCGGCTGGTCGACCGCGCCGAAGTGGTGGCGATGGTGCAGCACGCCGACCTGGATGCCGTTGTGCTCCTCGCCGTAGACGCGGTTCGCCTCGCGGCCGACGTGGTAATCGACGCCCGCCGCCGCCATCAGGTCGCCCTCGTAGGTGACGTCGAGGAACATCTTTCCTTCGTAGGTCTTGCCGTCGAGCGTGGTGATCGAAACAAGGCGGTCGCCCTCCTTTTTGACGCCCTTGGCGCGGTCGAGCAGGGCCTCGCGCACGACCGGGATGCCGAGTTCCTTGACCCAGTCGTCGAAGATGCGCTCGGCAACGTGCGGCTCAAAGATCCACATCGTCCGTTCCTTGCCGTCCATGGCCGGCGTGCCCTGGCCCTGGTTGCCGTATTCGTCCTGCTTCTGCTGGCGCCAGGCCTCGGGCTTCTGGTAGTGCAGGTAGACGCGGTGGTAAAACTGCCGGGAGAGGCCGCCGATGACCGCCTTGTTGCCGCTGTCGGTCCAACCCAGGCCGCCGCTGGTCAGGCCGCCGAGATGCTTGTCCGGGCTGACGATGATGACCGACTTGCCCATCTGCTTGACCTGCACCGCCGCGGTGATCGCGGCGCTCGTGCCGCCGTAGATGACGACATCATGCTCGGCAAAGACGCCGGTGGCCAGGTACAGCAACAGGGCAAGGCGGGTTTTCATCCCTCCACCCCTGCCCCGCTGCGACGGCTTGTCAACGCGGGGCGCGGTGGGGTGGGGTGGGCTGTCCTCAGCCCGCCGTGCAGGCCCCAGCGTGGGGCCACCATCCAAAACCCGGCACCCTGGGACAGGACGCCCTACCCACAGGCCCGCCTACCGCAGCTTCTCCGCGAGCGCCAAATCGGCGGCAAACGTGATCTTCGGGTTCGGGCCGTCGTTGACGACGACATGCACGGGCGCACCGAGGTGTTGCACGGCGGAAACCTCGTCGGTGACAAGGCGCCCCTCCCCCAGCACGGCTTCGTAGGCGCGGGTGAGCAGGTCGAGCCGGAACACCTGCGGTGTCTCCATGATCCAGGCGCCCTCGCGCTCGATCGAGCCGGTGATGACGCCGTTCGCATCGGCGCGCTTGAGGGTTTCGGTCAGCGGACGCGCGCAGGCGGCGGCACCGTGTTCACGCGCGGCGGCGAGGCAGCGCTCAATCTGGTCCGGGGCAATGAGGGGGCGGGCTCCGTCATGCACAGCCACCAACTCGGTGCCGGGCGCGCAGGCGCGCAACCCTTCCCAGACCGACAGATGCCGTTCCGCCCCACCGGGCAGGATGGCCTGCAATTTCTCCAGCCCCCCTTCGGCCTGCCAGCCGCGCACGGCAGTCGCCGCTTCGTCGCCGGCCACCACCAGGATGGCGTCAATGCCCGCGCAGGCCTGGAAGGCGGCGAGCGTGCGCCGCAGCACCGGCACGCCGGCGAGGGGTGCCAGCAGCTTGTTGAATCCCATCCGGCGACTGCTGCCGGCGGCAACGATGAGGGCGGTGGTCATGCAGCCGGTTTCTTGGCGGCGGCCTTCTTGCCGGAGCCGGATTTTTTGCCCTTCGCGCCTCCCTTGCCGGCCTTGTCAGCACCGCCGGTCGGCAACTGCGGTTTCGCCTCCGGATGCCTGGCCAGGAGGGCGCGCAGTTGGGCGACCACCTCCGGCTGTTCCGTGGCGAGGTTGCGGGTTTCCAGGGGGTCGGTCTGGTAGTCGTAAAGTTCCAGTTCGGCCGTCTCCGCCGGTGCGCCGATCTTTTTCCACTCGACCAGGCGGTAGCGTTCGGTGCGGATGGCGCGACCGAGCTTGTCGTTGCGCGGATAGACATGGATGACGCTGTCGCGCGCCGGCTTGGCCGGGTCTTTCAGCACCGCCGCAAAACTGGCGCCATCCAGCCCGGCCCGGGCCGGCAGTCCGGCCAGCTCGCTCAGCGTCGGGTAGAGATCGACCGTTTCCACCATCGCACGGGTCGTGGCCCCCTTGGCAATGCCGGGCCCGGCGAGCATCAGCGGGATGCGCGCCGCCTGCTCGTAATTCGTGTGCTTGCACCAGAACCGGTGGTCGCCGAGGTGCCAGCCGTGGTCGCCCCAGAGCATGACGATCGTGTTGTCGGCCAAACCAAGGCGCTTCAGCGAGTCGAGCACGAGGCCGAGCTGGGCGTCCATGTAGCTGGTGGCGGCATAATAGCCGTGGATGAGCCGGCGCGTCGCGGCCGGATCGATGTCGCCCTCGGCGGGCATGTCGCTGTATTGGCGCAACTCGCCGCCAAACTGACCGGCATACGAAGGAGCCCCGGCCGGCGGTTCGGTCACCTGCGGCATCGGCAGGGCGGCGGGATCGTAGAGGTCCCAGTATTTTTTCGGCGCAACGAATGGCAGGTGCGGACGAATGAAACCCACGGCGATGAAGAAGGGTTGGTCGGGCTTCTGCGCGGCCGCCTCAAGCCGGCGGACGGCTTCCCGGGCGGTTTGGCCATCGGCATAAATCTCGTCCTCGACCCCGGCCAGTTCCGTCGCCGGACCCCGCGGACCATTGCGACTGTCACGCAGGTTCGCCGTGCTCTCCGGCAGGGCGTAGGTGGCCGCCTTCGGGTTCCAGTGCGGCACATTCCAGGACGCCGCATCCTCGACGTTGCCATGGCCGCGGTGGAAGATCTTGCCCATGGCCTCGGTGCGATAGCCCTGGGCCATGAAGTGCTGGGCCACGGTCACCGCGTCGGGGGCGGCCTTGCGGAAATTCGTGCTCAGTTCGTAGATGCCCAGCGTCTGCGGCCGCAGGCTGGTCATCAGGGCGTTGCGCGAGGGCGAGCAAACCGCCTGGTTGCAGTAGGCGGCGTCAAAGCGGACCCCGCGCGCGGCCAACCCATCCACATTCGGTGTCTTGGCGACCGGATCGCCATAGCAACCCAGCACGGGCTTGAGGTCATCGACACAGATGAAAAGAACGTTCGGCGGCGCCGCCACCGAGGAACCGAGCGCGAGCAGGCTGGAAAAAAGAAGCGCGAGTTTCATGCGCCGTCCCTAACGTCGACCCGGGCGGCTTTCATCCGGAAAAGTGGCCTCGCACAGCCGCGCTACCCGCCGCAGGCCGGGAACCCCGCGGTCACTGCCCGCGGCTACAGCATTCCCATCACAGGTTCCTCTGTAGTGCGGGGCAGTGACCCGCAGGTCTGAACCGCAACGATCCTTCGACCTCTCAACCTGACAAACGCGTCTCCGCCATCAAGATCCGGCCAAAAAAACGCAGGCTGTCGGCCAGGTGCTCGTGCCAGTACTCCCAGGTGTGGCCGCCGGGGAACTCGGCGTAGTCATGCGCAATGCCCGCCGCCAGCAGGCCGGCATGCAGGGCACGGTTGTCCTCGATCAGCACGTCCTCGGTGCCGCAGTCGAAGCGCAGCGGCGGCAGGCGATCGGCCTTCGCGCGCAGGCAGTCGAGCGCCGCCAGCGGCTCGGTTTCGCGCAGCAACCAGGTGTCCGGATCCTCCTCGACAAAGCCGCGCATCCTGGCCGCATCGGTGACGCTGCTGTGGGCGCTCAGACCGGCAAAGCGGTCGGCATGCAGGGCTCCGAGCCGCAGGGTGCCGTAACCGCCCATGGACAGACCCGCCAAAAAACAG
>JAUREI010000042.1 GCA_030827515.1 Prosthecobacter sp. | reverse complement strand
TCGCCCTCGTCGCCATCGGCGTCAGCCCGGTGCTGCCGGGTGGCATCGAGCTGAAGCTCAGCGACCGCGGCTGGCTGCACACCGACGACCGCTACCAGACCTCGGTCAAGGGCATCTACGGCGCCGGCGACATCATCGGCCCGCCCTGGCTGGCCCACGTCGCCAGTTACGAGGCCATCCAGGCCGTCGAGGGCATCTTCAGCGGCCACAAGCCGAAGAAGGTCGGCGTCTTCCCGGGCTGCACCTACTGCCATCCTCAGGTCGCCAGCATCGGTCTCACCGAGCGCGCCGCCAAGGAGAAGGGCCTCAAGTACAAAGTCGGCAAGTTCCCCTACGTCGCCAGCGGCAAGGCTCTGGCCGCCGGCGAACCCGAAGGCTTCGTCAAAATTCTCTACGGTGAGAAGCACGGCGAGATCCTCGGCGCGCACATGCTCGGGGCTGAGAGCACCGAAATGATTGCCGAGATCGGCCTGGCCATGAACCTCGAAGCCACTTGGGACGAGATCGAAGCCACCATCCACGCCCACCCGACCCTCTCGGAAATGGTCAAGGAAGCCACGGAAGTGGCCCGCGGCCATCCGATCCACGTCTGAGCTGCCGGGCTTCGAGGCTCGTGTTTCTGGCACCGCCGTCAAAAAAGCGGCAGGTGTTCCGGCTGTCGACATCGATCACACTCCTTTGCAAGGAGGAGTGTGCCGATGATCCGCACCGCAGACTTCCACCCTCTGCAGAGACACCTCCAAGCGCGAACGGATTTCCCGTACGGCCCATAGGGCGTGCTCCGCGATCAGCGGATGTTCGTCCCGAGCGGCGAGTCCGAGGGCGGGGAGGTCGGCGGCGGTGCCGGTGTTGCCAAGGACGACGCAGACGTTGCGCAGGAAGGCGGGGCGCTTGATGCGCTTGATTGGCGACTTGGCAAAGAGGGCGCGGAAGGCTTCGTCGGTCAGGCTGAGGAAGTCGCGCAGGGGTTGATGAAACACCGCCTCGCGGGCCTGAAAGGTCGCCTCGTGCGAGACTTGGGCGAATCGGTTCCAGGGGCAGGCGGTGAGGCAGTCGTCGCAGCCGTAGAGGCGGTCTCCGAGCGCGTGCCGGAATTCCACGGGGATCGGGCCCTTGTTCTCGATGGTCAGGTAGGAGAGGCAGCGACGGGCATCGAGCCGGCGCGGCGCGGTGATGGCGGCCGTCGGGCAGGCGTCGAGGCAGCGCGTGCAGCGACCGCAGAGATCGCGCCCCGGTTCATCGGCCGGCAGGTCGAGAGTGGTGATGAGTTCGGCAAGAAAGAACCAGGTTCCGAGCCGGCGGTGAATCTGCATCGTGCTCTTGCCGTTCCAGCCGAGGCCAGCCGCGGAGGCGAAGTCGCGCTCGAGGACGGGACCGGTGTCGACGTAGCGACGCTGGATGCCGCCGTGGCCGATGAGAAAGTCATCGAGCGCCCTCAGCTTCCTCTCGATGAGGTCGTGGTAATCGTCGTTCCAGGCGTAGCGGGCGATCCTGAAGCCGGCGGCGGCGGCGATCGCGGATTCGCCCTGGTGGTAGTTCATCGCCAGCACGATGACGCTGCGCGCGCCATCTTGGACGAGGCGCGGGTCGGAGCGCCGGGCCGGATCGCGCGCCAGCCAGGCCATGTCGCCATGGCAGCCATCGGCCAGCCATTTTTCATAAAGCTCGCGGTGGGCGGCGGGCAGGGCGGGAGCGACTCGACATTCCGCAAAGCCGAGTTCGGTGGCGAATCGCTGAACATCGGCCTTGAGGTCCGCAGCCAGCATGGCCTCGGGCGGTCGGGATCCGGTCGTCGGCATGGCGGGTGGAACGCGGCCGGACGCACCGGCCAGGGTCAGAGGATGTTGCCGGGCTGGTAGGCAGCGGCGTCGGGGTGGGCGGCGAGCAGGGCATCGACCCGGGCGCAGAAGTGGTCGACCTGGGCGGGGCCGTCGCCGGCGTTGGCACGGCCTTGGGCGAGCAGGTCGGCCAGCGTCGCGGCATCGAGGCCGAGGCGGGGGTCGGCGGCGAGGCGGTCGAGCAGGTCGTTGCGGGCGGTGCGACCCGTGCGCAGGTCCTTGGCGACGGCGACCGCGTGTTCCTTGATGGTCTCGTGGGCGGCCTCGCGGCCGGCGCCGGCCTTGACGGCCTGCATGAGCACGGTGGTGGTGAGCAGGAAGGGAAGATAGCGGAGCAGTTCGCTTTCAACGACCGACTCAAAGATTTCCATCTGGTTTAGCACGGTGAGCAGGGTTTCCAGCAGGCCGTCCATTGCGAGGAAGGCGTCGGGCAGCATGACGCGGCGGACGACCGAGCAAGAGACGTCGCCCTCGTTCCACTGGTCGCCGGCGAGTCCGGCAGCCATGGCGAGGTGGCCTTTGAGGATGACGTGCAGGCCGTTGATGCGCTCGCAGGAGCGGCTGTTCATCTTGTGCGGCATGGCCGAACTGCCGACCTGGCCCTTGGCGAAGCCCTCGCCGGCGAGTTCGTGACCGGCCATGAGGCGCAGCGTGCGCGCAAAGCTGGAGGCGCCGGAGGCGAGCTGGCAGAGCGTGGCGACAACCTGAAGGTCGAGGCTGCGCGGGTAGACCTGGCCGGGGGCGTCGAGGGCGGCACCGATGCCGAGGTGACGGAGGATGCGGGTTTCCAGGTCGCGCGCCTTGGCGGCGTCGCCGTTGAAAAGAGTGATCTGGTCGAGGCGGGTGCCGACGGCGCCCTTCAGGCCGCGCGCCGGGTAGGTGCGGATGAGATCATCGAGGGCCTGGACACCGAGCAGCAGCTCCTCGCCAAACATCGCCCAGCGGCGGCCGAGGGTGGTGACCTGGGCGGCGACGTTGTGGGTGCGGGCGGCAAGGGGCATGTCGCGGGTTTCTGCGGCACGGCGGGCGAAACCGGCGAGGGCGGCGAGGCTCTTTTTGCGGACCTCCAGCAGGCTGCGGAAGACCTGGAGCTGCTCGACGTTTTCCGTCAGGTCGCGGCTGGTCATGCCCTTGTGGATGTGCTCGTGGCCGGCAAGTTCACCGAACTCCTCGATCCGTGCCTTGACGTCGTGTCGGGTGACGCGCTCGCGCTGCATGATCGAGCTCAGGGAGACCTTGTCCTTGACCGCCTCGTAAGACTCGATGACGCCGTCCGGCACCGGGATGCCTAGTTCACGCTGGCCCTTCAGGACGGCGACCCAGTAATCGCGCTCGAGCCGCACCTTGCCTTCGGCGGACCAGAGGGCGCGCATGGCGGAAGTGGCGTAGCGTTCGGCAAGGACATTGGGGATGGCATCGGTCATGGAGATTGCAAGGTGGCCGCAGGCGGGCGGCGAGTCAAGGCGGGGCGGTTTCTGGGCTTGATTTGCCAAATTCCCCGCCAAACTTCTTGCCACCCGTCCCGGGTCAGTTAAAAAGGCTGGTCACACCCTCGACGGCACGTCCCTCCCCTATGAAGTTCACCATCAGCAAGGATTCCTTCCAGCAGGCCATCCAGCAGGTTCAGCACGTGGTCAGCGCGCGCACGACCCTGGCCATTCTCTCCAACGTCCTGCTGCGGGCCCGCGACGGCGTGCTGGAGCTGACGACCACCGACCTCGACGTTGGGGTGACCTGCAGCGTCCCGGCCGAAGTCGAGGAAGAGGGCGCCACCACCCTGCCAGCGCGCAAGCTGGCCACCATCGTTCGCGAACTGCCGACCGAGGAGATCGAGATCAGCGTCGATGAAAAGAACATCGCCTCAATCCGCAGTGGTCCGTCCTTCTTCAAGGTGCTCGGCCTGAGCAGCGAGGAATTCCCGTCGCTGCCGCGCTTCGACGACGCCCGCGAGTTTCGTGTTGAACAGCAGGTCCTGCGCGACTGCCTGCGCAAGACCTCCTATGCGATTTCGACTGACGAGACGCGCTACGTCCTCAACGGCATTCTGTTTTCCTTCAAGGGCAACGCCCTCACCCTCGTCGCCACCGACGGCCGCCGACTGGCGATGGTCGAGCAGGAGGTCGAGTTTCCCGAGAGCCAGGAGGTCGATCTCATCGTGCCGACCAAGGCCGTCAACGAGCTGGCGCGCCTGCTGGGCGACAGCGGCGACGTGCTCATTCGTGTCACTGGCAGCCAGGTCGGTTTCGACCTCGGCGAAAGCCTGCTGATCAGCAAGCTGATCGACGGCAACTATCCGAACTATCGCCAGGTCATTCCCGGCGAGGCCAAGGAGCGCATTGTCCTGGAGCGCGAGACCTTCCTGCGCGCCATCTCGCGCGTGTCCCTTCTTGCCAGCGACAAGTCGAATTCCGTGAAGTTCATCTTCACCCCCGGCCAGGTCGAGATCGTGGCCTCTTCACCGGATGTCGGTGAAGCCCGCGAAACCTTGGCGATCAATTACAAGGGTGCCGACATCACCATCGCCTTCAATCCGGAGTTCACGATGGCGCCGCTGCGCAATCTGACCGCCGATGAGGTGACCCTGCACCTGATCGATGAAATCAGTCCCGGCGTCCTGCGCACGGGCGTCAATTTCCTCTACGTGCTCATGCCGATGCGCGTGAACAACTAACCCTCCCAAGTCATGCTTCGCCCCCTCCACGTCCTCACCGCCCTGACCGCGGTGCTCGCCAGTTGCCAAGGCCCCGAGCCGCGGCCCTTCGCCGGACGCGGTGGCCGCATGCTGGACTACCCGCCGCGCTACGGCGAGCCGACCCAGTATGTCGATCCGAACGCCCCGGTGCCGCTCGATCCGAATGGCATGCCGGTGCCGGCCCCGAACCTCGACCCGAACACGGGGGTGGATCCCGGGATGGTGGTGGCACCTCCCGGCACCCAACCCCCTGTCGTGCCGGGTGGCGTGCCGACGCCTGCCCCGGCCCCCACACCCGAGCAGCCGCCGGCCCCGGCGCCCGCGCCGGTTCCGACCGATGTCCCGTTTGCCCGCAAGGTGCCCGGCCAGTCGAACCAGGTCTACAGCCTGCAGGATCCGAAGCGTATCATCAGCGTCGAGGGTCTGCGCCCCGGCCAGAAGGCGCGCGACCCGGTCACCGGCGAAATCTTCCGAGTGCCTTATTGAGGCACAAACCACAGGGCGCCCGGGACAGGGCGCCCTTTTTTTGGAAGCGTTGACCCGAAGCAGAGTGGCTGGACCCTGGCCAAATGTCTTGGTGAACGCGTCGCCAGCACTTGTCCTGGGGGTGCCAGCATCGAAACCCGCTTGGATGCGATGCGGTGGGTTAAGCCGACCGCTGATCCAACACCTCGATCACACCATCGGCCAGAGCCAGGCGCCGAGCATCACGACAGGCAGGCCGACCAGGCCCATGAGCGACATCATCGGTGTGACGATCTTCAGGGTTTCCGATTCCTTCAGGCCGGTCATGCGGGTGATGATCCAAAAGCCGCTGTCGTTGAACCAGGGCACTGGTTTTGAGCCGCAGCCGACGGCGAGAGCCAGGTAGACCGGATGGCAGCCAAGGGCGCCGGTTTCCAGGAAAGCCTTGGCGATGGGCGCCGCCGTGATCATGGCGACCGTGGCCGAGCCTTGGGCGGTGCGGACGAGGGCGGTGACCAAGAAGCAGATCGGCAGGGCCCAGTTGCGGGCCGAGGAGGCGCCCATCTGCTGGATCAATTCGGCCACGCCGGTCTGGCGCAGGGTGCTGCCGAAGGCGCCGCCGGCGGCGGTGATGAGCAGGATGCCAGCCCCGGAGAGAATGGCCTGCTGCACCGCGTCGTTGACCGAAGTCGCTCCGGCCGGGCGATGGCGGTGGAGCACGTAAAGACCGAGTACGGCACCGATGGATAGGGCGACGTTGCTGTCGCTGTACCAGGGAGGCACCTTTTGGAAGGAGCCCCAACTGATGATGGCGATGGGCAGGACGATGGGCAGCAGGGCGAGGCCGAGCGATGGCAGCGGGTGATCGGCGGCGACGCCTTCCGCGGGGCCGTCCTCGGGCAGGGCGATCTGCCAGCGGCGGTTGGCCCAGACCGCCCAGAGCAGGCCGGTCGAGGCGGTGAACAGGCCGACAATGCCGCCGGCGATCATCATGGTACGGAGGTCGACCCCGAGTTCTTTGGCGGTGAACAGCGGGCCGGGTGTCGGTGGCACCAGCGAGTGGGCCATGGTGGCACCGGCGACGATGGTGAGGATGTACAGCAGGTAGTTTTTGCCGGTAACACGCGCCATCGCCTTGCCGATGGGCATCAGCAGGTAGAACACCGCGTCGAAATAGACGGGAATGGCCAGGCCAAAGCCGGTGAGGATGAAACCGAGGTGGACGCGCGCCTGTCCGAAGATCTTCAGCACCGACTGGACAATCCGCATGGCGGAGCCGGAATCGAGCAGGCACTTGCCAAGGATCGAGGCCATGGCGATGAGCAGGCCCATCTTGCCACAGGTGTCGCCAAAGGCCGACAGCACGCGGTCGACCGGCTTCGAGCCGCCAAAGGCGGTCGCCTGGGCGGCGCTCATTTTGCCGGCTTTGGACTGGGCCAGGCCGTGTGCCTCCAGCACCGTGCCCGGGGTGGCCACGGCCACCACGAAGGCGGCGAGGATCATGGCCAGGAAGGCGTGCAGGCGAAACGCCGTCAGCGTTACAAGAACAACGGTCAGGCCGAGGCCCACGAGCAGGAGCGGCGTCACGACGGGATCAGCGCGGGATTTTCAGGGTTTTGCCCGCGCGAATGAGGTCGGACTTCAGGCCGTTGGCCGCCTTCAGCTTGGCGACCGTCGTGCCATACTTGCGGGCGATGCCGCTGAGGGTGTCGCCGGAGCGGATCGTGTGGGTGCCACGGGTACCGGAACTGCCGGAGACCTTGCGCACCGGCGAGGGCTGGCGGCGAGAGACGGTGCCGCCGTGCGAGGTGCTCCAGCGCTCGATGTCAGCGGCGGTGGCGGCCGGTCCGCCCTCGGCGGCCCAGGCGGTGACGTAGTTGCCGTTCGCGTCAAAGGGGTAGTCGCGGCGTGCCATGCCGTGGGCCGGCGTTTTCGGTGAATCCTTCAGCTTGATGCTCGGCAGATTTTTCGGCAGGCCCTTGGGTCGGCTGGAGCAGGCGGCGGGCAGGCAGGTGAAGACGGCTAGGCCGAAAAGGAAAAAGAGGCGGGTGAAGGGCATGGCGGTGGGGCGACCCTCACGGGGTGGCATCGGGAACCTTGAAGCCGCGCACGACTGTCTTCACGCGCGGCACATTTTTTTTGTCGCGCTCCAGCACCACGACGCGTTCGTGGTAGGCGGTGGCGCCGGGTTTGGCGAGCGCGTAAAGCCAGCGCGTGTCATCGTCGTGGCGTTCAAAAGGCTGCATGCCCATGACCTCGTAGACGGTGCGACCATCCATGCCGGGGCGCAGACGGGCAAAGTTCGACTCGGAGTAGTTCTGCGTGTAGCGGGTGCCGGACTTCAGGAAGTGGCGCGTGGCCTTCCAGGCGTCGTCCGAATTGTAGCCATGGCTCAGCGTGTAGTAGCCGAAGAGCAGGCCCGGAAGGGCGAACAAGACAAAGGGGAGGAGCAGGTACCAATTCTTTTTTAGCATGGCGGGGGCAAGTCCAAGCGATGCTGCGCCACGGCGCCAGCACTGGCAAGGCGAAAAACGGCGGCGCTCAAGCGGCGTCGGGAAGGACTTCCACTAGCACCGGGCCCTCGGGCAGCCGGTCGAGGTGGTCGGGGCGCGTGGCCTGCACGTACGGCATGCCCCACAACTCTGCCCAGGGGCCGAAGCGGACGCGGTGGCGGTTCTCGATGATGTGGCGGGCCTCGCGCGACAGGGAGCGCAGCGAGGCGACCTGCGCGAAGATCTTGCCGCCACCGTTGTTGATGACGACGAGACGGCGGTTGCCCTTGGGCAGTTGCGGCAACACCCAGGGCGCGGCGAGGTCGTAGAGCGCGGAGAGATCGCCGAGGATCAGCCAGGACTCGCGTTCCACCGCGCTCGCGCCCAGCCAGGTCGAGACAAGGCCGTCGATGCCATTGGCACCGCGGTTGGCAAGGAAGCGCATGCCGCCGGCGACGGCCGGGACGACGCGATTGAACTCGCGGATCGGCAGGCTGTTGCCGAGAAAGACCTGGGCGCCGGCGGGCAGGCGTTCAGCCAGGGTCTGCATCCAGGAAGGTTCGGACAGTGGCGGAAGGTTCGCGAACGGCGGACGGGCAACGGTCGCGGCGGGCAGGCGATGACCGGCCAGACCCTCCAGGGCGGTCCAGGGCAGGTTGACGACATTCTGCGTTCGTGCCAGACCCGGGAAGGGCTGTCGCGAAAGGTTGCTGACGTGCAGTTCCGTGCGGTCCTCAAGATCCCGCCACCAGCGACTGGTCGGCACGCCGCCAAGGCGCAGGACATGGCGGGTGTCGAGGCCGGACAGCGTGTCGTCATCCGCCGGATGCAGCAGGTGGCGCAGGTCGGTCCGGGCGCCCCAGAGATTGGAGGTCGCCTCCGCAAAGACCGGCAGGCCGAGTTTGCTGAGCACCGGGGCGGCAGCCTCCGCTTCCTCCGGGCTGAGGCCGGCGGCGAGGACGGCGGTCGGCAACGCCGGCAGTGTGAAGGTGGGCGGCTTGGGCGGTTTCGGCGGCTTGGGCCCGGGATGGGCGAGGAAGTCGATGCCCGGTTGGCGGGTATCGAGGGGTTCCTCGAGGCAGAGATTGATGTGCAGCGGTCGGCCGTTGGTGCGGGTCGGCCAAGACAGGCTGGCGCCGGCCTCCACATCAAGGCAGGACGAGGCGTAAGGGCCGAACAACTCCTTCTGTTCGATCGCCTGGGGTGCGCCGGTGCCGCGGAAGCGACGGGGGCGGTCGGCGGTGACCAGCACCAGCGGCAGGCCCTGGTAGTGGGCTTCGATGACGGCCGGCAGCAGTTCGGCGGCGGCGGTGCCGGAGGTGGTCAGCACCGCGACCGGCGCGCGGTTGGCGAGGATGCGGCCGAGGGCAAAGAAAGCAGCGCTGCGTTCCTCGAAAAAGTTCCAGAGTTTCACGCCCTCGCTCTCCATCAGCGCGGCGATGACGGGCGCGTTGCGCGCGCCGGCGGCCACGCAGACCTCCGCCACGCCCATGCGCGCGAGCGCGGTGAGCAGGGAGCGGATGACGAGGGTGTTCATGAAAGCAACCGTGTCCACCGGACCGGCTTCCGGTTCAACCGCAATCGCACGCGGTCGTCGCCGGACTTTCACTCGCCGCGCCAGCGGTAGTGGCCGGTGAGCGGAAACTCGAAGAGTCGGTTTTCCAGCCTGGGCCCCTGGCCGATGTTGTGAACGATCCACGGCACCGTGCCGCCGTCGGCCGCCGGGACGACGATCGCGATGTGAGGCAGTCGGCCGGCGACCGTACAGGTGATCAGGTCGCCGGGTTGGTAGTCGGCGGGTCGGAGCTGACAGGCAGGGCGGCACATCGTCGGCGCAGGAAGGTCTGCAGGTTCGGCACGCGACGATGATCGATGTTGGGTCGGGCTTCCGCAGGCCCCGCTGCCTCGGGTAGGCGGCAAAGTTCCGGCGCATGTCCTCGTGGACGAGCTTTTGCAGGTCGTGCCCTAGCACACGCAGGCCGCGAATGACCACTTCGGTGCAGACGCCGGTGTCGGCCGGCACGTCGCCGCCGGGGTAGGGAATGCGCACCTAGGCGCCGTCGTAACGCACCTGCTGCCGGGTGCGGTCGAGCGCTGCGTGACAGAGTCGGGTGGCGAAGGTCTCGTCCTGAGGCAACTGGGCGCGCGCGGCGGCGGCGAGCACGAGGGGATCGGCGCGGCAGCCGCAGGCCAGCAATGCAAGCAGAAGGATACAGCGCATGGCGGAGTTCGACAGTTCCGCGGTGGCGCTGTTCAGTCGCCGTTTCAGACGCCGAGCAGGCGCAATACCGCCTCGCGCTTCAGGCGCAGTTCGCGCCATTCGTGATCAAAGGCGCTGCCGCTGACGATGCCGCAGCCGGAGGGCAATTGGGCCTCGCTGCCGTGCCAGCCGAGGCCGCGGATGGCGACGACGATGTGGCAGGGGGTGTCCGCACCCGGTTCGACAAAGCCGAAGGGGGCGCCAAAGAAGCCGGGGACCTGCAGTTGCTGGCGATACTCGCGAAGGCGCGCCAGCCAAGTGTCGTCGCGCGGCAGGCAGCCGACGGCGGGTGTCGGGTGCAGGTGGCGGATCAGGTCATCCGCCGTACGCGGCCGGTCGAGGTCGACCGAGAGGCGCGTCTGAAAGTGGACGAGTCCGGAGGCTTCGCAGGTGCCGCGTGGTTCGCGGTGAGTCGTTCCCAATTCGGTCAGGCGTTCCTCCAGGTAGCGCACGACAATCTCGTGTTCCTCGATCTCCTTGACGTCGGTGAGGAAATTGTCCTGCTGCCCCGGCTTGGCGGTGCCGGCGAGGGCCATGGTTTCCACGCGGTTGCCCCGCGTTTGCAGGAGCAGTTCCGGTGTCGCACCAAGAAAGCCGGCTTCGGCGGTGACGTGGGCGTAGCCCCAGGTGTTGGGCGGCGCGGCGAGTACTTTTTCGAGCAGGCGCACCGGCTGACCGGCGACGATTTCGCCACGTTCGGTGAGCACCGGCACCATCTTTTCCAGGCGTCGGCCCAGCACCTCGCGGCGGATGCGCCGAAAGGCCATTTTGAACCACTCGGTCACCGGCTTGGCCCAGTTGATGCGCGGTGGAAGGGCGCCGTTCCAGCCGGCCGCGGCGGCCAGGCCCTCGGGGTTCACTTCGACGAGACGCGCGGGCCGCTTCCAGGGCAGCGGATCGGTGAGGTCGAAATCATTGACGTAGAAACAGCCGCCTTCGGGCGGCGGTGCCGCCAGCGCCTCGAAGGGCCCGGCGCCAAGCCAGGCCCGTCCGTCAGGCAGTCGGAAAAGTGCGAGTTCGGTCATTTGCTTCTTTCATAGTGAAACGGATGGACGACCGCGCAAGGGGCGAGGAATTGCATTTCCGTTTTTGAATTTCGCATCTAGCTTCATCTCATGCGACTGATCCATTTCGCCCAAGCCCTCACGCTCATCCTGCTCGCCATCACCGGCTATCTGGCCTGGGAGGGGCAGCAGGCCGCGCGCGGCGCCAAGCGTGAACTTGAGCATTTGAAGAAGACCCAGGCGGCCGAGGAGGCCGCCAAACCGGTCGGCATGGCGGCCCTGCCGGCGGTTGCCCCGGCCACCACAATTTCGCCGCCCGCCCCGGGCACCGTGGCCCCGGCCGCCGAGGAGACGCCCGGCCTGATGGCCGGCGGGCTGCCTGGGGGCGGCCTGACTGTCCCGAAAACCGTGGTCGCCGCCGAAGCCAAGGGCATCAACACGAACACGTTGACCGCCATGCAGCAGAAAGTATTGGCCGCCAAGCCGGTCGCCAAACTCAAGGCCGTGGTGCGCGAGCAGGGCTTTGTTGTGGTCGATGCCGGTTCCAAGGCCGGTCTCAAGAAAGGTCAAAAGTTTGAGATCCGTCGCGACAGCGCGGTGCTCGCCCGCGTTGTCATTGCCGACACGATCGAAGCCGATGAGGCAGTCGCCGACCTCGACCTGTCGTCGGTGCCCGCCGGGGTCACCCTGGAGCCGGGCGACGAAATCATCGAACCCGTCAGCAGCGCCCCCTGATGGCCCGCATCCGCCTGGATCTCGCCCTGGTGGAGCGCGGGCTCAGCCCCTCGCGCGAGCAGGCCAAACGCCTCATCATGGCCGGCGAGGTGCTGGTCGGCGAGGAGGTGGTCAGCAAGCCCGGCTGGCTCGTGCGACGCGACGCCGTCCTGCGCGTCAGGCAGCCCCCGCGCTTCGTCAGCCGCGGCGGACTGAAACTGGAGGGCGCGCTCGATCACTTTGGCATCGACTTGACCGGTCTCGTCGCGCTCGACATCGGCGCCTCGACCGGCGGCTTCACCGACTGTCTCCTGCAGCGCGGTGCGGTTCGCGTGTTCGCCTTCGACGTCGGCACCAACCAGATGGTTTGGAAGCTGCGCAGCGACCCGAGGGTTGTCTGCCGGGAAAATTTCAACGTTCGCCACCTGCAGCCGGCCGACCTGCCCGAGCCGATCGACTTCATTGTCGCCGACGTCTCCTTCATCTCGCTGACGCTGGTCCTGCCGGGGCCGATTGCCGCACTCAAGCCGGGCGGACAGGCGCTGGTTTTGGTCAAACCGCAGTTTGAACTCAGCCGCGAGGAGATTGGCGCCGGCGGCATTGTCCGCGACCCCGCCCTGCATGAAAAGGCCTGTGCGCGCCTCAAGACCTTTGTCGAGGGGCGTCCGGAATTGCGCTGGCTGGGCCTGGTCGAGTCCTGCATCCAGGGCACGGACGGCAACCGCGAATTTCTCGCCTGGTTTGCCAAGGCGGCGGAGGAACCTCATTCCGCTGGATGAACGCGCCGTGCGCGTTATGCTGGCCGGCCACATGACCGACACCGAAATCCAACAGACCCTCATCGAGATGGGCCGGCGCGCCCGCGCGGCCGCCCACGAACTGGTCAAGCTGACGACGGCCCAGAAGAACGCCATCCTGCTGGCCATGGCCGATGAGATCGAGGCCCGAGAGGCGGCCATCCTCGAGGCCAATGCCAAGGATCTTGCGCGTGCCCGCGACAACGGCCTGAGCACGGCCATGATTGATCGCCTGACGCTCGATCCGAAGCGCCTGGCCGCCGTGGCAGCCGCAGTGCGCGAGGTGGCCGTCCTGCCGGATCCGGTCGGCGAACAGCTTGCCGAGTGGACACGGCCGAACGGCTTGCGCATCCGCAAGGTGCGCGTGCCGATTGGTGTCATCGGCATCATTTTCGAGTCGCGCCCCAACGTCACCACCGACGCCGCCTCGCTCTGCTTCAAGACCGGCAACGCCACCCTGCTGCGCGGCGGCAGCGAGGCCATCCATTCGAACGTCGCCCTGGCTGCCGCCCTGCAGGCGGGTGGCGAGCGCGCCGGCCTGCCCGCTCACAGCGTCCAACTCATCCCGTTCACCGACCGCGCCAGTGTCGAGCACATGGCCAGGATGGACCAGTTCCTGGACCTCATCATTCCGCGCGGCGGCAAGGGGCTCATCGAAAAGGTCGTCGCTTCCGCGCGCATGCCGGTCATCAAGCACTACGACGGTGTCTGCCATGTCTATGTGCATGCCGATGCCGATCTCGCCATGGCGGCCGACATTGTCGTCAATTCGAAGTGCCAGAAGCCCGGTGTTTGCAACGCGCTCGAAACCCTGCTTGTGCACCGCGACGTGGCTTCCGCCTTCTACCCAGTCGTCGGCCGACGGCTTGCCGAGGCGCGCGTGGAGATCCGCGCGGATGACGAGGCGCGCGGCCTGCTTGGCGTGCCCGCCGTGCCGGCGCAGGACAGCGACTGGGACACCGAGTATCTGGAACTGGTGCTGGCAGTGAAGACCGTGGCCGGGCTCGACGAGGCGATCGCCCACATCAATCGTCACGGCTCGCACCACACCGACAGCATCGTCACCCGCGACCGCACTGCGGCGGAACGCTTTCAGCATGAGATCGACAGCGCCGTGGTCCTGCACAACGCCAGCACCCGATTCAACGATGGTGGCGAGTTCGGCTTTGGCGCCGAGATCGGCATCAGCACCGACAAGCTGCACGCACGCGGGCCGATGGGGCTGGCGGAATTGTGCAGCTACAAGTATCTCGTCGACGGCGAGGGGCAGGTGCGCGGTTGAGTCAGGCCAGCCCGAGTGCCGCCACCTGATCCTCGTCGAGGCCCAGGTAGTGGCCCAGTTCATGCAGCCAAGTAATGCGAATCTCCTCGCGGAAGGTGCTTATGTCGCCTTCGGCATGATCCCAGAGATTGTCCAGAAAGAGGCGGATGCGGGGCAGTTGGCCGGGCAGTTCCGGTTCGCCGTCGGCAAGCGAACAGCCCTCGAACAAACCGAGCAGATCCTCGTCGATGGCCTCATCCTCACCGACGCAGTCGGCCATGAGTTCGATTTCGGTGACGCAGGCATCGGCGGCACGACGAATCCTTTCCGGCAGGCGGCGGCGGGTGCCGGCGATGACGGTGTCGGCAACCCTCATCAGTCGGTCGACCATGGCCGCGTTCCAGGTCATTGATCGTACATGGTGCCGGCGCGGCTGCTGTTGAAATTGGCGCCGCCTGAATCGCGCAGGAAATTGCCCATGAGCTGGCTGCCCATGCCGGTCTGGCGCTGGCTGTTGTAGAGGCTGTTCTGGAGGGTGCCAACCCCGGGAGGTGCAAGCGGTATCGGCCGGTCGGGTGTCGGGATGTCGTTCGACTTCAACTCGCTCTGGGCAAGGGCGTGGCGGCTCCACAGGCGGGTGTCAACCTCATTGCGGACGCGCTTGTCGAGCGCGGCGAGGGCGATGCGATGGGATTCAGCGTCGAGTTCCCCCGACTGTCGCCTGTTTTCAAGGGCCTCGTAGTCGCCGCGGTGCTGGGCCCGCACCTGGCGCTCCAAGGCGTCGAGCTGTTCCGGGCTCGGCACGGTGCTGCTGCAGGCGGCCAGGGCCATGCAGCCGGCAAGGAGGGTTGGAAGGAGGAGGCGCATGCGGAACTATACCATAATCGTTCCGGCCCGGGGTTCAAGCCGGGCTCAGCGATACATGGATTCCGCGCGCGAACCGGCGGTCTGCGGCTGGAAGCCGCCGACCATCTGGCGGAAGGCGTCGCCGAGGGCGAGCACGTCGGCACCCAGGGTGACTACGAGGCTGCCTTCGGCCATGACTTCGTCCTTCTGTCCGTAGAGGGAGGCGACTGCGACATGCTTGCCGTGCTTCAGCGCCGCCGCGGCGACGCGTTTGCGGGCTGTCACCACCTCGGGGTCGGTGGCCTGGCCGAGCTTGCCGATGCGGTGGCTGAAGTCGCCGGCACCGAAAAGCAGCATGTCAAAGCCGGGCACGGCGGCGATGGCCTCCACCTGTTCAAGGGCTTCGGGCGACTCGATCTGCAGGATGACAAAGCGCTCGGTGTTGTTGTGGCGAGCGTAATCGGCGAGCGGGATCTGGCAGAAGGCGCCGTCCATGTTGCCACCGTCCATCGCCCGGCGTCCGAGCGGATGGCAGCGCACCATCTCGACGACCTGACGGGCTTCGTCGGCGCAGGTCACGTGTGGCACCATGATGCCGGTGGCGTCGAGCTCGAAGGGTTTCACGTACTCGCTGTAAGACCCCTTGCTGACACGCACGATGGTGTCCATGTCATGGAGCTTGGCGGCGCGAACCTGATGCTCGAGGTTGGTCCAGTCGTTGGGCACGTGCTCGTTGCACAGCCAGACCGCGCTCGCACCGGCCAGACCGGCCATCTCGACGACGCGCGGGTCGTTCAGGTTGAGTTTGAGAACCGTGGCGGGACGTCCGGCACGAACCTCACGGAGGACGCGGCTGGGGCGAAGTTTCATGTGAGGGGCGGGGCTCAGGCCTGGAGCTGCGCGTCCGGTCGGGCGGCGATGGCCTTGGTCAGGCCCTCCCAGCCGTCGGGTTTCTGCAGTTGGAACATGTGCAGGTACAGGGCCGCCTGCTTGGGCGGATAGGCGGCCAGCAGGGCTTCGATGCCGGCGCCGGCCTTGTCCTCGGCGATTTCCTCGGGCAGGTCCTCGACCTGGCCCTTGCCGTCATGGGGAATGCCGACGGCGTCGAGGAAGGTGGTCAGCATGGCGCCCTGGGACTTGAGCAGCCAGATTTGCAGGAGTTGCTCGGCGATCGGGTCGTTGACCTTCAGGTTGAGCTGGGCGAGCAGCCATTCGGCCTGCTTGGGGCGGGATTTCTCCAGGATGAACTGGGGGCGGAGCCTGCGCTGCTGGGCCAGGTTTTGGATGAGGGCCCGGTAGGCCGGACGCTCGTCGGTCTGGACGTACTGGACAATCTGCTGGCTGAGTTCGGGGCCGATGGCTTGGAGGAGTTGCTGGGCTTTCATGGGCGCCTGGGCGGCGGAGGGCTGGGGTTGTGGCCGTCTCGCTATCATGGGGGGGCGCCCCCCGCAAGAGGCAAGCGTGCGAATAAGCTGACTTTCCGGTTGACACTTGTCGCCTGACTTCTACTCTCACTGCCCTCATTTCTGTGCTGGCAGACCTCCCGATTTCGCGAGCAGGCCGGCGCACCACATCAAGCACCTTCGACATGAAAACATTCTCTGCCAAAGCTCAGGACGTGAACCGCCAGTGGTGGGTCATCGACGCCAAGGACAAGGTCCTGGGCCAGGTCGCCGTGACCGCCGCCAACCTGATCCGCGGCAAAACCCGCCCAACCTTCACCCCCCACGTCGACACCGGTGACTTCGTCGTCGTGATCAACGCCGACAAGGTGGTGCTCACCGGCCGCAAGGAGCAGCAGAAGGTGTATACCAGCAAGCGCGGTGGCTACATCGGCAACCAGAAGATCGAGACCGCCGAGAAACTGCGCCAGCGCAAGCCCGAGGAACTTGTCTTCCGCGCCGTCAAGGGCATGGTCCCGCACACCCGTCTCGGCAACGCCATCATCACCAAGCTGAAGGTCTACGCCGGCACCGAGCATCCGCACACCGCCCAGAATCCGCAGCCCTGCGCCGTCGCCTGAGACCCGCGTCCCACTCCTCCTTCACGCTCATGAGCAAGCCCCTCACCTCCACCACCGGCCGCCGCAAGACCGCTGTTGTCCGTGTCCACATCCTCAACGGCTCCGGTTCGATCACCGTCAATGGCCGTGACTTCGAGGAATATTTCCCGACGGTTGCCCTGCAGAACCAAGTCCTCACCCCTCTGGCCCTGACCAACACCCGCCAGCAGTTCGATTTCAACATCAATGCTCAGGGCGGTGGCATCACCGGCCAGGTCGGCGCCGTGCGCATGGGCATCTCCCGCGCACTCATCACCGTCAATCCGGAACTGCGTCCGACCCTCAAGAAGGCTGGTCTGCTGACCCGTGACTCCCGCGCCAAGGAGCGCAAGAAGCCCGGCCGCCCCGGCGCCCGCAAGCGCTTCCAGTTCTCCAAGCGCTGATCGTCGCCTGTCAGTCCCTTTCGCAGACCCCGCCTCCGGCGGGGTCTGTTGTTGTCGGGAGGTTCTGAAAACGCAGTCGCCGGTTGTCAGCCGCCGGCAAATGGTCTTAGGTGCCCTTTCCCCACGCATGTCCGACTCCGAGCCCGCCATCGAATCCAGCCCGCCGCCACGCATGCCCGGGCGCTGGGGCATCGGCGCCAACGTGCTGCTCCAGATTCTGCTGGCCATCGCCCTCTTTGCCGGCGTCAATCGCATCAGCTACCGCTATCACACCCGCTGGGATCTCAGTCCGCATCAGAGTTTCACCCTCAGTTCGGCGACCCTCAACTACCTCGAGCGCCTGCCGCGCGACGTTTTCATCGCCAATGTCTTCGCCCGCGACGCCAAGGTCTACGGCGACATGGAGGCCCTGCTCGAACAGTATCGCGCCAACGGCCGCGGCCGCATCCGCGTGCGCTCGATCGACCCGCTCCGCGACATTGAGCGGGCCGAGGCGCTCAAGGCCGAGACCGGGCTGGCGCTCGACCAGAACGGCGTGCTCATCCGCTGCGGCACCCGCACCCGTTTCATCCGCGAGGAGGAGATGATCCTGCGCGAGCCCGGCACCGAGGCCGTGCGGCCGATTCGCGAGTTCCGCGGCGAGGATGCCGTCACTTCGGCGATCATCAACGTGGTCGAGGGCGACCAGCGCAAGTTCTACCTGATCGTCGGCAAGGGCTCGCGCACCGAGGCCGCGCTGGTGGATGCGATGACCGCCCTGGGCGAGCTCGGCCGCCAGCAAAACTTCCAACTGCTGCCGCTCAACCTGGCGGAGATCAACCAAGTGCCCGAGGACGCCGATGGCGTGCTGCTTTCCGGCGTCCGCTACGATTTGTCGGAACGCGAGATGGGCATGATCAAGACCTACTGGGAAGGCAAGCGCGCGGGCTTGCTCGTGCTGCTTGACCCCGAGGCGGAAACCCCGCGCCTTCACGCCTTCCTCGGCCTGCACGGCGTGCTGCCGCGCGCCGACCGCGTGCTTTATGCCGAGAGCACCAGCACCGGCATCCGCAAGGAGTTCTCCGTGCAGGCCGTGTTCGACAACGAAAACGCGATCACCCTGCCGCTGGCGACTTCGAACACGACGCTGCCCGGCCAGACGCAGTCGCTGCAGCTTCGCTTCGACGATCCCCACCTGGAAAACCAGAACATCCGCTTGCACCCGCTGATGGGCGCCTCCGAACGTTACTGGGGCGAGCGCAATTACCTCGAGGAACTGCCCGTGGCCGATCCGGAGGACACCCGCGAGAACCTGTTCCTCGCCGCCTCGGTCGAGCGCGGCAGCGTGCTCGACGAGACCCTGCGCGTCGACAGCTGTCGCATGATCGTCGTCGGCAATGCCTCGCTGCTCGACCAGAAGAGCGCGTTGGCGGTCAATCGTGACTTCGTCGCCGCCAGCCTGAACTGGCTGCTCAATCGCGAGCGCCTCATCGGCATCACACCAAAGGTGAAGCAGAACTACCGCATCCAGCTCAGTCCTCGCCAGGGAGAACTGATCTTCTGGCTGACCACCTGCATCTTTCCCGCGCTCGTGCTGGTGCTGGGCCTGATGGTCTGGGCCTCGCGACGTGCCTCCTGATTCCCGTCATGCATTCGCGCACCACCCTGCTTCTCCTGCTTCTGGCGGCCGCCCTGGGCGCGGTGATCCTGGGTGTGGAGCGCTACTTCCCCTCGACGCGCGAACTGCAGGAGATGCGTCGTGGCCCCGTCAAGTTTGATCGTCGCGCAGTCACCGGCATTGAGATCGACTCCAGCGGCGGTGACGGCGCGGCCCTGCAACTCGTCGATGACCTGTGGCGGGTGACGCGTCCGTTTGAAGACCTGGCGGATCCGGAGCGCGTGGTCAAGCTGATCGCCGAAATGCCCGGGATCGGCTGGATCCAGCGCGTTCATGCGAGCGAGTTCGACGAGTCCGGCTGGGCCAGGACCCTGCTCGACCAACCGCGCCAGCGCCTGCGATTTTTGGCGGGCGACAAAATCCTGCTGGAGATCGGTCTCGGGGCGCCGGCGCCCATTGAGGGGGCGACTTATGTTTCGGTGAGGCAGGCCGGTCGCACCGATGAAACGGCGTTTTACGTGGCCCGCACCGCACTGCCGGAGTTGGTCAAGGGCAAGCCGGAGGAGTGGCGCGACGGCAAGTTGCTGCGCCTGGCGGCGGGGAGCATCACCGGCCTCAAGCTCGCCCAGAACGGCGGCCAGATTGAACTGGCACGCAAGGACGGGAACCATCCCTGGATGCTGGTGAAGCCGCTGAGCAGTCGCACCAGCAAGGAGAAGTCCGGGGAGCTGCTTTCCACGCTGCTCAACCTGGAGATTGTCGAGGTCATGGAGGCCGGGGTGACGGGTGGTGAAGCCGCGGAAACGCCGGGTGCACAGCTGCGCATCACGGTCACCAGCGGTGAGGATCCCGGCGGCACGCACGAACTGGTGCTCGCCAAACCGGACAAGGAGGTTCAGGAAACCCGCGCCACCTGTTCCCACCGCCGCCAGGCCTTCCTGGTCCGTTCGAAGTCGCTGCACGAATTGTGGTCGCAACCCAATGACCTGCGCGACCGCATGCTGGCGCGCATCGACGAGGATCGGGTCGCCTTGATCCGCATTGAGTCGGTGCTGTTCCCCGAGATTCGCCTGGAGAAGCGCTCGGATTCCTGGTTTCTCACTCGCCAGGACCGGCAGGTGGCGGCCAACGGCGAGCGTATTCTGCGCTTCTTTGAGGCGCTCAACACCCATGCCATCGCCGAGTTCACTTCGGATTCCGCCGCCAACCTCGGCCCCTACGGCCTCGACAAGCCCTTCCTCAGGGTGGCCTGGCAGGAGGTCGGTGCGACGCCGCAGCAGTTGCTCATCGGCAAGAATGCCGCAGGCGATGAATTCTATACCAAGTATGAGGGTGAACCCAGTGTTTACCGCATTGAGGCTTCGCTGCTGCCGGCCATACCGCAGGATGGCATCAAGTGGAAGGGTCTGGGCGCCCTGCGTTTCTCGCAGTTTGCGCTGCGCGGCATCCGCCTGAGCGCCGGCACGGCACCACCGACCCAGCTCAAGTATGATCCGTCCACCGCGCAGTGGAGCGGTGAGCGCGCCGGTCGCGACATCACACCGCTCATCGACCGCGTGAAGGCGGACCTTCTGGCCGGTCGTCTGGCGAAGTTCAATGTCCAGGACTGGTCCGCCGACGCCTCGGACGCCATCCGTGCCCTGCAGACGCCGGTCCTGGAGGTGGTCATCACGCTGGGCGAACCGGGACGCAACGACGGCCCAACCCGCGAGACACGGCTGGTTTTTGCGCCGACCCAGGAAGGCATGGACACGGCGCTCTACTTCGGTCGGGTCGATGCCGGCCCGGACGTTTTCTACGTCAATCGCTCCAGCCTGCTGCAGTTGTTCACGCCGGTGTTCAAGACCACCGAGTGATCCCAGCTCAGGGGCGGGCGAGTGGGCGGATTTCCGCGTTCGTCAGAGCGCGTTCGAAGACGGCGATCTCATCGAGCCGACCCTCCCAGTTGTCGGCGTGGTCGCTGCGGCCACCAAAGAAGAGGTCGGGGAAGCCGGCGCGCGGCGCCTGGGTTTCAATTTCCAGTTCCCCGTTCAGATACACGCGAACGCTGTCCGCGGCGCGCACCAGCACGACCTGCTGCCAGGTCCAGCGCGGAACGGCGCTCCTGCCGGCCACCGGCGACGCCTTGCCCGCCTGGAAGAGCAGGCGACCCTTGCCGTCGACGCCAAGGTGCTCGCCAAACGCGCTAAGGCCGTGGTGGACGTCGCGCGAGTAAAACCAGCCGCTGAGCTCCCTGGCGCCATCGGGCATGCCGTTCCAGATCCAAAGGGCGATGCTGTAATCCTGTTTCAGGCCGGGCAGCTGTGCGGCCAGGCGGCCATCAACGAAGTGCGGCGCGCGGTTGACCTCGCCTGCACAGAAGCGGTCGGCCAGAGGACCGTCGAGGTGGTAGGCAACCCCGCCGAGGTAGGCCGCGGTGCGTCCGTGTGGGCTGGCATCGGCGGCCAGCGGACCCTGGAATTCATTGAGGCGCCAGTAGGCGGCCGGTTGCAGCTCGGCGATCGAGCGCGTGGCCGGACCGGCGCTGAGATGCCAGGGGCGGCGCTGTGCGCCGCTGACGGTCTCCAGCAGGCCGATGGCCGCCTGGGTGATTTTGGGCTCGGCCTGCACCTCCAGCCCGGCCGAGCGCGCTGCCCAGGTGTTGTATCCGCCCCAGGCATGCATTTCCGGCGGCGGGATGTAGCCGTCGCCGCCGTTGGCCAGCTCGATGACCATCGTCTTCAGCAGCGGACTCGCCGCCTTGATCTTCAGCCCGGTGATGGCGTAGGTCTCGGTCGGCGTCGTGGCAATGCCGATGTCGCCGACGCGCAGGGCCTGCACGACCACCTCGGTCCTCTGGCGCTCATGCAGGATGAGCTGCTCGCGCGCATAGACTTCGGTCTGCGTTTTTGCCGTTCGATCGCCCATCTCGGCAACCACGCGTTGCGCCCATTCCAAACGCTGTTTGTCGGGCACGCGGTAGGCCATGGGCAGGCGGGCCTCGGCCATGGCGAGATCGACGTTGTCCCGATACTCGACCTTGGCAAGGGCCTTCACGGCGAGATCGAGCAGGCCGTCGGTGTAGGCTTCGATCGTCGGGTTCGGTCGCTCGGCCGCCGGCACCTTGTAATCGACCCGGTAGATGTCACCGCTGCAGCCATGGGAGAGCAGGCCGACGAAGTTCGAATCGGGCGCCAGTCGCGCCTTCAGGCCCTTGCAGAAGAGGCCGAAGTAATCGGCACTCAGGTCGCGGTCGCCGAAATAGTGCATCGAGAAGTTCGCCAGCACCGCCAGAGGTTTGCCCTCGCGGGTCTGCACGGAGATCAGGGAGAGGTCGGGATCCTCGGGGCCGGATTCGCCGGTGACATCGTCCCAGTTGCGACCCGCGTGCATGTTGGCGCGCACGCTCAGATTGCCGAAGGGATCCTCGGCAAGGCGGTCGGGCCTGCGGATCCACTGGCGCAGGGCGGTGAAGTCGGCGGCGTTGGTCTTGGTGAAACCGATGCGTGCCGGCACCCGCGCGGCCTGGGCGGCGGCGATGACTTCGACCAAACGTTCGCGCAGGAAGGGGATGTAGTCGGCGTCCGGTTCCGTGCCCAGGCAGCCCATCGAGGAGGGGGCCGAATGAGTATGGGTGGCCGAGATGAGCTGGCGGCCGCGCGGGATGCCGGTGCGTTTTTCGGCGAGCGCCTTCACCTCGTCGAGCAGCTGCCGCGGCAGCATGCAGCTGTCGACGACCACGAGGACCGCCTGCTCGCGGCCGTCGCCGAGGGCGAGGGCGCGGGCCTGCACGGGTGTGCGCACCTTGTCGAGGTAACGGCTGAGCATGCCGCCGTTGACGAGCACTGGCAGCTTGGGCGGGGTGATGTCGGCGATCGCGGCGCCGGCGGTGAAGACGGCGGGCAGGGCGGGGGCGCTGGCGAGCAGCAGGGCAAGCGGGAGCAGGAGGCGCGGATTCATCGGCAGTGGAGGCATACGCCGCCGCCGGCCGCGATCTTGGCACTACCGGTTCCAGGCCAGGAAGCTGCCCTGGCAGCGTTGCAGGCCCCATCCCATGAGCAGGCGACCATCGTCCCAGATGTATTTCGTGCGGGTGCCGAGCTGGACGAGGATGACATCGCGGCCGGCGTGGCTGGCGGTCGAGATCAGGCAGCGGCCGGCGGCGACCGTGTAACCGGTCTTCATGCCGTTGCATTCCGGCATGACGCCGAGCAGGTGATTGGTGCTCTGCAGGGTGACAATCTGGCCGTTGTTGCGGCGGAAGGTGTAGGACGGGCGGCGCACGGCGTCGCGGATGACCGGGTTGCGGTAGGCGGCCATGGCGACGCGCGCCATGTCGTGCGCGGTCGAGTATTGGCCGGGGGCGGTGAGGCCGTGCGGGTTGCGGAAGTTTGAGTTCTGGCAGCCGAGGACACGCATGCGGGCGTTCATCTTGGCGGCAAAGGCGCTGACGCTGCCGGCGTTGTCGCGGGCGAGCACGTTGGCGACGTCGTTGCAGCTCTTGATCAGGAAGGCGTAGAGCAGGTGGCGGCGCGTGTAGGTTTCGCCGGCACGCAGGCCGAGCACGGTCGGTTCAACGCGCAGGTCCGAACTCAGCACGGTCACCGGCTTGTCGAGGTTGCCGGATTCGACGATGACAAGCGCGGTGACCAGTTTCTGGGTGCTGGCCACGGCGCGGCGGGTGTGGGCGTTCTTGGAGGCGAGGTGGCGGCCGCTGGCGGCGTCGATGAGCAGGAAGGATTCGGCGCGGATGGCCGGCACGCTGGAGTTGGCAAAGACCGGGCGGGCGTCAATCGGTGGCGGCAACCACGGGCCAGGCGGCGTGTAGGGCTGGGCGCGCACCACGCCGGAGGCGGCAGTCCCGGGCCGCTGAGCCCCCTGTTGCACCGCGCAGGCTGAAAGCAGCACGAGCAGCGGGGCGAGGGCGGTGCGGAAAAAAAGGCGTGGCATGGAGGAAGAACGTTCGTCAGCGGCGCAGTTTTCATGCCGGACGGATGAAGGAGAGTCTCTCACTTCAGGGTTTTGATGTAAAGGATGAGGCTTTCAATCTGGGTGTCGTTGAGAATGCCGGCATAAATGGGCATGCCGGTGTCGAACTTTTCAAAGCCCTTCACCACCTTTGCCGAGGGCGACAGGATGGATTCGCGCATGTAGGCCTCATCGGCGTTGACCCGACCCTTCATGCCCTTGGCGATTTCGCGCACGGAGCCGTGCAGCCCTTTCCAGCTCGGACCGACCTTGCCGACCGTCGTGCCATCGATGCTGTGGCAGGCCATACAGCCGAACATCTGGGCGACACGCTCGCCCTCCTCGGCGCTGGCGCTGACAGTGGCGGTTGCCACGGCGGCTCGCGGGGTCAGGTTGACGCTGAGTTCGGCAAATCCCTCCTTCTTCGGATCAAACACCGCGAGTTCCCAGGGTGAAAAATAGGCGGTGTTGTTGGCCGGCAGGCCGTCGCTGCTTTTCAGGCCCCAGCCGATGCGCATCTGGCTCACCCCGGCTCGCATGTCCGGAATGCCGACGAAGACGCTGCGACCGTCCTCGCTCAGGTAGGCACTGCTGGCCGTGAGGAATTCCTGGCCGGGACTGCCGTCCAGCTTGAGGTGGGGGGAGCCGTATTCGGCGGTGCGTCGGTAGTTCCAGCGCTCGGCGCTGTAGCTGGAGGGATCGGTGGCGAGCCTGGGATCCAGCGGTGCGTTGAAGCGCAGCAGCAGACCCTTGTCCATCGGTGTTACCTCCTTGAGCAGCACGCGCGGCTTGTCGGTGTAACGGACGCGTGCCAGGCCGCTCAGCTGTTTGGCGGTGGTGCCCCAGACCTGAAAACCGATGACGTAAAGCTGGCCGTCGGCCGGATTTACCTTCGCGTTGAGCGGGCCGAAATCGAAGTCGCGGGAAAAGCTCATCACAGCGGCCTGGGGTTTGGCGAAGCGGGTGTTCATCACCACGCGGAAGAGTTCGGGGCGGTTGTAGCCGACATGGATGAGTTCGTCGTTCACGGGTCCCATCTTCGCGCCGATCAGCCAGGTCTGGGTGGCACCGCTGGGATTCACCGGGTGTGGTATCCAGGTCGCCGGATCGGCAATCGGACCCGGATACTGCTCCTTGGGGGCAATGGTCGGCAGGTGACCGTAAAACTGGTTGTCCCGGATGATGTGCAGCGGCGTCGACGGCACGTAATGGCCCTGCTGGTCACTGGCGGTGACGAGTCCGGTCTGAGGGTGCACGCCGATGAAGGGCTGGCGCAGGCCGTGGCCGATGACCTCGTAGGTTTTGCCGTCGGGCGCGACCCTGAGCACCGTGCCGTTGTGCTTGCCGCGTGTCGTGCCCTCTTGACCGCCCTTGCTGAGGTAGAGCGAGCCGTCGGGGCCAAGCTTCATCGAGTTGGGGAACTCGCGCGTCTCCGCGGTCTGGGCGAAGAGGTTGCAGAACAGCTCATGGCGGTCGCAGGTGCCGTCGCCGTTGGCGTCGACCAGTTTCCAGACGCCATTGCGATCGAAGACGAGGATGTCGGGTTCGTTGCCGGACTGGGCCGGACGCACGAGGATCGACATCGGCTCGTGCAGGCCGGAGGTGAAGCGCTTCCAGGTGACGGTTTCGAGGTCGCCCTTGAGGCCGGAGATGAGCCAGACGTCGCCATCGAAGGTCACGCCCACCGCGTGGCCCGCGTTGTCGAGGAAGTCGATGTCGGCGAGGCGAACATTGCGGTTCCAGGGGTTCGGAACGGGCAGGGCGATCGTGTCGATGACATGAGCGTCGGGCTTGGTGGAAAGCTGGCCCCGGATGGTGACGGTTTCGGACCAGCGGGCGGTGGCGATCGTTTCCTTCTTGGGCTGACATGACTGTCCCGCTTTTCCGAGGGCGAGGACCAGCACATGAGAGGCTTCGGCAGCGGGCAGCAGGCAGGCGGTTTGGCTCAACTGCACCCCCATCACGTCGGGGGTCAGCGTCTGCCAGGCCAGTCCCGGGGCAGGTTGTCCGGTCAGGAAAGTCACGGGCTGTTGATGGGGCTCCACGTGCAGAACTGCCTGCACCCAGCGATCTCCCGTGTTGGCATCGAGGCGGGCGGTGAGACTTTGCGTGATCTTCACCCCGGCAACATCCATTTCCAGGGTGGTGACTCCGTTTTCGAGGTCACGATGAACCGCGAGCAGGCGGCTCATCCCAGCAGGCAAGCCACCTTTTCCCACCTCCTCCGGACTCGGCGCGGGTTCGCGCGGATCGGTGAAGGTCGGCGAGTCGCCCACCTGCCAGCCCGGATAGAGGCCGTTGGCCAACCAGACCTGGCCGACCGGTTTCGGCAGGAATTCCTGGCCGTCCTTGGTTTTCTGGCCGGCGACGTGGTAGGAGCCCGGGGCGAGTGCGTCCGGCGTCACGGGCGGCTGGCCGGCTTTGCCTTCCCAGACACAGGCGAGGCGGAGCAGGTCGGTGTCGAAGCAGGCCCAGAGGTTGTGGCCGAGGTTGAGGATGATGCCGCGGGGCGTCAGATTGTCCTTCGGCAGGCCTTCGCCGGCCTCGCGGGCGTCGAGCACGCTGCTGAAGAAGGGGAAATCCGCTTCCACGAAATCGCCCCAGGGCGTGGCGGCCGGCTGCTGGGCAGCGACGGTCTGCAGGCTGAGGAGGAGAGCGAAAAGGGGGCCGAGGCGCATCAGCAAAGAACAGGGCGAAAGGCCCCGGTCTGTCAACCGGTGCGAGGACACCGACTCAGGCGGCGTTGCGTTCGGCGCGCTTGCGCAGGAT
>JAUREI010000301.1 GCA_030827515.1 Prosthecobacter sp. | reverse complement strand
GCGCAAGGCCGAGGAACTGCCGCCGCTGGAGGAGCGTCCCGTGCTCAGCGACCTGCGCATTGCCCTGGACCCCGGCCACATTGGCGGTTCCTGGGCGCGCATGGAGGAGCGCTACCTCAGCTTCCAGCCCGGCGAGGCCATTCAGGAGGGCGACCTCTGCCTGACGGTCGCCCGTGTGCTGTCGGCGCGCCTGACTGCGCTCGGCGCCGAGGTGACGCTGGTGCGTGAGCACAACGATCCGGTGACCCCGCGACGGCCCGAGGATTTGCAGCATGACGCCGCCGACCTGCTCAAGGAGGCGGGCATTGCCCGGCCGGTGGCCACCTACGAGGGGCTGAGCGGCTCGGCCAGGGCGCAGACCGTGCAGTGGCAGGCCGAGAAGCTGTTTTACCGGGTCAGTGAGATCCATGCGCGCGCCGACAAGGTGAACGGCCAGATCCGCCCCGACCTCGTCGTCTGCCTGCATCTCAACGCCGAGTCGTGGGGCGATGCCGAGGCGCCGCAGTTCTCGCCGGAGAACCATCTGCATGTCCTGGTCAACGGCTGCTACGCGCCGGTCGAACTCGAACAGGCGGACGTCCGTCACGGCATGTTCACCCGCCTGTTCCAGCGCATGCACGAGGAGGAAGTGCCGCTCGCCGAAGCCGTCGCCGGCGGCCTGGCACGCACGACCGGCCTGCCGGCCTATGTCTATGCCACGCCGAACGCGCGCCGGGTGGGCGACAACCCCTACGTGTATGCACGGAACCTGCTGGCCAACCGGCTTTATGAATGTCCGGTCGTCTACCTTGAGCCCTTCGTCATGAACCACGAGGGCACCTACCAGCGCCTGCGCCGCGGCCACTGGCTCGGCCGCACCCTGCTGCAGGGGCGACTGCAGTCGAGCGCGCTCGAAGACTACGCGCGCGGGGTCGTTGACGGCCTCGTCGCCCACTACCAAGCCCGCCGTCGCCCATGAACCTCCTTGTCATCGGCTGCGGCTTCGTCGGCGAACGCGCCGCCGACCTCCTGCATGAGGCCGGCCACCACGTGACCGGCGTCACCCATTCCTCCGCCTCCGCGGAACGTCTCGCCTCGGCGAAACCGTGGCGCGTGCTCGCCTGCGACATCGCCGACGCAGGCCAGGTGCGCCGGCTGGCCGAGGCCACCGGACCCGTCGACGCCTTCCTGCACTGCGCGAGTTCCGGGCGCGGCGGCGCCGAAGCCTACCAGGCGGTGTATGTCGACGGCCTGCGCCACCTGCTCGCCGCCTTCCCCGGCGCGCGCGCAGTCTTCACCAGCAGCACAAGCGTCTATCCGCAGACCGACGGCTCGGTCGTGACGGAGGCCAGTCCGGCGGAGCCCGCCAAGGACACGGGTCGCCTGCTGCGCGCCGCCGAGGACCTGGCCGTGGCGGCCGGCGGCATCGCCGCGCGCGTCGCCGGCATCTACGGCCCCGGTCGCTCCTTCGTCCTGAAAAACCTGCTGGAGGGCAAGGCCGGCATCGAAACCACACCCGATGTCCCGGACGGCCGCTGCCTGAACCAGATCCATCGCGACGACGCCGCCACGGCGCTCGCCCACCTCGCCGTGCGGCCGGGCCTGGCGGGGATTTACAACGTTGTCGACAACAGCCCGCTGCCGCAGCGCGAGTGCCTGGAGCGACTGGCCTTCCTGTTCAGCCTGCCGACCCCGCCGGAGCGCGCCCCCGATCCCGGACGCAAGCGCGGCTGGACCCACAAGCGCGTGTCGAACGCGCGCCTGCGCGCCACCGGCTGGCAGCCGCGCCACCCGGATTACTTCAGGGCCCTGCAGGATGATCCCGACCTCGCCAGCTCGATCCTCGGCGAGGTCTTCGCCAGCGATCCGGAGAGCCTGCCGCGCGCGCCCAACATCGTCCTCATTGGCCTCATGGGCTGCGGCAAGTCGAGCGTCGGACGCATCGTCGCGAACATGCTCGGTTTCCAGTTCGTCGACACCGACCACCTCCTCATCGAGGCCGCCGGCTGTTCGATCCCCGAAATCTTCGCGCGCGAGGGCGAGGCCGGCTTCCGCGCGCGCGAGTCCGCCGTCCTGCGCCGCCTGCTCGGCCACCGTCACTGCGTCATTGCCACCGGCGGCGGCATCGTCACCCAGGCGCGCAACCGGCCGCTGCTCCGCCACCTCGGCTTCCTCACCTGGCTGGAGGCCGCCCCCGCCCTGCTCGCCCGGCGCACCGCCGTCAACAATGACCGCCCCCTGCTGCGCGACGGCGAACCGCCCGAGACCAAGCTGCGCCGGCTG
>JAUREI010000139.1 GCA_030827515.1 Prosthecobacter sp. | reverse complement strand
CGCCGGCGAGCAGGCGCAACTCCTGGCCGTCCGGGGTGCGAAAGCGGTCGGCGAGTTCGGCGTCGAGTGTCACGAGATCGGCATCATGACCGCCTTCCATGAGTTGCGGACCGCTGACGGGTACCGCCGGTGCGGCGTCCGCGGGTCCTTCCTCCGCCTGCACGAGCACGGCGTCCATCAGACTGGCGCTGAAGCCCTCCATGTTGGAGAAACCGGCCACTTCGGCGAACTGGCCGGGTTGCAGGGTCGCCGGGGCGACGAGACGCACGGCGAGCGCGGCGGGCCGGGGTGGTTCCGTGGGCGCCGGGTTGTCTTTGCCCGACTGGCGCGGCGGTTCCTCGGCCGTCAGGTCGCGCAGAAAGACCTGACCGTCCGGCAGGGCCGCCAGCACGGTGCCGGCGACGCGCACGCGATGCCCGGAGTCGGGGGCGCGCACCGGATCGAAACGCAGCAGGCGGGCGGCGCTGATGCGCGGGGATTGCTCAAGGGTGGGTGCCGGCTCCATTACCTCGATGTCGGTCCAGGCGCCGACACGCAGGTAGGGAAAGACCAGCTGGCGACGATCATTGATGCCGCCCGCGGCAAGGCCGGTGACGCGCAGCCTGGCATCGGTGAGCAACAGGTCTTCGGGAGGTGCATCGACACGCACCTCCAGCACGCGACTGCCCAGGGCCAGGAAGACAATGCTGCGGTTTTCCTCCTCCGCCGCCACGCGTCGGCCGACGCCCTCGACGACAACACGCTGGTAGTGGTAGCGACCGGAAACGAGGTCGTCATAGGCGGCGGCAACGGCCTCCGGTGGCGCGCCGCGACCGCGCACCTCAAAAGTCTCGGCTTCAATGCCCGGCAGATAGAGCCCCGGCACGCTGCGGCCGCGCAGGTGCACACGGTCGCCGGGGGCGAGGATGGCGGCCGCGGCCGGCTGGGTCCGGAAGAAGGTGCCACCGCTGGCATCCTGAACGAACACCGTGCCCGAGGATTCGACCAGACCGACCACGGCCTCAAGTTCGACCCCCACACCGGTGGCGGCGGCATCGGCTGGCAGGGCGCGCACCTGCTCGGCGCGGGTAAGGGGCGCCTGGGCGACTGCCGTGGCGGCGAGGCCGAGGCAGGCAAGCGGGAGAACGGCGCGGAGCTTCATCGCGGGTCCCACTTGACCGTGCACGGGCGGCGGATGCAACCGCGAAGCGGGCCGGTGTGCGGAGGACTCAGGCCGGCACGACGGCGCGGACCTTCACGGCAACTTCCTGGAAGGCGCGCGAGGCCTGGGAGGCATCGGGTTCGTCGAGGGCGACCGGGTGGCCCTGGTCGCCGGCCTCACGCACGCGGATTTCGATCGGGATGCGACCGAGCAGCGGGACGCCCAGGCGTTTGGCCTCATGTTCGCCACCGCCCTGGCCGAAGATGTGGTAGATCTGGCCGTCGCTCGGGCAGATGAAATGACTCATGTTCTCGATGAGACCGAGGATGGGCACGTTGACCTTCTGGAACATGGCCACCGCCTTGCGCGCGTCGATCAGGGCGACCTCCTGCGGTGTGGTGACGATGACGGCACCGTCGAGAGCTACGGTCTGCACGATGGTGAGCTGGATGTCGCCGGTGCCGGGAGGCAGGTCGAGCACGAGATAGTCGAGATTGTCCCAGGCGCACTGGCGGAGGAACTGCTGGGTGTAACGGGTGGCGATCGGTCCGCGGACGATGACGGGCGAATCGTCCTCGAGCAGCAGGCCCATGCTCATGAGCTGAAGGCCATGGCGCTCGACCGGAACAATCTGCTGTTCGTCGTTCTGCATGGGCTGCTCATGGGTGCCGAACATGTGGGCGATGCTCGGACCGTACAGGTCGCAGTCGCAGAGGCCGACCCGCGCGCCGGTGCGGGCGAGGGCAACCGCCAGGTTCGAGGCGACGGTGCTTTTGCCGACGCCGCCCTTGCCCGAGGCGACGGCGATGACGCGCTTGACGCCGGGCAGGCTGGATTTGCCGAGCTTGTCGGAGGAGGTCGAGCCCGGCGCGTTGGGCGGGTCCTTGATGTCGAAATCGAGGCGGACATTGCCTTCACCGGCGAGCTTGCCGAGCACGTCCATGGCCTGTTCGTGAATGAGGCGCGGAATGTTGGGATCACGGGTGGCCAGGGAGATGCCGACGACCACCTTGCCATTCTGGACCTCGACGCTTTTCACCAGGCCGAACGAGACGATGTCGCGGCTGAAGCCGGGGTAACGGACTTGGGCGAGCGCGGCGCGGATGTCGGATTCGGTGGGCATGGTCGGGTAGGGGATACGTCTCCGCTAGCGGAGCGGGGGCAAAACTCAAGTGCGGAGACGCTCCGGGGCTCGTTCCGGCACTTTGAGCTGAAAGAAGCGGTCGTTGCCGGCCCTTACCCATGGGCATGATCCGTCACACCGTCGTTTTCCGACTGAAACACGAGCCCGGCTCCGCTGCGGAGCACGACTTCCTCCGGGCCGCCTGCGAGTTGTCCTGCATCGAAGGGGTCAAGCGTTTTGAGTGCCTGCGCCAGACCAGCGCGAAGAATGCCTTCCGGTTTGGCCTGTCGATGGAGTTTGACGACGCGGCCGCCTACGCCTTCTACTGTGACCATCCGGATCACACCGCCTTTGTCCAGAACCGCTGGATTCCCGAGGTCGCGGAGTTTCTGGAGATCGATTACGAACCCTGCAACCCGTGAACGCATGCACTGGATCGACCGCCGACCTTTTACGGAGCCTTGGTCGGAGATGGCAGGCTGCTGCTGTTGACCGCCGGCGCACTGGACTTTGCCGTCGGTGCGGTGCTCTTGAAAGGACGCTACTTTCGACAGGCCGATAACGTTGGTATGACCCGTCCATCATGATCCGCTCCTTCCGTGTCCTCGCACTGATCCTCGCTCTTTCAGGGGGGATCGGCGCCTCTGAACGGCCGAACGTACTGTTCATCATCGCCGATGACCTGACGGACACGGCCCTCGGCTGCTACGGCAACACGGTGTGCCGGACGCCGAATCTCGACCGTCTGGCGGAACAGGGGCTGCGTTTCACGCGCGCCTACTGCCAGGGCACATACTGCGGGCCTTCGCGAGCCTCCTTCCTTTCGGGCTACTACCCGCATGCCACCGGCGTGCAGGGCTACCTCAGTCCGCGCGCGGCGATCGGCGACCGCGCGACCTGGCCGCAACACTTCAAAAACGCCGGCTATCACACCGCGCGCATCAGCAAGATCTTCCACATGGGCGTGCCGGGCGGCATTGAGGAGGGCGGCGACGGCGCCGATGATCCCCTGTCCTGGACCGAGCGCTTCAACAGCCCGGGGCCGGAGTGGCGCACTCCGGGCTCCGGTGAGACGCTGGAAAGGAATCCCGACGGCCGCAAGCCGGTCATGGGCGGCAACACCTTTGTCATCGTCGCTGCCGACGGGGATGCTGACGTCCATTCGGACGGCAAGACCGCGGCCAAGGCCTGCGAACTGCTCGCGCAGACCGGTCGGGAGCCGTTTTTTCTGGCTGTCGGTTTCGTCCGGCCGCACGTGCCCTTCGTCGCGCCGAAGAAGTACTTCGACCTCTATCCACCCGAGTCGATGGTGCTGCCGGAAAAGGTGCCCGGTGACTGGGACGACATTCCCAAGCCGGGCATCAACTACAAGACCAGCGTCAACATGCAGATGGACGTGGCGAAGCAGAAGAAGGCCCTGGCCGGCTATTATGCGGCGGTGAGTTTCATGGACGCCCAGGTCGGGCGGGTGCTGGACGCGCTGGAGCGCTCGGGCCAGGCGGACAACACGATCGTCGTCTTCACCAGCGATCACGGCTACCATCTGGGCGAGCACGATTTCTGGGCCAAGGTCAGCCTGCACGATGAATCGGCGCGAGTGCCGCTGCTGATCCGTGCGCCCGGGGTGAAACCCGGGGTGCGCGACGCCTTCGTCGAGTTGCTCGACCTCTTCCCGACCACCGCGAAACTCTGCGGGCTGGAGGTGCCTGCGCGCCTGCAGGGTTGTGACCTTGGCTCGGTGCTGGCTGATCCCAAGGCGTCTGTCCGCGAGGCGGCGTTCAGCGTGGCCGGCACCAGCAAGGGTCTGTTGCTGCGCGACGACCGCTGGGCCTTCATTCAGTATGGCGAGGACGCCTCCGGCGGTGTCGAACTCTACGACATGCACGCCGATCCGCACCAGATCCACAACCTCGCCTCGCTGCCCGCCCACGCGGATCGTGTCGCCGCCTGGAAAGCCCGCGTCACCGACAAACTCGCCGCCGTGCGCGCCAATGACCTTTGATGTCCTGCCCATGACTCCGCTTCGCACTCTGATCGCCGCCGCTCTGCTGCTCACCGCCAACGCGCCAGCCGCCGAGCGGCCGAACCTGCTCTGGTTTGTCGTCGACGACATGTCCGCGCACTTCTCCTGCTATGGCGAGACGCTGATCCGGACGCCGCATGTCGACCGCCTCGCCGCCGAGGGCACGCGTTTCACCCGCGCCTATGTCACCGCGCCGGTCTGCTCGACCTGCCGCTCGGCACTGATCACCGGCATGTATCAGACCACGATCGGTGCCCATCACCATCGCAGCGGTCGCGGCGCGTTGAAGATTCATTTGCCCGAGGGCGTGACGCCGGTCCCGGTCCTGCTGCAGCGCGCCGGCTATTACACCTGCATCGGCAGCGGCCTGCCGGACAAAGACTTTCGCGGCCTGCCTTTTGGCGAGGGTGGCAAGGCCGGCAAGAAAAAGGCCGGTGCTCCGGCCAAGGGCCGGCTTGGCAAGACCGACTACAATTTCGAGTGGGATCCGGCGATGTACGACAGCCACGACTGGGCCGGGCGCGCGACGGGCCAGCCGTTTTTCATGCAGGTGCAGCTTCACGGCGGCAAACTGCGCGCCGACAGCCTCGAGGCGAACCGCGCCCTGGCCGAGCGTGCGCGCGCGGAGCTGGGCTCCGCCACCGATCCGCAGAAGGTCAACCTGCCGCCCTACTACCCGCGGGATCCGGTCCTGCTCGAGGACTGGGCCGCCTATCTCGACAGCGTTCGCCTGACCGACAAGCATGTCGGCGAGGTGCTGGCGCGGTTGGAGCGGGAGGGCTTGCTCGACAACACCCTCATCGTCTTCATGACCGACCACGGCATCAGTCATGCGCGCGGCAAGCAGTTCCTCTACGACGAGGGTGCCCACATTCCGTTTGTCGTGCGCGGTCCCGGCGTCGCCCGTGGTGCGGTGCGCGAGGATCTCATCGAGCAGATCGACATGGCGGCGTTGTCGCTCGCCGCCGCCGGCCTGCCGTTGCCACCGGCGATGCAGGGGCGCGACATCCTGGCGAAGGATTACCGGCCGCGCGAGGCGGTGTTCGCCGCGCGCGACCGCTGTGATGAGACGGTGGAACGCATCCGCAGCGTCCGCACCGACCGTTTCCTCTATATCCGGAATTTCCTGCCGAAACGCCCGCACCTTCAGCCGAACGCTTACAAGGACAAGAAGGCCATCGTCGGCGCCCTGCGCGCCGCACACGAGGCCGGCACGCTGCCGTCAGTCAGCGAGGAACTGCTGTTTCGGCCCGAGCGGCCGGCCGAGGAATTGTACGAGTATGTCAACGATCGCTGGCAGGTCACCGATCTCGCCGCCAACCCGGACTACCGCGCCGTGCTCGACTCGCACCGCGCCCGTCTCGACGCCTGGCTGCGTGACAGCCGCGATCCCGGGATGGAGTCCGAGGCCATGTATGACAGCGACATGGCCGAGTATCTCAAGAAGCCGAACCCCGAAGTCGAGCGCAACATCGCCCTGATGAAACAGTGGGCGAGCGAGGGCAAATGACGCGGAAAAGCGCCGTTGAATTCGCCCCCTGACGCGCCATGCTGGCATTCCCCCATGCTCACCAAGCGCATCATCCCCTGCCTCGACGTCAAGGAAGGCCGCGTCGTCAAAGGCACCCAGTTTCTCGAGCTGCGTGACGCCGGCGACCCGGTCGAATGCGCCAAGGTCTACAACGCCCAGGGTGCCGATGAACTCGTCTTTCTCGACATCACCGCCAGCCATGAGGAGCGCAAGACGATGGTCGATGTCGTGGCTCGCACGGCGGAATCCTGTTTCATGCCATTGACGGTCGGCGGAGGCATCCGCACGGTGGCCGACATGCGCGAGATGCTGCTGGCCGGTGCCGACAAGGTTGGCATCAACACCGCCGCGGTGAAGACGCCGGAGGTGATCGACGCCGCGGCGGAAGCCTTCGGCTGCCAGTGTCTGGTGGTCGCCATCGACGCCAAGCGCAATGACCGGGGATCCTGGACGGTGTTCACCCACGGGGGGCGCAACCCGACCGAGCTTGATGCGGTTGAATGGGCCGCCGAGGTTTGCCGGCGCGGCGCCGGCGAGATCCTGCTCACCAGCATGGACGCCGACGGCACCAAGGCGGGTTACGACCTGGCCCTCACCCGGGCGGTGAGCGAGGCGGTCAGCATTCCGGTCATCGCCAGCGGTGGAGCCGGCAGCCTGCAGCACATGGCCGACGTCCTCGGCGAGGATGGCAAGGCCGACGCGGTCCTGGCCGCCAGCATCTTCCATTTCGGCGAGTACACCGTGCACGACGTCAAGGCTTTCCTCGCCGGACACGGCGTGGCGGTGCGACTCTGAGCCTCAGGGCTTGCCGGCTGCCGGCAGTTCGAGAGGGGTGTCGCGGTCGGGATGGCGGGCCTCGCAGGTGAGCTGGATGCCGCCGCGCGGGGCAAAGCGTCCGCGCACGACCGCCTGTTTGGGCGTGCAGGCCTTCACCAGGTCGTCGAGGATGCGGTTGACGATGGCCTCGTTGAAGGAGGCGTGGTTGCGGTAGCTGGCGAGGTAGAATTTCAGCGACTTCGTTTCCACGCAGCGTTCATCGGGGATGTAAAGAATCTCCATGTAGGCGGAGTCGGGCTGGCCGGTGACCGGGCAGAGAGAGCAGAAGTCCGGGGCGCTGAGGTGGATCGTGTAGAGGCGTCCGGGGGTGCGGTTGGGGAAGGTCTCCAGCACGGCCTCGTCGGGGGAGGAAGGCAGGCGGTGCTCGGAGCGGCCAAGCAGGGACAGGTCGGTTTCGGACATGGCGCACCCTGACGGAAGAGGCCCTTCCGTGCAACCGGCTTGTCGGTCTCACCAGTGGAAGAAGAAGGGACCGGGCACGATCTTCACGCCGCCCTCGCCGAGCGGGTTGCCCTTGGTCTCCTCGATGCTGTCGACGACGTTGTCCTTGAGCGTCACGGCGAGGTTGCCGGTTTCGACCTTGAGATAGACGACGCTCTGCACCGGCCGACCGAAGGGATCCAGGCCGGTGGTGTACTGGGGCACGCGCTCGTAGACCACATACTCGAACTTCTCCTCCCGGCCGGTCTGGGTGATCTTCGTCGACTTGCGCTTCGGCTTGCCGAGGCTGGCGGTGACCTCCTCGGCGGTCATGCCGAGGGCCACCAGCTTCTTGGCGATCATGTCTTCCACCATGCGCTGGCGGTCGTGCAGCTTGCGGACGTTGGCCAGCAGGTCGGGGTCGGGCAGCTGCAGATCGGCCAGGCGGACCCAGCCGGCGACGTCGCCATGACGGGCCCGACCGCGGACGCGGCAGGCCTGATCGGACAGGCCGACCAGCTTGACCTGGGTGCCGGGCGCCATGGAGCCGAGGGCGTGGTCCAGGGTGGAGCGCGTGTACACCGGGGCCTCGCGCAGGATCTTCAGCATCACCGGCTTGGTCAGCAGGTCCTCGACGTCCATCGTGCCCGGTTCCGGCGGCAGGGAAGACTTGCGTGGGGCCGACAGCTGACCCCAGGCGGGCGTCAGGGCGAGCGCGCAGGCGGCCAGCGCGGGGAGCAGGTGCATCTTCATGGCGGCAGGGCTATCTTACCGGATAGGACGGCGCAGGGAAACCTTTTGTTCGACTCCCCGCCGCATCCGCGTATGCGTTTTGCCATGCCCAACGGCCCCCTTTCCAGCAAACTCTTCGATCTTGCCAAGCAGTACATCCCCGGCGGCGTGAACTCGCCCGTCCGCGCCTTCCGCAACGTCGGTGGCGACCCCTTTTTTGTGCGCCGGGCCAAGGGTTGCCGAATCTGGGACGTCGACGGCCGCGAACTGATCGACTTTGTCGGCACCTGGGGGCCGGCCATTCTGGGGCACGCCCCGGTGACGGTCATTGAGGCCATTCACACTGCCGCCAAGGAGGGTGTCAGCTTCGGCATCCCGAATCCTTACGAGGTGGAGATGGCGCGCACGATCTGCGAGTGGGTGCCGAGCATCGAGAAGGTGCGCATGGTCAGCAGCGGCACCGAGGCGACCATGTCGGCGATCCGACTGGCTCGCGGGTTCACCGGTCGCCACCGGCTCGTCAAATTTGACGGCTGCTACCATGGCCACAGCGACAGCCTGCTGGTGGCCGCCGGCAGCGGCGCGCTCACCCACGGCAACCCGGACAGCGCCGGCGTGCCGCCCGCGTTCGCGGAGTTGACTACCGTGCTTCCCTTCAATGACGAGGCGGCGCTCGAGGAGCTGTTTGCGGCCCGCGGTCATGAGATCGCCGCCCTCATCGTCGAGCCCTACCCGGCCAATGCCGGTCTCATCCTGCCCAAGCCCGGCTTCCTCCAGAAGCTGCGCGACATCACCGCCAAACACGGCACCGTGCTCATCTTCGACGAGGTGATGACCGGTTTTCGCCTCGCCAAGGGCGGCGTCCAGGAACTTGAGGGCATCAAGCCCGACCTCACCTGCCTGGGCAAGGTCATCGGCGGCGGCCTGCCGGTCGGCGCCTTCGGCGGTCGTGCGGACATCATGGACCACCTCGCGCCGCTCGGCCCGGTCTACCAGGCCGGCACCCTCAGTGGCAACCCGGTCGCCCTGGCCGCCGGCCTCGCCCAGTTGCGCGAGTTGGAGAAGCAGAACGGCTACGTTCACCTGGAGGCGATTGGCCAGGTCATGGAGGAGGCCGTGCTTGAGGTGCTGCGCCGAAAGGGTTTGGGCTACCGCTGGTATCGCCGCGGCAGCATGTTCTGCCTGTTCTTCACCGAGACCGAGGTGCACAACCTTCAGGACGCCAAGACCGCCGATCTCGCCGCCTTCCGCAAGTTCTTCCACCACTGTCTCGACCACGGTGTCTACTTCGCGCCGAGCCAGTTCGAAACCGGGTTCATCAGCCTTGCCCACACCCAGGCCGAGATGGAACGCACCGCCGAGGTTGCATCTGCGGCGCTGGCCGCCCTCTGACACCCCGCCTGCCCTCACCGCCATGTCCGCCCCCCGCTACGCCGTCGCCCAGCTCGATGAAATTCCGCCGACGCCCTGTCCCTGCGGCCAGGCGCGGCGCGCGTTCAAGGAAGACTGGAACACCCTTGCCACGGTCCACCTGACCGACATCCATGCCGACAGCCGGGCGCACTACCACAAGACGATGACCGAGATCTACATCGTCCTGGAGGGCGAGGGCCATCTTGAGGCCGACGGCCAGATCATCCCGCTCAAGCCAATGACCTCGGTCATGATCCGCCCCGGCTGTGTCCACCGTGCCGTCGGCAAGCTGCGCATTCTCAACATCCCGATGCCGCCGTTTGACCCGGCGGATGAATTCGAGGTGGGGGACGTGGCAGATGGCAGATCGGAGATGGCAGGTGGGGCGAAGGCCTGAGCCTGGGGTGGGGCAGGCTAGCTCGCCTCCGTTTCCGCCAGCAGCCACTGCCGGTAGGCTGGATCGACCTGTTCCGGGCGTAGGGCGACCACTTCAGGCACCTCATACGGGTGCAGCTCACGCAGGCGCACCGCCAGGCGGTCGTGGAGATCGGCGCGGGTTTTGACCAGCGCCAGCACCTCGGCGGCGGTTTCGAGGGTGCCCTGCCAGCGGTAGACCGATTCCACTCCCGGCAGCAGGCTCACACAGGCGGCGAGCCGCTCCTCCACCAGTTGGGAGGCGATCCGGCGCGCGGTTTCGGCATCGGGGAAACTGGTGAGGACGACAAGGAGGTCGGTCATGGAACCAGCCTACGGGAGCTTTTCGCGGATGCAAAGCCGCGCGTCCATGCCATGGTCGACGACGTTCCGACACCGTCATGAGATCGGCCTGCCTCGACAAACTGCTCAAGCGCATGGACCGCCTGGAACCTGGCGAGGTTCAGGGCGTGCTCCTGGAGCTGATGAAGGAAAAGGGCTTTCTGGAAAAGACCTTCCAGGCGCTGCAGGAGGGCGTCATCCTGCTCGATCCCGAGGCGCATG
>JAUREI010000182.1 GCA_030827515.1 Prosthecobacter sp. | reverse complement strand
TCTCAAAACACTGGCCTTGGGGTAGGCAATCAGCTTCCAACCCTCTGTCACCACCGCCCGCTGCAGATCGAGATACGCCCCATAGATCACGGGATAGGGGCTCGTGCTTGTCTCGCCACGGGCCAGTGGCAGCAGGCTGTGAAAGAACACGTGCGACGGTTTGGGTGCCCCCGCCACCTCAAGGGCGCTGGGCATGACGTCCTGCAGATGCACGGGGGCGCTGATGCGGGCGTTGCCAGGAATGCCCGGGCCGCGCACGATGAGCGGCACGCGCAGACTGTGCTCATACAGGTTCTGTTTGCCAAACAGACCGTGCTGACCCAACGCCAAGCCGTGGTCGGCGGTGAAAAAAACATAGGTCTCCCCCGCCCTACCCGAGCGGTCCAGCGCATCGAGGATGCGTCCAACCTGCGTGTCGAGGTGAGTGATGATGGCGTGATACTCTTGGCGATGCACCTTCACGGCATGCTCCGTCCTCGGGAAGGGCCCGAGCTTTTCGTCGCGCAGTCCGGTGCCGCAGCCAATGGCGTCCTTGTGGGGATACTCCGGCAGGAAGTTGATTGGCATGGCCACCCGTTCCAGCGGGTAGCGATCGACATACTCCTTCGGCGACTGCCGGGGATCGTGCGGGGCGTTGAAGGCGGCGGTGATGAAAAAGGGGCGCGGATCGCCTGCGGCCTTTTCAAGGAAGCCGACGGCATCATCCCCCACCACTTCACTCCAGTGTTTGCCACCCTCCCAGAAACCGCCAAACTTCGGGTCCGACGGATTCCACGGATCCGGCACCCCATCCAGAGGGCGGTTGTAGCCTTCCTTGACGTCCTTGGGCATGCCGGCACGGATGTGGGCGGTGACCTCGAACGCCTTGGCGGGATCGGCTTTCACGTGCCACTTGCCGGTGTAGTAGGTGGCATAGCCCTGAGCCGCCATGAGTTGCGGCCAGAGACGGCCGGCCTCGCGCTCCTGATCGGCCGTGTCATACACTGCGCGCGCCTCCCACAGGCTTCGCCCCGTGGCCAGCATGGTGCGACTCGCCACGCAGACCGCCGGGCTGAAGGACCCCATGTTGTAGGCGTGCGTGAAGGTTGTGCCGCCGGTGACCAGTCGGTCCAGGTTCGGGGTGTCGATGTCGAGATGACCGAGAGCCCGGATCGTGTTGTAGCACTGGTCGTCGGCAAACAGGAACAGTACGTTCGGCCGGGCGGCAAAGCCGGACACGGCAGTCAGCAGGGACAGCAGGATGACTCGGAGCATGGGCATTGGTGGTTGGAGGATGAGTGATTGAAAAAAGGGGTCAGCGGCCGGGCGTCTCGGCCCAGGCGGGAGTGCCGAACCAGTCATGCATTTCCCGGGCAAAGGGCGCGACAACCCCGGGGGCCTCGGGCTGCGCACCGCGGTCGCCGCTCTCGCTGATCCAAGTGTCCAGGGCCGCGCGCAGACGGGCGAGCGCGTCCCTGTGCTCGGCTTGATCCGAGGAGACAAGGTTGCGGATTTCGTGAGGATCACCCTGCAGATCGAACAACTCCTCGCAGGGGCCGCGTCGCTCCATGAGTTCCAGCGGTGGCCCACTCAGGCCGCCCTCGGCGTGCAAACGACGCATGAGCGGAACAATGGGAAAGCACTTCTCCTTGTAGCGATTCAGCGAGGCGAAGGTCGGGCCGTCGGTGTAGGTGCGGATGTAATGATAACGTCCGTCGTGCACGGAACGCAGACGCTGCACGGTCTCGTCAATGCGATCGCGCGCCGCGAAGGCATGGCGCCGCGGCAGGGCCTCGCTGGCGCCGAGAAAAACCCGCCCCTGCATCAGAGGCGGCGGTTCAACTCCACCGAGGGCAAGCGTGGTGGCGGTGAGGTCGATCAGGCTGATCAGGCGGTCGCTGACGCCGCCCGCCCGGTACTGGGGAGGCGGCGCATGGTTCTTCGGCCAGACCATGATCATCGGCACGCGAAGGCCGCTGTCGTAGCACCAGTGGATGCCGCGCGGCTCCAGCCGGCCGTTGTCACCAAAGAAGATGACGATCGTGTCATCCTCCAGGCCGTCGGCCCGCAGGCGGTCGAGCACCCAGCCGATGCGCTTGTCCATGCCGGCCACGGAATTCCAGTAACGAGCCCACTCCTCGCGCACGAGCGGGTGATCGGGGTAGTAGGGCGGTGGTGTCACAGTCTCCGGCCTGGCATGATGTTCATGCTCGCGTTCGCCAACCCATTCGACGCGTTCCTTCTTCGCGGACTGGCGGTCGTAGATGTCGTATTCGTTCTCGTGCGAGTTGACCACGGCGAAAAAGGGCCGGTCCCGGGGCAGATCCGCCCAGTCCGCGGCACCCTCCTGGTAAATCGGCCCCTCGTTGACGAAGTTGAGGTCGAGCTTGCCGGTGCCAACCTGCAGATCGCCGATCGTCTTCAGGTTGGCCGTGTGATAGCCGGCCTCAGCCAGCCAGTGGGTAATGGGGCGCACTCCGGGCGGCAGACGAAAGTCGTCGTCGCGATGGGAGCGCATGGGATGGGTGTCCGTACTCGTCTGATACATCCCGGTGAAAAAAGCCGACCGACTTGGGGCACAGGCGGGATTGGTGGCGATGACCTGGGTGAAGCGCATGCCGCGCGCGGCCAGGGCATCCAGGTTCGGCGTGTGCGCATCGGCAGCACCGTAGCAGCCGAGGTCGTGGCAGAGATTTTCGCCGATGAGCCAGAGGATGTTGGGTGGCCGACCGTCGCTCGCGCAGGTCCCGGAGGTGAACCCCAGGAGAAAGATGAGCCAGCGCTTCATGACTCAGGGCTTCGGGATCCAACCGAGTTCGGCAAGGAACAACTCCATGCGCTCATGGGTGCGCTCGACATAGGGCGACTTGTTGAAGAAGGCATGCACCTGCCCCTCATAGCCAACCACTTCGCAGCGGCCGCCGAGTTCGGTGACTCGCATGGCATACTCGCGGGTGCCGGCGATGGGCACGGTGGTGTCGTCCTCGCCGTGCAAAATGAGGGTCGGCGGATGGCCCGGTTTGACATGCTGGAAAGGGCTGAAGGCCCGAAGTGCGGCGACATCCGGCAGTGCGGCGGCTTCGGCCGCACGCGGGCTGTCCAGTTGCAGTGCCGGATTGAAGAGCACCAGCGCCGCGGGCTTCACGGACACCGACACATCGTCGGTCGGATCATCGAGTCCTTCAAGCGTCGCCAACGCCGCGGCCAGATGCCCGCCGGCCGAACCGCCGCCGGCCGCCAGGCGTGCCTGATCGATGCCAAGTTCACCGGCATGGCTGCGCACCCACCGGAAGGCGCTACGGGCATCCCTGACACAATCGGCGATCGTCACCCCCGGCTGGGAGGTCAGACGATACTGAACACTGAGGGCCACCATGCCACGTGCAGCCAAACCAGCACTCTGACGAGAGAAGGCCGAAGGCGAACCGCCACGCCAGCCACCGCCATGGTAAAAAACGATGGCAGGCCTGCGATCCGATGGCTTCCAGTCAGCCGGTCGCCAAATCCATATCTGCAAGTCGCCTGCCGCCGCCTTCTTGTAGGTTTGTTTGACTGTCACCTCAGGCAATCTTGGAGACCTCATTTTGGGACCACCAACATCTTGCGCGGCCGAGTTTTCAGCTACGGCTCCGAACACCAGAAGTGAGAGCATAAACCGAGCTGGAGTGATCATGCCATAATCACGTCAGCACCAAGGGCGATGTTACGCAAAACATCAAGGAAGTCATGGAGCCGCCCAGAGTGCATCTGGGCGGCCATCGTGATGGAATTTATGACGTTCAGGGTACCTGGACACCAAGGCTAACCTCACCACTTTCCGGATCTAGATCTGAGGAGCGGTTGCTGTGGAAGAAACCGTAACCTGCAGGAGTGGTCAAACCCTTCTGCACCAAAATGCCCTTGAATGTAGGCTTGCGGGTGACGGGGTTGTTCCAGTTGGGTGTAAAATTCCCGGTGAACAGTCCGCGTGCCAAGGTGAAGCGAAGTGTGTAACCCCTATCCGTATCCGGTATCTTGGTGACGATGCTGCCAACGACATTGAAACTGGGAATGAAAATCGATGAGCTCAGCTTGCCATCGTGGAACTGCAATTCGGCGTTTCCGAGGCCCGCATCAGGAGCCGGCAGACCCAACATGGTCTGGGCATCCAGGCTGGCATCATAGAGAGCACCCGAGAATCCAACACTGATCCCTGCAGGCCAGCCGCTGGTATAAATCTGGGTCGCCTTGGCACTGATCGTCGTGCCGGTGCGTTGTGTTACGCTAGGGCGGATCCACAGCAGGTCGGTGCCGACGACATCACTGTCGGCCGCCGCTGAGAAGTCGAGATGCCCCCCCAGACTGCCCAGCAGTGTGGTGCCTCCAGGCGTCTTCAACTGGGCAAAGACCGGTGCCCGATCGCTACCGATCAAAACTGACGACGCCGTAAAAGTAGCCCCGTCCGCCAACACACCCGTCAATGTAAGCTTTCCATCATAAAGCAGCGAAATCGTCGCATATCCACTGCCCTGAGGATAATTACTCATGGCCAGCACCGGAGTCTGTGTCATCGCAGGCAACGCTGCTGTAAAGAATCCCAAATTATTGTCAGGATTCGTGCTGCGAAGCTTGGTGTTAAGCAAGCTAGCGTCAACTTTGTTGCTGGCCGTGTGCGCGGAACGAACCAACGTCGCAGAACTGACAACACCCGCACGAGTCAATGTTGCGGTAATAGTCCCATTGAGCACGTCGAAGCCAATGCTCAGGACACGACCGTCACTCAGACTGAGACTGGCTCTCTTTTCTGTGCGGCTCACATTAAACAGGGCGCTGCCGTCCCCGTAGAACGTCGCGCTGAAACGATCACTGATGCCTGAATTGAGCAACTTGCCACTGAAGTTGCCTGTGGAGGTCAAGGAACCGGACAGATATCCGACCGTAGCAATGCCAGTGTCAGTTGGATTAACAGCTGCAAACAGGCCGGCAAATACCGATCCCCGCCCCTCCGTGGCCCTGAATGGGTTCGCGACGAAATGGGCGATGACACCTGTCACATCCGCGCTGGGCATGACAACAACCGCTTGATTTCCAGTCACCACCGCCCCCGGAGGCAAGCCGGTCCAGTGGCTGAAAGTGCTGTTGCTCTTCGAAACGGCTGTCAGGGTCACTTCAGCAGCCGGAGTGACTGTATAGGCGTTGGTCAAGGCATTGGTTTCGCGGAGGCTGAAGGCACCCCCCGACGCGACCTTGAGACCAACGCTGCCCGCCGTGCCGGCAGTTGTCACTTCGAGTGCATAGCGCCGGGTAAAATCAAAGCTGCGTAGTGCTGTGACGCTGGAGATTCCCTCATTGTCGATGGCGGTAATAGTCAAACTGTTCACGCCTTCCGTGGCAGCAAGGTTGAGAGACCATTCGCGGAAGGAGTCACCGGCCGCACCACCCAGCGTTGCAAGCAAGGTGCTACCGTTGTGCACAATCTCCACACGATTGATGCCAACCTGTTCGACGTCCCGAACGGTGCCGCTCACGACATAGGGAGAGAGTGTTGACAGTGTGGTGGTGCGACTGCTGGGAGTGACCACATCCAGAACGGGTTTCTTAGCCGCCCGCACCGTCATGACAAAACCGAGGCTGGTTGTTTGTGAATCCGCCGTTGTCAACGTCATGGTAACGTGGTGGTCGCCAAGACCAACAAGAGTTCCAGGAGCCGGGCTTTGGGTGACCACAGCCCCGGCACCTGTCAGACTCGTGTCCCACGTCATCTGCGAAATATAATCCGGCATCTGAGCTTGGTCATTAACATCGGCCTTCACGACCAAGGGGGTAAAAGACTCTGCATCGAGGACATCAAATTCAAACTTGCCAGGCTCACCACAAAGGTGAGTCATTTGAACGGTGCCAGCACTGGGGGAAGCGATGCGGTAACTGAACTCAATTCCCGTCACGGGGATGCCACGAAGATCAACCCGGATCCACTTGCCGGCCTGAGGCTTGCCGAGCAGTGTGACATCGTTGTAAACGGCGTCCTTGGCGTCATTGAACGACGGAGCATGACTGTATGTGAACACCGCATCGTCCCAGGTCAAATCCACCCGATTGCCACTGGCATCAAAATAGGCGAAACCGGAAAACTCCTCGGCTCTCTCCGCATCCTCAAAACTGAAATAAATATTGCGAATGGAGTGGGGAGTGGTTGTTCCCGGTTCATAGAAACGGAAGGAGGCCGTTGAAGTGGCACCGGATCCGTTAAAGGCCCAAGAGGCTTCACCGCCTACCATGAACAAGCCATTGTTCATAAAGCCGTTGGTTGTCATGTGGAGGTCAAACCTTCCATCATTCATGCCTGCAAAAATCAGCGGAGCGGCAGTGGTATTGTCGATGATGGTTGCATCCATCAGGCCGGCCACAGGGTCTGCACCGGCAATGCCCCACTTCAGAATGTGCAGATTGTCGTTGTCCAATTCGGGATAGCCTGGATCCAAGGGATCCGTCGGATTGCCATCCGTGTTGTCGCCAAGATAAATGTCGCCCGTGCCATCATCGTAAACCGTGCAGGTGCCAGTCGCTGCAGTGCCGCCAGCATTGGCTGCAGCCAAGGTGAAGGTTTCAGCGCCCTCATACACCGCCGGAGCATCGTTTAAAATCCCGACGCGCACGGCCATGCAGCCTGCTTCGCCGTCCAATGCTCCCCCCACCTGCGGAATCGACACGTAGTCACCCGCGGTATAGTCCTGCCAATCCATTCCATCCCAATATTGCAGCGTCGTGCCTGTGTCGGTACCCAACTCAGCGTCACCATTAGCGTAGTCGGTCCCAGTCTCTCCCAGGACCAACTGCACCAACTGGCCTTCAATGCCGCAGACCTTGAACACCGCATACGGCGAGGCTTCGTTCACCGAAATGG
>JAUREI010000314.1 GCA_030827515.1 Prosthecobacter sp. | reverse complement strand
CTCGATCACGCAGGCCGCCTCGGTCATGGAGGTCTTGCTGTCGCCCACACGGATTGTCTCGCCGCCGTTTTGACCCAGGCGCTCGCGCGGGCCGAAGTGATTGTAATCGATCCGATGTCGCGCCGCCTGGCCGTTGCCCAGCCAGACGACCGCGGTCGCACCCTTCGTCACCTTGCCGGCGAGGTAACAGTGGTCCACGCGGTTGTGACCGCCATAGAGACCGAGCCAGCGGCTCTCCTTGGCATCGCGTGCCTGCTGGCCGGGCGACAGGGTGACGGCACATTGCGTGAGCCGGCAGTGTTCGGCGAGGTGTTTGGAATCGAGACGGAACTCCATCGTGTCGCCCACCGCCGGGTCCGGATCCCGAAACCACAGGCCTTCGACGATGACATGACGACCCCCAAGGCGCAGGGCTGACTTGCCAGTGAGCACAGTCTTGCCAGTGACCGCGGCACGCAGGGTGATCGGGGCGTCTGCCGTGCCCTCGGCCTTGCAGCGAATGACGACATCGGGCCACTCGCCCTCGGCGAGCACCAGCACGTCCCCGGGTCGTGCCGCCTTCAGCGCCTGCGCAAGCGCCTCGGCATCGGCCACCGGCATCTCTTCGGCTGCGGCGGCCAGCGGCAGCAGCAGCCCGATCATCCCCTGGATGCAATTCCTCATGGGTGGCCCCTTGTGCCTCATTCCTTATCCCGCTCACAGCGCCCGGGCAAACGCACCGCCGTCGACCAGCAGGGCCTCGCCGGTGATGTAACTGCCCGCTTCACTGGCGAGCATCAGGGCCGGGCCGGCGAGCTCGCGCGGCTGGCCCCAGCGCTTGAGGGCGGTGCGATCCGAAAAGGCCTGCTTCTCCGCCGGGCTGAGCAGCGAGCCGGGCAGGTCGGTGAGGAAGGGGCCGGGGCAGAGGCAGTTGACGGTGATGTTGAAGGTGCCGAGGTCGATGGCACTGGCCTTGGCGAGACCGATGAGGCCGGCCTTGCAGGCGGAGTAGACATTGCGCTTCTCCTTGGAGCCGACGCCGAGCACCGAGGAGATGTGGATGATGCGGCCCCACTGGCGCTCCTTCATGCCGGGAACAAGGCAGCGGGTCAGGGCCATGCAGCTCGTCAGGTCGAGCTCGACGATGCGGTCCCAGGCCTCGTCGGTGATTTCATCGATCGCCTGCGGCTGGTTCGAGCCGGCGTTGTTGACCAGGATGTCGATCTTGCCGAGCCGCCGCACCGCCTCATCGGCGAGGGCCTTGACCTGGGCGCGGTCGATCATGTCGGCCACCCTCCACTCGACCTTGACGCTCAAACCCTCGCCGATTTCCGCGGCGGCGGCACGCAGTTCATCCTCGTGGCGGCTGGAGATGAAGACGTCGGCGCCGGCTTCGGCAAAGCCGCGTGCCATGGCCTTGCCGAGTCCCTTGCTGCCGCCGGTGACCAGGGCGCACTTGCCATTGAGATCGAAGAGAGGGTGGATCATGCCGCTGGCTTAGCAGGTCCGGCCGCAGCCGACAAGCGCCGGTCGGCGATTTTTCCGCGCGGCATTGCAGTTCCGGCCAGCCGCGCCAGTCTAGGTGCGCATGACCTCCCTCCTGCGCCGCACCCGCCGGGCCGGCTGGCTGCTGCTCGCGGCCGGCCTGCTGTTGCAATTCGGCCTCAAGGACCGTCTGCCCGGACTCGCCCTGCTCTTCTACGCCCTGCCCAAACCCTGCCTGCTGGTGCTCGCCGCCGCTCTCGCACTTTGGCCGGGAACGACCCGCCGACTTCGCCTGCTCGCCTTCACCCTCGCCGGCGGCCTTGCCGCTGTCTGGCTGGGTCCTTCCCTGCTCTCCCCCGCCCGGCCGGCACTGACTGCCGAACCGCAGGATCTTCGACTGCTGGTCTGGAACGTCGCCCGCCCCAACGGACCCCACGCCGGCCTGATCGAACTTGTCCGCGAACGCCAACCGCAGGTGGTCGCTGTCATTGAGCCCGGTCGGGTCCAGCCCGAATGGCTGCGCGCCTATGAGCAGGCCCTGCCGGGCTATCGGGCCGACTGGATGCCGCGCGGCCTGCTCTGGCTGTCGCGTGTGCCCTCACGCTATCGCGAGCGCGGCAAGCTGGAGAACATCGGTGCCTACGCCCGCTTTGAGGT
>JAUREI010000030.1 GCA_030827515.1 Prosthecobacter sp. | reverse complement strand
CGGCAGAATCTGGCCATCTCGCTCGGCTCGGTCGTGATCATGGCCATCGCCTCACTGTTCGGTCTCGTGCCGCTCACCCTCGGCGTGCTCACCCATGACGGCAGCACGGCGGTCGTCTGCCTGAACAGCCTGCGCCTGCTGTTTTACCGCGAGCCGAACAAGCCCGAAGTCTAGGTTGGAGGACTGCAGGGTCGCCGCCCACGGCTACAGCCGCCGCCGACCGCTCAGCGCCTGGTAGAGGGTCAGCTCGTCGGCGTGATCGAGTCCGCCGCCGGCGGGCAGGCCCTGGGCGAGGCGGGAGACGGCGACGCCTTCCGCGCGCAGCAGGTCGTTCAGGTAACCCGCGGTGGCCTCGCCCTCGACGTCGCTGCCGACCGCGAGGATGACCTCCTCGACCTGGCGGGTTTTCACCCGCGCCAGCAGCGGTTCGATGCGCAGGTCCTCGGGCGTGACGTTGTCGAGTGGCGACAGCTTGCCGCCGAGCACGTGGTATAGGCCCTGGAAGGCGCCCGAGCGCTCGAGGCGGAGGACATCGGCCGCCTGCTCGACGACGCAGACCAAGCGCGGGTTGCGCTTGGGCCCGCGGCAGAGCACGCAGTCCTGGCCGCGCTCGAGAAAGAAGCCGCATTCGCCGCAGGCCTCGACGCGGTCGGCGAGATGCTGCAGGGCGTCGACCAGCGGCTCGACCCGGCCGCCGCCCTGGAGCAGCCACAGGACGACGCGCTCGGCGCTGCGCGGACCGAGCCCCGGCAGGGTGCGGACCTGGGCGATCAGGCGCTGCAGCGGCGGCGGGTAGTCGAGGGCGGGCATGGCAGGCAAAGAGGCACGAAACCGGCGCGCCGCAAGGGCGCTCAATCCAGTTCGCCGATGACCTCCTCGTCGGTGTCGTCCTCGTGGACGGCCTCGGCAATGACCCGGCGGGTGACTTCATCCAGGTAGGCCTCGAGAACGCGGCTCAGTTCCAGGAACTCCGGCCACAGGGTCTCGTCGACAAAACTGCGCGGCACCCGCACCATGACCGTGTTGCGCCGCTGCCGGCGGTAGCGGTAGGGTTTCAGTTCGTAGCGGCGCAGCAGGGCGATGAAGAGGCGCTTCGACCAGCCGTCGGCCAGGTTGAACTTGTATTCGATGGCCGGCTCGGCCTTCTCGGCCTCGGCCAGCCGCCGGCGGATGCGCGCCATGGCGTCGGCCGCCGCGTCGCGCTCGCCGTCCGTGGCGGCACCGGCAAACAGGCGCTCGATCTTGCGCAGCTTGTCGAGCAGTTCGCGGTCGGTCATGGTCAGACGGGAGCGAGGCCGCGGGCGCCGAGTTCGGCGAGCGTCCATTCATACTCGCGCACGACCTGGTCGGCAACATCGCCGCTGCGCATTTCGGCGGGCAGCACCTCCCAGGTGTAGGTTTCCATCTCAATGTGGGCGCACTTCTGCGGCTGGCGAGCGAGCCAGTCCATGGCCCCGAGCAGGTGGTCGCGCGTGCTGCCGAAGTCGCCACCGGGCTCGGCGTGCAGGGGAATGTGGAAGTGCACGCGCCACTCCTCGCCGAGTTCGGCAGGCGCCGCGCCGGATGCGAAGCGCAGGGCGTCGGGCAGGTCCTTGAAACGGCGCAGCGGCTGGCTGGGACCGTGGCTGGCGATGACCTGGTGGAAATACACCGGCTCGTCGAAGCCGGCGAGGCGGGCCAGATTTTCCGGGGTTGGCACGAGGCGGAGGGCCGAGCTGAAGTGCAGCTTGCTCAGGCGGATGCCGGCGCCGGTGATCCGTTCCAGAGCCCGGGCCGGCTCCTCGAACTCGATGGCGAGGTGGCAGGTGTCGTAGTTGAGACCGATGAAGCGGAAGAAATCACGGTCCTGCGGGTGGCGATCGTAATAGAGCCCAAAAAATTTCAGGGTCTCGCCGCTGGTCTCAAACAGGCCGAGCGGCTCGGGTTCCAGGCCGAGGTGCAGGTCGTGACCGGTGGCCGTGGCGACCTTTTCGATGTGCTCGCGGCAAAGGCGCAGGTTTTCGAAGATGGCGTTCAGTTCGTCGGCGCCGACCCCGAAGGTCTTGTGCGAGCCCGGCAGGGTGCTGACGCTGCCCGGCACACCGGGCGGCAGCAGTTCGGCGAGCAGGTCAAAGAGCAGGTTCGTGTAGGCCAGGCGTTCCGGGGTGGACCAGTCCGGCCGGAACACCGCCTCCTTGACCCGTTCGCCGTGGAAGGGGCCGTAGGGGAAGCCGTTGATCGTGAACACGTAGCAGCCGTTGGCATCGAGCCAGTGGCGGAAGGCGGTGAGGTTGGCCGGCTCGGCCAGTTCGCGGGCGGCGGCGGCGCCCAAGCGCAGGCCGATGCCGTAGGGGCCGTGCGGGCAGACACGCTCCTTGACGCGGAGGGTGTGGTCGCGCAGAGCGCGCCAGGTCTCCTCCCAGGTCTCCCCGCGATGGACGTTGGTGCAGTAGCCGAGATGGAGGCCGTGGGCGAGATGCATCCGCCAGAGTGCCAAGCGCCGGCGGGGCGTCAAGACGCTTGCCGGGGCGGTGGGCGAGGTCCGCGTTTTCCCACCGCGGAGTCACGGCTCCAACTGTAGACGCGGGCATGGACCGCGTTTTCCCTCAGCGGGGTCACTGCCCCCGCCTACAGAGAGGGCCCCCGCCTACAGAGAGGGCCCCCGCGCGAGCGAATCGCCTTGACTCGCCGCGCTGAGGCGGCAGATTCACTACCCCTTTTCCCCCATACCGAAGCCATGGCCCAAGAAACCTCCCTCCTCCTGCTCAAGCCCGACTGCGTCGCCAAGGGCCTCAATGGCGAAGTCCTCAAGCGCCTCGAAGGCGAGGGGTTCCGCGTGCGCGGCATCAAGATGCTCCAGCTCACCGACGCTCTGCTGCAGGAGCACTACTCGCACATCGCCGACAAGCCCTTCTTCCCCGAAGTCGCCGGCTTTATGAAGAGCAAGCCCGTCATCGCCGTCGCCCTGTCCGGCGACAACGTCATCGCGCACGTTCGCGACCTGCTTGGCCCGACCGACTCGAAGACCGCGCCCAAAGGCACGATCCGCGGCGACTACGGCAGCGACAAGATGACCAATGTGGTGCATGCCTCCGACTCCCCCGAGGCGGCGGCGGTCGAACTGAAGCGGTTCTTCCTCGACGGCGAGATCTTCAGCTACTGAAGCGCCCGGGCCGCGAAAAAAGCCGCTTCCCGCGGTTGACTCGCCCCCGGATTGAATTATTTTGCGAACCCTCTCAATTTCCAACGAACCTTCCAGTCATGGCCAAAGTCTGTCAAATCACCGGAGTCGGCGTCACGCGCGGCCACCACATTCACCGCAGCGGTAAAGCCAAAAAAGAAGGCGGTATCGGCAAGCACATCACCAAGCGCGTCAAGCGCGTCATCCTGCCGAACCTGCGCGAAAAGCGCATCTGGGTGCCGGAACTGGGCAAGTTCGTTCGCGTCAAGCTGTCGGCCCGCGCCCTCAAGACGCTCGACAAGAACGGCGCCTTCAAGACCCTCAAGGGCGCCGGTCTGATCTGATCTCTTTTGATGGTTGATGGTGTTTGGAGGCAGGCCTGCGCGGCCTGCCTCTTTTTTGTGCCGCGGCCTCCGCGAAATCTGCCCTTTTCTTCGCGATCCTTGTCCGGGCCTGAAGACGGCGTTGCATCCGCCGCGTTCTTTCCTACCTGTCCCCTCCCCTACCCACCCCTTTATCCGACAATGAACCTCACACGCACGGCCTACGGCACCTGGAGCGGCGGCAAATTCATGCACTTCGGCGAAATGCTCGACGACGAGCGCTACATCGCCATGATCCGCCGCGCCTTTGCCCGCGGCGTGCGCACCTTCGTCACTGCCGACGTGTATGGTGCCGGCCGCGCCGACAGCATGCTCGGCCAGGCCCTGCAGGGTCTGCCGCGCGACGAATACAGCCTGGTCGGCATCGTCGGCCACGACTACTACGGCGGCCTGCGCGCCGGTGCCAAGGGCTATCCGCGCTTCACCGAGCCCAGCCTGCGCGAGCCCGCCGAATACGCCGGCTACCTGCGCATGGCCACCGAGGAATCGCTCAAGCGCTGCGGCGCCACCAGGTTCGACTGCCTGATGCTGCACAACCCGGACACCATCGGTTACACCAGCGAGGCGGTCTGGGACGGCCTCAGCGCCCTCAAGGCCGCTGGCCTCACCGACCGCCTGGGCATTGCCCCCGGCCCGGCCAACGGCTTCACCCTTGACATCATCGACTGCTTCGAGCGCTTCGGCGACCGCATGGACTGGGCGATGATCATCCTCAATCCGTTCGAGCCCTGGCCCGGCCAGCATGTCCTGCCCGCGGCCCGGAAACACGGCGTCGACATCCTCGCCCGCGTCGTCGACTACGGCGGCATCTTCCACGATGACGTCAAGCCCGGCCACCACTTCCGCGACGGTGACCACCGCAGTTTCCGCCCGGCCGGCTGGGTTGAGCACGCCAGCGAGAAACTCGACAAGGTCCGCCCGATCGCCGAAAAGCACGGCCTGACCATGATCCAGCTCGCCTGCCTGTGGAATTTGGCCCAGTCACCAGTGAAAAGCGTCGTGCCCACCCTCATTCAGGAAGCCGGTGAAGGTGCCAAGCCCATCGAGGAAAAACTCGAGGAACTCGCCACCCTGCCCGAGGTCAACCCGCTCAGCGCCGAGGAGGTCGAAACGATCCGCCAGATCGGCGACAACACCGGCTGCATGATGCTCAAGGGCGCCAGCCAGCGCCACGAAGGCCAGGAGCCGCGGCCGGACGAGTGGCCGATGCGCCCCGACCTGCTCACCCTCGCCGGCCGCTGGAACCTCGGCCACGCCTGGTAAGGCAACGACCGGGCGGGCGCCCAGAATTTTAAAAACTTCTTAAAGTTTTTAAAATATTGATTGCCGCTGACTTCCAATGTCACTAAATTAGTGGCATGAAAGCTGTTCGTGCCCGCTTCCAGAGCCTGGCCCAGCCAGTTTCTGCCCTGTGCATCCTCCTGCTGCTGGCGACCGCCGGAGCCCAGACCACCGGCTATCGCCAGCCCGGTTCCGCCTACACGACCCTGGCCATGCGAGGCGGTCCCCTGCCCAGCGCCACCATCCCGCCGGACACCCGCCGGACCGAACCGCCTGCCGCCCGTCCCGCCCCGGCCGTCGCTCCGCGAAGCCCGAATCTGGAAAGCCGGGTCTCCCGCCTGGAAACGAACGACGGGATTCAGGATCGCCGACTGGGCGCCCTCGAAGCTGGCGGTTCGCCCCGAGCGGTCATCGCAAAAAAAAACCCGGCCGAGATGCCCTTGAGCTATGTGGTGCGCCCCGGTGACACCCTCTCCGACATCGCCGTGCGGCATGGCCTGACGACCGAGGCCCTGCGCGCCGCCAACGGCCTGACCCATGACGTCCTGCGCATCGGCCAGACCCTGTCGCTGAAGCCCGGTCGCCTGCCGGTGCCAAACGGCGCGGATGCCTACGTCGTCCAGCCGGGCGAGACCTTCACCGACATCGCCCTGCGCTACCGGATCCATCCCGACGACCTGGCGCGCGCCAATCCGACCGTTTATCCCGACCGCCTCCTGGTGGGTGAAACGCTGAAAATCCCGGCCGCGAAGGCCGGACGCCCGGAACCCGTGGCCGCGCCGTTCGAGCCCGCCGCGGCCCAGGTGCCCGCTGCGGTCGCCGCGGTCGCCGTGCGCACCCATGTGGTTGCCGCGGGCGAAAGCCTTGGTGCCATCGCCAAGCGTCACGGGGTCGCCACCACCGCCCTGGCCGCCGCCAACGGCCTGAAAAACCCGAACCTGATTGTCCCCGGCCAACGCCTCATCGTGCCGGGAGCCCCCACGCCTGCCGGCGAAAGCCCTGCGCTTGACCCCGCGCCGGCCCCGCCCGCCGCCGAATCGCCGCCGGTGCTGGTGGCCAAGCCGGAAGTTGTCGCCCCGCCTCCGACCCTGGCGGTGACCCTGCCGGCTTCAGCGGCCGCCCCGGCGTCCGATTCCCCAGCGACAACGGGCCCCGTCGTGGAAATGGCCTCTCTCGAGATGGCGCCGGTACGGGTCGCCGCGCCGCGCGGCATCATGGCCTATCTGCTGGAGCCGGGCGACGATCTGCCGCGCGTCGCCGCGCGCTTTGGCACGACGGTCGAGCAGTTGCGGGCGATGAACAAGCTGACGCCCGAACGCCAGTTGGGACCGGGCGACGAAATCATCGTGCCGGCTGCCGGGGCGATTTCGCTCAACTGACGCCGGAAACGCAACTTTCGGATTTCCGAGCGCTGATTTCGGTTCATAACTGCGGGCATGTCCCGCATCGGCACCCCGCTTTCCGCCACCTCCACCAAAGCCATGCTCCTCGGCTCCGGGGAACTGGGCAAGGAGGTCGTCATCGAACTGCAGCGCCTCGGCGTCGAGGTGATCGCCGTCGACCGCTACGCCAACGCGCCCGCCATGCAGGTGGCGCACCGCAGCCATGTCATCTCCATGCTCGACGGCGAGGCCCTGCGCCGGCTGGTTGAGGTGGAGAAACCCAACCTGATCATCCCGGAGATCGAGGCGATCGCCACGGACACCCTGGTTGAACTCGAGAACGAGGGCTTCACCGTCGTGCCGACTGCGCGCGCAGCCTGGCTGACGATGAACCGCGAAGGCATCCGCCGGCTCGCCGCCGAGGAACTCGGCTTGAAGACCTCGCCCTACATCTTCGCCCAGACCGAGGAGGAATTTCGCGCCGCGATCGAAAAGATCGGCCTGCCCTGCGTGGTCAAGCCGATCATGAGCAGCTCCGGCAAGGGCCAGAGCCTGCTGAAGACCGCCGCCGACATCGAACCCGCCTGGCACTACGCCCAGGAGGGCGGCCGCGCCGGCAAGGGCAAGGTCATCGTCGAGGGTTTTGTCGACTTCGACTACGAGATCACCATGCTCACCGTGCGCCATGCCGGCGGCACCAGCTTCTGCGCACCGGTCGGCCACACCCAGATCAAGGGCGACTACCGTGAGTCCTGGCAGCCGCACCCGATGTCGCACCAGGCGCTGGAAGCCGCTCAGGACATGGCCGGCAAGATCACCGGCGCGCTCGGCGGCCGCGGCCTGTTTGGCGTCGAGCTCTTCATCAAGGGCGACGACGTCATCTTCAGCGAGGTGTCGCCGCGGCCCCATGACACCGGCCTGGTGACGCTCATTTCGCAGGACCTCTCCGAGTTCGCCCTGCACGTGCGCGCCATCCTCGGCCTGCCGATTCCGAACATCCACCAGCACGGCCCCAGCGCCAGCTGCGCGGTGCTAGTCGAGGGCGAATCGAGCACCGTCCAGTTCGGCGGTCTCGATCAGGTGCTCGCCGAGCCCGACACCCAGCTCCGCCTGTTCGGCAAGCCGACCGTCAGCGGCCAGCGCCGCATGGCCGTCACCCTGGCCCGCGCGGAGGACGTCAACGCCGCGCGCGCCAAGGCCCATCGCGCGGCCACGGCGATGGAAATCCGCCTGTGAGGGCGGCCATACCGGCCATTGCGGCCCCGCCGCGCCGGTGACAGATTTGCCCCTTCATGACCCGGTTCGACTTCATCATCGTCGGCAGCGGCGCCGCCGGCCTCAGCGCGGCCCTGCACGCCGCGAAGCACGGTCGCGTTGCCGTGGTCACCAAGCGCGGCGCGCTCGACTCCAACTCGAACTGGGCCCAGGGCGGCATCGCCTGCGTCACCAGCGATGAGGATTCGATCGAGAAACACGTTCAGGACACCCTCATCGCCGGCGCCGGTCTCTGCCGCGAGGATGCTGTCCGCACCATCGTCAGCGAGGGGCCGGCGCGCATCGCCGAACTCGTCGACTGGGGCGTCCACTTCGACCAGCGTGAATCGCCGGAAGGCCACCTCGAGTTCGACCTCACCAAGGAGGGTGGTCACTCGAAGCGCCGCGTCCTGCATGCCGCCGACGCCACCGGCCGGGAGATCTCGGAGAAGCTGCTCGCCGCCGTGCGCGCCGAACCGGCCATCACCCTGCTCGAAAATCACTTCGCCATCGACCTCATCACCACCGCCAAGCTCGGCTTCGTTTCCGAGGACCGCGTGCTTGGCCTGCATGTCCTGCGCGAGGACGACGGCAGCGTCGTCACCCTGCGCTCCGACCGCGTCATCCTCGCCACCGGCGGCTGCGGCCGCGTCTACCTGTACACGACGAACCCGCGCGTCGCCACCGGCGACGGCGTGGCGATGGCCTGGAGGGCGGGCGCCAGCGTCGCCAACATGGAGTTCATCCAGTTTCATCCGACCTGTCTCTACCACCCGCAGAAGCGCTCCTTCCTGATCACCGAGGCGATGCGCGGAGAAGGCGCCCGGCTGATCGGCAAGGACGGCCGCGAGTTCATGCAGGACTACGACCCGCGCGGCTCGCTCGCCCCGCGCGACATCGTCGCCCGCGCCATCGACCACGAGATCAAGCGCACCGGCGGTCCCTGCGTCTACCTCGACATCTCGCACAAGCCGGCCGACTTCATCACCTCGCACTTCCCGAACATTCACAAGGCCTGCCTGGAGGTCGGCATCGACATCACCCGCGACCCCATCCCGGTCGTGCCCGCCGCCCACTACCAGTGCGGGGGTGTCGTCACCGACGTCAACGGCGCCACCCGCGTGCGCGGCCTGTGCGCGGTCGGCGAGGTCGGCTGCACCGGGTTGCACGGCGCCAACCGGCTCGCCAGCAACTCGCTGCTCGAATGCCTCGTTATCTCGCGCCGCGCCGTCGACCACCTCGTGCGCAAGCTGCCCCCCGGCCGCGAATCCCTGCAGGACCATCCCGTGCCCGACTGGCAGAGCGGCGATGCCGTCGACAACGACGAACTCGTCGTCATCTACCACAACTGGGACGAGATCCGCCGCCTCATGTGGGACTACGTCTCCATCGTCCGCACCGGCAAGCGCCTGCAGCGCGCCGCCGCCCGCCTGCGCAACCTCAAGCGCGAGGTCCAGGAGTTTTACTGGAACTTCCGCATCACCAGCGAGCTGCTCGAACTGCGCAACCTCGTCGACACCGCCTCCCTCATCGTCGAGTGCGCCCTGCGTCGCCACGAGTCGCGCGGCCTGCACTACACCCTCGACTTCCCCGACAAGGACGACACCCGCCCGCCGCAGGACACCGTGCTGCGCCGCTACTAGCAGGGAAGCGGCAGCTGTCGGCGCGGCCCTGTGCCCCGCGGTTTGGCGGCAAGCGGGTTGCGCACGAAGAACACGAAGCTCACGAAGGGCCTGAGGATCGCCCCCGACGGCGCGCAGCGCCCTCGGAGCGCGGCGCCTCTGCGCCGCTCTGCTGCCTCGGATGGCAACGCCCACCGAAGTTCCAAACATTTGGTCACCCGACCCACCGGGTCTGCCAGAGCTCCAGAGGACTGGAGCACTCCAGGGCCGCTGCGCGGCGGGTCGGGGGAGGGCGTTGTAGCCGGGGGCAACTCCCCCAAGTGGCGCCTGTTCTACTGCTGCAAGGCGGATCCGCGGGTCATTGTCCCCAAGCGTTCCAATTGGCTGGGGCGAACGCTGAATTTTGCCCACCCGCGCGCCTATTCGGTCCTGCTGGCGATGGTCATCGCCCTCCTCCTTCCCGTCCTGCTGCTAGCCCACCTCGACCGGGGCCTATGGGTGGCCTTGTTCGCGGGATCTGGCAGCCGTCCAATCTTTTACCCTCGCTGCGAGTTGAAGGATCGGTCCTGACCCGCAACGGGATCGTCAAAAGGCTCTGGCCAATGGCGGTCTCCCGCGTCATTTTGCCCCATGGACGAGGCCCCGGCCGCCACCACGCCACGCCGGACCGGTTGCGGGCGACTGCTGCTCTGCCTCTCCGCGGCGGTGCTGATCGCCGGCCTCCTGATGGCCTGGCTGTTTGCGGATCTGGCGCGCGACAGCCTGCGCTGGCTGGGCCGGCTGCCGGGGCAACTGACCTCGACCCAGCTCACCGAGACCTTCCGCGAGTCGGTCACCACGATCGCCTCGACCGAGGGCGACATCCTGGAGGTGGCGGTGCTGGAGACCCATGAGACGCTGAGCCGCAGCGACACCCTGCGCCTGTTTGGCGGCAGCCTGGATCTGGGCACAACGGTGTCCGAGATTCGGGTGCCGGTGGTGTTCCGCTACCACCTGCGTCTTTCCGACGCCTGGCACCTCGAAGAGGACGGTCGCGGGGGACTCGTCGTGCATGCCCCCACCCTGCGCCCGACCCTGCCGCCGGCCGTGCGCAGCGAGGCCTTGGAGAAGCATTCCAGTGCCGGCTGGCTGCGCTTCAACGCCGCCGAGAATCTCGCCACGCTGGAGCGCGGGCTGACTCCGGCGCTGGAGGCGCGGGCCGGCGACGCCCGCCACCTCGGATTGGTGCGCGACAAGGCGCGCGCCTCGGTGGCCGCCTTCGTCCGCCGCTGGCTGCTGCAGCGGGAAAACCGGCCGCCCGCGCCCGTTCTGGAGGTCCGTTTTGCCGACGAAGCGGCAGACGGCGGGCGGATGCCGGCGCCGTGACCGGGAAAGCCGGGGATTCCGCAAAAAAAGTTGGCGATCCTCCAGCCTGCCCGATAAGATGCCGGCATGGCCTCCCTCAACAAAGTCATGCTCATTGGCAACCTCACCCGCGACCCGGAAGTGCGCTACACGCCCAAGGGCAGCGCCGTGGCGGACCTCGCCATCGCGGTGAACCGCAGCTACCAGACCGACAGCGGCGAGCGCATGGAGGAGGTCACCTACGTCGACGTCGTCGTCTGGGCGCGGCTTGCCGAACTGGCCGGCCAGTATTTGCACAAGGGCAGCCCGGTCTTCTTCGAGGGCCGCCTGCAGATGGACACCTGGGAGGACAAGGCCACCGGCCAGAAGCGTTCGAAAATCCGCGTCGTCGCCGAGAACATGCAGTTCCTGGGTGGCAAGGGAGGTCGTGGCGAGGAAGGCGGTGATGCCGGTGGTGGCTACGGTGGTGGCGCCCCAGCTCCGCAGCGTCGTCAGGCCGGCGGCGGTGGCGGCGGTTACCCGCAGCGCCAGCAGGCCGCCCAGCGTCCGCCGCAGCGGCCGGCCGCGGAGGAGGACTTCGGCGAGGGACCCATCACCGACGACCTCGACGGCGACGAGATCCCGTTCTGACAACCCGGACCGGGCACCGTCAGGCAGCGGTCGCTGGATCGTTTCGCACCGGCCCGGATGCGCCGCGTGGACGGCAAGGCCATCCGCGTCATCTACCGCATCTTCACCGACCAGAGCAATGTCTCCTTCTGCTGCACCGACTGCATGGAGACCTGGCGCAAGAATCCGGGACGCCACCCGGTGAAGCCGAAGGTCGAGAAATAGAGAAGGCTTGCATCCGGCCCGGAGTCCGGCGTTGAATCCGGGCTCCCGCATGCAATCCGACCCCGCCCGCGTCCCCTGGTGGCGCCTCCTCTACGTTCAGGTGCTGCTCGCCGTGGCGGCGGGCATCGTTCTCGGCTGGCTGGCACCCGAGGCCGGCAAGACGCTGAAGCCCCTTGGTGACGGCTTCATCAAGCTCATCAAGATGATGATCGCGCCGGTCATCTTCTGCACGGTTGTCCACGGCGTCGCCTCGATGGGCGACCTCAAAAAGCTCGGCCGCGTCGGCGGCAAGACCCTGCTCTACTTCGAGGTCGTCTCCACCCTGGCGCTGCTGATCGGGCTGCTCGTCGTCAATGTCCTGCAACCCGGCACCGGCTTCAACGTCGACGTCGCCGAGCTGCGCTCCCAGGACGCCGCGGGACTGGCTCGGGAATATGCCGGCAAGGCCCAGGGCCTGGGCACGACCGACTTCCTGCTGCACATCATCCCCTCGACCTTTGTCGGCGCCTTTGCCGAGGGCGATCTGCTTCAGGTGCTGTGCATCGCCCTGCTCACCGCCTTTGCCCTCGCCGGCATGGGCGAGCGCGGCAAGCCGCTGCTGCACGGCATCGACCGGGTCGGCGAGGTCTTCTTTGCCATCCTGCGCATCATCGTCAAGGCGGCCCCGGTCGGCGCCTTCGGCGCCATGGCCTTCACCATCGGCAGCTACGGCCTCGGCTCCCTGCAAAAGCTGTTCGCGCTCATGCTCGGCTTCTACCTCACCGCCGGACTCTTTGTTCTGGTCGTGCTTGGCCTGATTGCGCGCTGGTGCGGTTTCTCCATCGTTCGCTTCCTCGTCCACATCCGCGAGGAACTGCTGCTGGTGCTCGGCACGAGTTCCTCGGAAACAGCCCTGCCGCTGATGATCCAGAAACTGCGCGGCCTTGGCTGCGCGCCGGCGACGGTCGGCCTGGTGGTGCCCACCGGCTACAGCTTCAACCTCGACGGCACGAACATCTACATGACCATGGCCGCGGTCTTCCTCGCGCAGGCCACCAACACGCCGCTCGACCTCGGCCAGCAGTTCAGCCTGCTGCTGGTCGCAATGGTCACCTCGAAGGGTGCCAGCGGCGTCACCGGTGCCGGCTTCATCACCCTCGCCGCCACCCTGGCTGTGGTGCCCTCGGTGCCGGTCGAATCGCTGGCCCTGCTGGTCGGCATCGACCGTTTCATGAGCGAATGCCGCGCCCTCACCAATCTGGTCGGCAACGGGGTCGCGACGGTGGCGATCTCGCGCTGGGAGGGCGAGGTCAGTGCCGAGACGATCCGCGCCAACCTGGCGCGACCGCTGCCGCCACCGCCGGCCTCCTGATTCCGGGGCGACGAATCAGGGCAGGAGTGCCTCGGGGCTGTCGACGAAGATGTCCTTGAGCTGCTCATCCGGCAGGCCGCTGTTGCGGATGCCTTCCAGGCGCTTGCGGCTGCCGCGCTCGCTCGAGGGACGATTCGCCGTGCGCTGCACGAGGTCGGTGATCAGGGGCGCCGCCACCACCGCGCTGCCGGCCAGCAGACTGAGCGCCACCACGTTGGCGGCGCCGCGGCTCATGCCGCGTCCGAAGAGGATGCCCAAGGCGCAGCCGGCGGCGGCGGGGGCGATCATGCTGGCATACGTCTCGTAGCGGTTCTCGGTGGTGGACTCGGGTGTCATCGCCTTTTCATAACGCATCCGGGCAGATTGTCCAAAGTGGAATTTGCTGGACGCAGCGCGTTGCTCCATGATGCCGTGTCCATGGATCCGAACCGCCAACCCTCACGCTACGCGCTCATCCTCGCCGGCGGCAGCGGCCAGCGCTTCTGGCCCCTCAGCCGCGACCGACTGCCGAAGCAGCTGCTGCGTCTGTTCGGCGACCGCACCCTGCTCGAGATGACCGTGCAGCGCCTGGAGGGGCTGGTGCCGAAGCAAAACATCCTCGTCCTCACCAACCAGCAGCAGGAGGCAGCCGTGCGCGCCCTGCTTACCGACCTGCCCGCGGACAACATCCTCGCCGAACCCGAGAAGCGCGACACCGCCCCGGCCATCGCCCTTGGCGTCGGCTGGGTGGTCTCCCGCGACCCCGGGGCCACGATGCTCGTGCTGCCGGCCGATCACCTCATTGAGGACACCGTCGAATTCCAGCGTGTGCTCGGCCAGGCCGCGCGCGCCGCCGAGTTCGGCAGCAGCCTGGTCACCGTCGGCATCACGCCGACCTGGCCCTGCCCGAGCTACGGCTACGTCGAGCGCGGCCAGCGCGTCTCCCTGCCCGGCGCCGATGAAATTCCACTGTATGAGGTCGCCCGCTTCCGTGAAAAGCCGAACCCGGATCTCGCCGAACACTTTCTCAGCCAGGGCGGCTTCGCCTGGAATGCCGGCATGTTCATCTGGAGCATCCCCGCGATCTTCAGCGAGCTGACCCGCCACTGCCCGGTGCTGGCCGACTTCATCTCGGAACTGCGCAACTCCAAGGACTTCATGGCGACGGTGCGCAGCCAGTATCACCGCCTGCCCAAGCTCTCGATCGATTACGCCCTCATGGAGCGCGCCTCACGCGTGCTCAACATCGAGGCCACCTTCGACTGGGACGACGTCGGCAACTGGACCTCGGTCGGCCGCCACCTGAACTGCGACGACCACGGCAACCAGCACAACGGGCCGCTCTCCACCCTTGATGCCGGCGACAACCTGGCCTTCAGCCAGACCGCCCAGCACATCGCCCTGCTCGGCGTCCAGGACCTCATCGTCGTCGCCACACCCGACGCCCTGCTGGTCACCCACCGCGCTTGCGCGGAGAACATCAAGAAGCTGGCCGAACGCCTGCCCGATGCCCTCAAGTGAAGGCAGCCCGCGCTTGAGAAGCGCCGCGCTGCGCGCACAGTGGCCGCCATGCCCCGCATTCTCGGCATCGACCACGGCACCGTGCGCATCGGCCTGGCGCTGAGCGACGAGTTGGAACTCGTCGCCAGTCCGCTGCGCACCCTTGACGCGCGTGCCGCGCCCGAGCGCGAGATCGCCCGCATTGCCCGCGACAAGCGCGTCGCCCGCATCGTCATCGGGATGCCCTACCTGCTCGGTGGCGGCCGTGGCGAGGCGGCGGAGCGGGTGGAAAAATTCGCCGAGGCCCTCGGCCGCGAACTGCGCCACGAGATCCCGCTCGAGTTTGTCGACGAACGCCTTTCCTCGGTCGAGGCCGAGGCTTCGCTGTCGCGCTCGGGCATCACCGACAAAAAACGCCGCGACGAGGTGGTCGACCAGCTCGCCGCCACGGTGATCCTGCAGGATCACCTCAACTCGCGGCGCGGCCCGGAGAGTTTTCTCCTGCCCGAACTCAGCGACGAACCCGACTGGCTTCATGAGGGAAGACGGCATCGAAAGTAGCCTCGGCCTGCACCCGCCGGCGCCTCCCGGGCGCAGGCGCCTGCGCCTCACCGTGGCCTACTGCGGCACCGGCTGGCGCGGCTGGCAAAGCCTGGTCGGCGGCGGCACGATCCAGGACGAGCTGACCGCCGCGGTGCTCAAGGCAACCCGTCTGGAAACCGCCGTGCACGGTTCCGGCCGCACCGATGCCGGCGTGCACGCGCTCGCCCAGACCGCCCACATGGACGTGCCCGACGACCTGCGCATGAGCCACGCCGCCTGGTGCAAGGCACTCAACGCCTGCCTGCCGCCGACGATCCGCGTCACCCGCGTCGAGGACGCCGCGCCCGACTTCCACGCCCGTTTCGACGCCTGCGGCAAGACCTACCGCTACCGCCTCTGGCGACCGGAGATGCTCGACCCGTTCGAGTCGGACCGCGCGTGGCACGTCTATGGCCCGCTCGATCTCGACGCCATGCGCCGCTGCGCCGCCCGGCTGGTTGGCACCCACAACTTCGTGCGCCTGTCCGCCAACCGCGGCGACATGTGGGAGACCGAGCGCCGCAAGCAGCCGGAGAAGACGACGCGCACCCTGCAGCGGGCCGATCTCACCGTGAAGGGCGATGTCGTCGAGTTCGAGTTCGAGGGTGACGGCTTTCTGTATCGCATGGTGCGCCTCATCGTCGGCAGCCTGGTCCAGGTCGGCCGCGGCCGGGCCAGCGAAGCCTGGTTCGCCGACCTGCTGGCCACCCACGAGGGCCTGCAGAGCAACCAGATGGCGCCGGCCTGCGGTCTGTATCTGGTGTCCGTGCGCTACCCGGCGTCTGCAACCGCGGGGAATTGAGGGATTTCCCCTCTTGCCTTTGCCCTCGCCGCTCCCTAGGCTCGGCGGCCAATGAGCGAAAAACCTTCCACCGTGGACTGGGCCGCCCTTGAAGCGCAGCCCGCCTTCCGCGCCCTGCTGGCCCGCAAGGCGCGCTTCATCGTCGGCGCGACCCTCTTCTTCATGAGCTACTACCTCGCTCTGCCCGTTCTGGTCGGCTATTTCCCGGACCTGATGAAGAAGCAGGTGCTGGGCAAGGTGAACCTCGCCTACCTGTTCGCGCTGTCCCAGTTCGTCATGGCCTGGACCGTGGCCTTCCTTTACGTGCGCAAGGCCTCCCGCTGGGACAAGGAGGCGGCCGACGTCATCAAGGGGCATCATTGATCCGCCGCCCGCCCCGCAGTTCCGCAACCCTTTCCCCGCCTTTCTCCCTCCATGTCCATTGCCCTCACCATGTTCGTCGGCTTCGTGGCGCTGACCCTGCTGATCACCTTCTGGGCCGCGCGCAAGAACACCGGCGCCTCCGCCTACTTCGCCGCCGGGCGCAGCATCACCGGCTGGCAAAACGGCCTGGCCGTCGCCGGCGACTACATGAGCGCCGCCAGTTTCCTCGGCATCTCCGGCGCGATCTGCCTGAGCGGCTATGACGGCTTCATGTATTCCGTGGGTTTCCTGGTCGCCTACATCACCGTGCTGCTGATTGTCGCCGAGCCCCTGCGCAACGCCGGCAAATACACGATGGCCGACCTGCTTGCCTACCGCCTGAGCCCGCGGCCCGTGCGCGCCATGGCCTCGCTCAGCACGCTGACGGTCTCCACCTTCTACATGATCGCCCAGATGGTCGGTGCCGGGGTCATCATTGAGAAACTTATTGGCGCCAGCTTCCACACCGCCGTGATCGGCGTCGGTGCGCTGATGCTCGTCTATGTCGTCTTTGGCGGCATGCTCGCCACCACCTGGGTGCAGATCATCAAGGCCATTCTGCTGATGATCGGTGCTTTCATGCTGAGCGTGCTCGTGCTCAAGCATCACGGCTACAGCCTCGGCGCCTTCTTCGATTCCGTGAGCGCCGCCACTTACAACAACACGGAGGCGCCGAAGAACCTGCTGGAGCCCGGCCTGAAATACGGCCTCGCGGTGGCGGGCCCCTGGGGCAGCCTCGACTTCATTTCGCTGAGCCTCGCCCTGGTGCTGGGTACCGCCGGCCTGCCGCACATCCTCGTCCGTTTCTACACGGTGCCCGACGCCAAGACCGCCCGTTCCAGCGTGGTCTGGGCGATGGCCATCATCGGCATCTTCTACATCCTCACCACCTTCTTCGGCTTTGGCGCGGCAACCATCCTCGAAAAGGCGCAGATCCTTTCGGACGGCAAACCCAACCCAAACATGGTGGCCCCGGCGCTTGCCCAGCATCTGGGCGGGGAACTGTTCTTTGCCTTCATCAGCGCGGTCGCTTTTGCCACCATCCTGGCCGTCGTCGCCGGTCTGACGATGAGCGCCAGTGCCAGCTTCGCCCACGATTTCTACACCAACGTCATCCATCACGGCAGGGAGCAGCAGCCCGGTGCCGAGGTGCGCGTGGCGCGCATCACGGCCTTTGTCGTGGGTGCCGTCAGCATCAGCATCGCCATCTACCTCGGACCCAGCGTCAACGCCGCCTTCCTGGTCGGCCTCGCCTTTGCGGTCGCCGCCAGCGCCAACCTGCCGGTCATTGTGCTCAGCGTCTTCTGGAAGCGCTTCAACACCGCCGGTGCCGTCTCCGGCCTCGTGTTCGGCCTGGGCTCCTCGATCCTGCTGATCCTGCTCAGCCCGAACGGCCTGTTTGGCAAGGCGGGCGCCCTCTTCCCGCTGGAGAACCCCGGCATCATCAGCATCCCGATCGGTTTCCTCGCCGCCTGGCTCGGCACGATCCTGACGGCGCGCGATCCCTCCGCCGAAGCGAAATTTGCCGAGTTGACCGTCCGTGCCCACACCGGCCTCGGCGCCGAAAAGGCGGTCAGCCACTGATCCCTCATCCCCCGCTCAGCGACCCACCGACTGCGCCCAGATGCCGCGCTTCTGCGTGCGCGCCTCGCGCGCGAGTCCCAGCAGCTCGGTGCTGTAGGTCGGCAGGTCGCGCGGGTCGTCGGGCAGGAGTGTGTCCATGCCACCCACGCGGGCATACCCCAGGCGCAGCAGCCGCTCGGCCAGATGCTCCGGCCGACCATCATCCCCCTCCACCAGGATCAGCGCGTAATAGCGCAGGGTGCCCTCGACCCGCTCCCAGCGCGTCAGCACCCGAAATGACCGGCGCTTCAGCAGGTCGGCCACATGCCCGGCCGCCTCGCGGCCGAATCCGGTGATCGTCTGGGCGTCGGCCACCCCAAAATAGCGGCGCTGTTCCTCGACCCGGGTCGGGTGCCCCAGGCCCGTCTCAAGGGCGTCGACAAAATACAGCACAAACAAATGCTCCTCGCCGTCGTGGCTGACCCGCAGGGTGTCGGCCTCGTTGGCGCGACTGTCGACCAGTCGCGCCCCCTCGAGCGTGACAAAGTTCGGGACCGGATCGCGCGGTCGAGCCACCGGTTCATCCGCCACTTCCGCCATGCCAACCGGAATCGCCGGCACCACACCACGGCGCGAATCCCTGAAGAGCAGGCCCGCCACCACCACCAGCAGGACCACGACGGTGGTGATGGCCAGAGTGGAAAGCGTTTCCCGCAACGTCATCAGCCGCCCATCTTCCGTGCTCCCGTTGGCAATCTCAAGCTTTAAGGCGTCTTTCCTGCCGGCGGATATACATCGCTCGTTCTGGCGAACGCGCCTGCGGGTCCCGGCCGGGAGCGGGAATGTGTCGCCTTGCGCATCCAGCGCGTCTGGCCGGGGTTGCATGGGACAGCCATGAAAGCCTGCCTGCTTCTCCTGCTCTGCGCCTGCGCCGCGCTCGCCCAGGTCCCGGACATCGACTGGAACCGCGCGCGCGAACTTTTCCGTCGCGAGCAGCGCGGCGAAACCCTCGGGGCCGACGACCGGGCCTACCTGGATCGCGCCAAGGCCGCGCGGCGCGGGGGTGGCGGCACGACCGGGGGTGCCGTGAGCCAGCGCAAGGCGCCGGAACGCCTGAAGCCGCTTTGCGACATGGGGGCGGACGACCGTTATGAGGGAGAGGATGGCGGCCTCTACGGCGGCGGACGCAACGAGCCATCCGAGGCCCTGCTGCGGGCTGCCGGGACCGCTCTGAAACAGATCCAACCGCTCAACGCCGGAGGCAGCCCAGACGCCGGCGGCCGCGTCGTCCTGGTGTCGATCAGCATGTCGAACGCCACCCAGGAGTTCTCCGTGTTCAAGACCCTGGCCGATGCCGATCCACGCAAGTCACCGAAGCTGACGATCGTCGATTGTGCCCAGGGCGGTCAGGCCATGGCCGAGTGGGTGCCACCGGAGGGCCGCCCCTGGCAGGAGGCCCTGGCCCGGCTTGAACGGGCCGGCGTCAGCCCCGCCCAGGTGCAGGTGGCCTGGGTCAAGCTGGCCAACAAGGCGCCATCGGGTTCGATGAACGATCACCTCGCCAGGCTGGAAGCCGACACCACCGCCTTGCTGCGCAATGCCCGCGCCAGATTTCCGAATCTGCGGGTGGTCTATCTCGGCAGCCGGATCTGGGCAGGCAATGCCACCGGCAACCTCAATCCGGAACCCTACGCCTACGAAACCGCCTTTGCCGCCCGCCACCTCATCCTTCGGCAACCCGCAGCCAAGGGCACGGCCGATGCCGCCGATCCGGTGCTGCTCTGGGGTCCCTATCTCTGGGCCGAGGGCGAAAAAGGCCGTCAGCTCGACGAGGTCCGCTATCTGCCAGGCGACTTTGCCGCCGACGGCGTGCATCCCAGCACCAGCGGCCGCGAAAAGGTCGCCCGCCAGCTGCTCGAATTCTTCACGACCCACCCCCTGGCGAAGAATTGGTTCGGCCGGTAGGCGACGCGTGTCCCGCCGGGCCACCCTCCCACGCCGGGCCAAATGCGCGTTTGCGTCCTCGCCGGGCGGAGGCATCTTGAGGCTTCGTGACTCTTCTCCAGGACAGGCATCTGCAGACCGGCCTCGCGGGATCGTTCCTGATTCACGCGCTGCTGCTGCTGCTGTTTGTCGGCGCCATGAACACGGAATCGGCGCGGCGCCTGCTGGAACAAAGCCTGGCGAAGCCGGAAACCCCGCCCGAACCCGAGGTCACCCTGCTCTTCCCCGCCCAGGTCGAGGTCGTGCCGCCGAAGCCGAAGGCCTACATCCGCACGACGCAGAACGAGACGTCCGCCACCAAGCCGAAAAACGCCGCCTTTCAATCGGACCGCGACACGGTCGCCGCCAGTGCCAAGCCGGCCGTACCAGGCTCGACGCTGCCGATGCCGACCCTCGACGGCACGGCGCCCGACACCCGCGAGCTGGCCGACCGCGATCATCGCGACGGCGAGATCAAAAACGATTCGGCGCCGGCCTCCCCGGTGACTCCGGCGCAAATGCTGCCTCCGCCGCCCGCGCCCAGCCCGCCGCCGGTGGCATCAAGCCCGCCGGAAGTCGTCAAGGCCATCCCCCTGCCCGATCCGATGACGCGCCTGCTCGAGCAGGCCGACCGGGAATCGCCGCGATTGAGCGTCGACAGTCCGCCCGAGGCGACGCCACAGATGCGCACCCCCGAGCCGGCGGGACCGCAGGTGCGCGCTCCCGCAGCGGAGGCACCGCCGCAGATCGTCAAGGCGATACCCGTGGCGGACCCGCTGACCCGGACCACGCCGAAGCCGGAGCGCGACGCGTTCTCGCCCTTCACCCGCACGAGCAAGACCGACGGCTCCATCGTCAATCCCGGTGCCAACGCCGTCGACGCCGAAGCCACGCCGCTGGGTCGCTACATGCGCCAGGTCACCGGCGCCGTTGAGCGCAAGTGGCATCTCTACGTCCGCCTGGCCAAGGACTCGGTGAACTTCGGCCGGGTCCGCTTCCGCTTCTACGTTGATCCGCGCGGCACGCCGCAGGACCTGACCATCCTCTCCGACGCCCGCGATGCCGATCCCAGAATGCGGGAATTGACCTTGCGCGCCATTCTGGATGCGCAAATTCCTCCGATTCCTCCCGACCTCATGCCGACGCTGGACGACGGGAGGGTGAAAATCGAGTATGAAGCCATTGTTTACTGATCTTTCCAGCCTGCTCCTGGCAGCGGAACCGGCACCGCGCGGTGCCCTCTCACTTGCCGGTGAATTCCTGGCCACCGGCGGTTACATCATGCTGCTCATCGTGCTCTGCTCGATGGCCTCTGTGACCGTCATGATCTCCGTCTGGCTGCGCCTGCGCGACCGTTTCGTCCTGCCGCATGACGTTACCGCCCAGTTGCGCGCCCTGCCCGGCTATGCCGACCGCGGCGACATCAAGCCGCTGCAGGAATTTCTCGAGCGCGACGACTCCCTGCTCGCCCGCCTGGGTGCCAAGGCGATCAGCGGCAGCTTTGCCTCGCGCGAGGAGTGCGTCGAAACGATTTCCGCGCGCGCCAAGGAGGAACTGCATCACCTCGAGCGCGGTGTCTCCGTGCTGGAGGCGATGGTCACGGTCGCCCCGCTGCTTGGCCTGATGGGCACGACGATCGGCCTGGTTGGCATGTTCACCGCTTTCGGCGGCGAGGCCGGGCCGGACACCGTCGAGGTCGCCCGCGAAATCGGCGTCGCCCTGCGCTGCACCATTGCCGGCCTGTTCGTGGCGGTGCCCTCGGTCGTCGCCCACACCTACTTTGTCCGCCGGCTCGACAGCATTGCCGTGCGCATGGAATCGATCCTGCACGAGACCATCCAGACCTTCTTCGCCCACTTCGAAGTGAAGCGGCTGTCCAGCCCATGAACCTGCGCCCGCGCCGCCGACCGGTCCCGACGATCCCCATCGTGTCGCTCGTCGACATCATGGTGATCCTGCTCATTTTCTTCGTCGCCACGACGACCTTCAGGAAGGACAAGACCCAGGTGAAGATCACCCTGCCCGAGGCGAAGCAGGTCGGTGAAAGCGCGCCTGACGAGGACGTGCGCAAGGCGATCACGGTGACCAAGGAGCAAAAGCTCTTCCTCGACGGCCAGCCGGTGGAGGCCGATGGCCTGGCCGAGGCGCTCACCCGCCTGCGCCGCGAGCAACCCCAGGCCAAGCTCGAGCTGGAGGCCGACACCGAGACGGCGCTCGGCGTGCTGATGAAGGTCTGGGATGCCCTGCGCAGCGCCGGCTATTCGGTCAACGACGTGCCCGCGCGCATCCAGCGCGCCCAGCCCTGAACCCCATGAACGCCGCTTCCCTGCACGGCCTGGTCGCCGCCGCCCACACCCCCTTTCTGGCCGACGGCTCGGTTCGCCTGGCCGGCGTGGAGGCCATCGCCGCCCACCTGCTGGCCAACGGTGTCAGCACCGTCTTTGTCAACGGCAGCACCGCGGAAAGCAGCTCTCTGACCCTTCAGGAGCGACTCGATCTCGCCGCGCGCTGGACCGAGGTCGCCAAGGGCACGCCGCTGCGCCTGGTGATCCACGTCGGCGCCAACTGTGTCGACGACGCCCGCACCCTCGCCGCTCAGGCCCAGCAGCTCGGTGCCTCCGCGGTGAGCGCCGTGGCACCGTCCTACTTCAAGCCGCGCGATGCCGGCCTGCTCGCCGACACCATGGCCGCCATCGCCGCCGCCGCGCCCGAGACGCCGTTTTACTACTACGACATCCCCGCGCTCACCGGCCTGCAGGTGGCGGTCGAGGACTTCCTGCGCCTGGCCCCGGAGCGCATCCCCAACCTCGCCGGCGTCAAGTTCACCAACCCGGACCTGATGGCCTACCAGTTCTGCCTGCGTGCCAATGACGGTCGCTGGGACCTGCCCTGGGGCGTCGACGAGCACTTCCTTGGCGCCCTCGCCATGGGCGCGCGCGGTGCGGTCGGCAGTGGCTTCAACTTCGCCGCACCCCTTTACCGCCGCCTCATGGAGGCCTTCGCCCGCGGCGATCTGGAGACCGCGCGCACCGAGCAGTTTCGCGGCGTGCGCTTGATCCGGCTGCTCGCCGGCCTCGGCTACCTGGGTGCCGCCAAGGCGGTCATGGGTCTGCTCGGGGTGGATGTCGGTCCGGCGCGCCTGCCCAACGCCAGTCTCGACGTCGCCGCACGCCGTCGACTGCAGGCGGACCTTGAACACCTGGGCTTCTTCGACTGGGTCCGATGAAAACCTTCCCGCCCCTCCGCTTCGCGATCGGCCCAAGCGCCATCGGCCCGGTGCTGGTCGCCACCAGCCCACGGGGAGTCTGCGCCCTCTTGCTTGGCGACGAGGCGGACGCCGCCGGCCTGGGTGCCCGCTTTCCGGGTGCCGCCCTGCAGGAGGACACCCAGGGCCTGTCGCCCCAGGTGAACCGCATCCGCCGCTGGCTGGAGCGACCCGAGGGTGCGCTCGACCTTGAGCTTGACCTCCGCGGCACGCCCTTTCAGCAGCGCGTCTGGCGGGCCCTGCAGCGAGTTCCGTGCGGCGTCACCCTCAGCTACGCCGACCTCGCCCGCCGTCTGCGCGCCCCAACGGCGGTGCGGGCAGTCGCCAGTGCCTGCGCGCGCAATGCGGTGGCATTGGCCATCCCCTGCCATCGCGTCGTGCGCAGTGACGGCGGCCTGTCGGGCTACCGCTGGGGCGTCGAACGCAAGAGCGAGCTGCTGCACCGCGAGGCGGTGATCGCCGTCGGTTAACCCGCCGCCGGCAGCAGTTCCACCTTCTGCACGTCGAGCACGGCGCTCTTGACCTTGTTGACCGGGTCGATGACGAGGCGGCTCTTGCCGGCCTTCGGCAATTCCAGGATGCCGGCCTCAACGGCCTGCCACTTCTGGAATCCGCCGGTGTCCTGGGTGGTGAATTTCAGGCTCTGCGCGCCAAGGCGCACCTCAACCTCGCTGCCATGGTTGCCGCCGCCGCAACCGTGGTGGACGACAACGCGGTAACGGCCGGGTTTGGCGACCTCAAACTCCCACTCGGCGAAGTCCTCCGGCTCCGTCCAGAAACCGAGGCAGTTCTTTTCCGGTTTCGGCTCGTAGCGCAGATTCTCCGACCAGGTCGTGGCGTCCTTGGCGTGCAGGGTCAGGCTACCGTCGGCGGCCTGCACGGGTGTTTCTCCCTCGCAGGCGGGGATCAGGGCGATCTCGCGGATCACCAGGGCCTGCTCGGTCGGCGGGGTGAGCAGCATGAAGGGCACATCGCCAGCGGCGGGGATGTACAGCGTGCCAAGCCGCACGGTGCGCGGGCTGCTGGCGGGGGTGAGCTGTTTTTTCACGACGAGATCCCCCATGCGGAATTGCGAGCCGATGCCTCCGCGGCGCAGCAGGTAGGTCAGCATGACATCGTAGCGACCCCAGCGCTTGGCCTTGAAGCTGGCGCCGGTGTAGGTGTCCCAGTGGGCGCCGTTGCTGAGGGACCAGTCGGCCGAGGTGAGCCGGATCACGCCGCGGGTCGGCAAATCCTTGCGCAGCACCGGTTCCTCACTGCCGAAGCCATTCAGGTCGACCGCTTCCGGAAAGGGCTGGTCGGTGGGCATGACGGCTGCCTGGGGCGCGACCGGTTCCGCCTTGGCCTCGGGCTTGGCTTCCGTCTTGACCTCGGGCTTCGGTTCAGGCGCCGGCGCCGCCGGTTCGGGCTTGGGGCCGCAGGCGGCGAGCAGGAGGAGGGCGGTGGCGAGCGAAAGGCGGAGCTTCATCGGAGAAAAAAAGGGGGCGACTAAACACAACGTGCCGGCGGCGACATCGTTAGCCTCACTTCGGGTCAAAGTGCTTCTCACTCACGGAGACGTCATGGTCATAGACCTGCTCCTTGATGAGCTGGCCCTTGAGGTTCCAGTAGCGGTTCTGGCCGTGGCGCTGGCCGCCGTCGAAGTTCGTTTCGGTGGAGAGCTGGCCGTTGTCCCACCATTCGCGGACGACTCCATGCAGTCGGCCTTCGCGGAAGGGATACTCGCCCTTCGGCTTGCCATTCTTGTGGGTGTCGCGCGCCAGACCGGTGAAGGGCTTGCCGTCGAGGAAATAGACGTCGTCGCGCCACTCCAGGGCGGCATACTCGGCGACCGGACCCGCCGCGGCAGCGGGGGATTCGGACTTGGGTGAACAGGCGGCCAGACCGGCCAGCAGGAGGAGGAGCAGGTGCGGTTTCATGGGAGGTCAGACATCGAGGATCAGTTCCACCGGGCAGTGGTCGCTGCCGAACACGTCAGCGCGGATGCGGCAGTCGTGCAGAGCCGGACGCAGGGCCGCCGAGGCCAGCCAGTAGTCGAGACGCCACCCGATGTTCTTCTCGCGCGCGCTGCCGCCGGTGCGCATCGTCCACCAGGTGTAGCGTCCGGGATTGGGGTCGAACTCGCGGAAGACATCGACAAACCCCGCCTCCAGATGGCGGCTGAAGCTCTCGCGCTCCGCGTCGCTGAAACCCGGATTCATGCGGTTCGACTTCGGATTGGCGAGATCGATTTCCTGATGGGCGCAGTTGAGGTCGCCGCAGACCAGCACCGGCTTGCGCTGCTCGAGCTTTTTCAAGTGCTCGCGGAAGGCTTCATCCCAGCGCAGACGGTAGGGCAGTCGCGCCAGTTCGGCCTGGCTGTTCGGGGTGTAGACGTTGACCAGGTAAAAGTCGTCGAACTCGGCGGTGATGAGGCGGCCTTCGGTGTCGTGTTCGGCCTGTCCCAGGCCCGGTTCGGCGGGCACCGCTTTGCCCCGGGTCAGGACGCAGGTCCCCGAATAGCCCTTCTTTTCCGCGCTGTTCCAGGTCGCGTGCCAGCCTTCGAGGAAGGACAGGTCCACCTGTTCCGGTCGCGCCTTGGTTTCCTGCAGGCAGACGACGTCGGCATCGGTGCCGAGCAGGTAGTCGCGCAGGCCCTTGTCGAGCGAGGCGCGAATGCCGTTGACGTTGAAGGTCGAAAGCTTCATCCGCCCACTCTTGCGTGGGGAGCCGGGCGCTGTCGAGCGGGGAGCAAGGGAGAACAGCGGGTTTTTGACAAATTCCCGCCGGGACCAACGTTTTACTCCCACCATGAAAACGATGCCTGACACGAATCAGGCGGCCTCGTTTCAACAGACCGCCAGCGCGGACGTTCCCGCCCGCTTCGTCAACCGCAACCTCCACCGTCTCTGGCAGACGCGCCGCCTGCAGGCCACCCTGCTGCGGCCCTTCCGCAAGATTCTCCGGCCGCTGCTCGTCTGGCTGCGCCGTGACGCCCTGCACCTGGGCAACACCAGCTCCGCCGGCCTGAGCCGCGCGGGCTGGGAATCGCTGGCGCTCGGCCTGCTGCTCGGGCCGCTGGCCTTCGTGATGCTGCTGCCACTGCTGCTCCTGCTCTTCCCGGTCGCGCTGCTCATCGGCCTGGCGGGGGTCGCCGCGGCGGCGCTGCAGGCCGATGCCGAGGAGGTCGAACACCACGGCCTCGCCTGGCACGCGCTGCACTGAGGCGGCGGCACAAAAAAGGCGCGGGCCTTGCGGCCCGCGCCCGAAGGAGCGTGTTGTCGCGGCAGGCCGCGGCGGATCACTCGTAGCTGGCCTGCTGGCCCTTGGTGCCACGCTTCTTGATCCAGGGCATGAGCGCGCGGAGGCGGGCACCGGTCTTCTCGATCGGGTGCTTCTCGCCATCCTTGAGCAGCTTGTTGTAGGTCTTGTAGCCGGTCTCGTACTCCTTGACCCATTCCCTGGCGAACTTGCCGGTCTGGATGTCCTTGAGAGCCGCCTTCATGCGCTTCTTGACGCTGGCGTCGATGATTTTCGGGCCAACCTTGACGTCGCCCCACTTGGCGGTCTCGGAGATCGAGAAACGCATCCCGGCGATGCCAGCCTCGTTCATCAGGTCGACGATGAGCTTGAGTTCGTGCAGGCACTCGAAATAGGCCATCTCGGGGGAGTAGCCGGCCTCGACGAGGACTTCAAAGCCCGCCTGGACGAGGGCGCTGGTGCCGCCGCAAAGAACGGTCTGCTCGCCGAACAGGTCGGTTTCGGTTTCTTCCTTGAAGGTGGTCTGGATGACACCACCGCGGGTGCCGCCGACGCCGTGCGCCCAGGCCAGGGCGATCTGCTTCGACTTCTTGGTCGCGTCCTGGTGGATGGCGATCAGGGCGGGCACGCCCTTGCCTTCGGTGTACTGGCGGCGGACGATGTGGCCGGGGCCCTTCGGGGCGACCATGATGACGTTGACGTCCTTCGGCGGAACGATGGTCTTGTAGTGAATCGCGAAGCCGTGCGAGAACAGGAGGGTCTTGCCCTTGCTCAGGTTGGGGGCGATGTCCTTGTTGTAGCAGGCGGGGATTTTGGTGTCGGGAACGGCGACGAAGATGACGTCGGCCAGTTTCACGGCCTCACCGGTGTCATACACCTTGAAGCCCTTCTCCTTGGCGACCTCACGGCTCTTGCTGCCGGGATACAGGCCGATGATGACATTCACGCCGCTTTCCTTGAGGTTGAGGGCGTGGGCGTGGCCCTGCGAGCCGAAGCCGATCACGGCGCAGGTTTTGCCTTTGAGCGGCGCCAGGCTGGCGTCCTTTTCAGTGTAGATTTTGGCGGGCATGGATTGGGTGGGTCTGTTGCGAGGGCGCGCAGATTGCTTCATGGGCGGGGGCTGGTCAAGGGGGAGTTGCCGAACCAATGCCGCCAAGATGGCCGCCGCGACGGCCGTTGGTAGCGGATGTCTCCGCGTTTTTGGTTCGCCCGCCGCTGTCTTCCGGCCCTGCTTTTCCTCACCCTGCCCGTGGTCGCCAAGCTGCCTGAACCGACCCGCCAACCCCTGCACCGCAGCCTGGACCTGGCGCTCGGCGAGGCCGCCGAGGTCAAGCTGAGCGATGGTCATGCGGTCCGGGTGCGCCTGCTGGACCTCGAGGAAAAGGTCGACTCGATGAGCGCCGCCGTGCGCTCGGCCCGGGTGAAGATCGAAGTCAACGGCGCCACCGGCTGGGTCGACAGCGCCAACTACCATCTGCCGGTGACCCTCGGCGGCGTGCAGGTCGACTGCCCGGTCACCCGGGGTTACAACGCCAACTCCGGCCAGGATTCCTGGGGACTGAAAAAAGACGCGCGCCTGCGCCTCTGGCCGGCCGGTTCGCCGTGGATCGAGCCCGACCTCTTCACCCTGCCCGCCCGCCAGCGCTGGCTGGCCAGCAGCACCCAGTTCAGCAACGAACCCACCTACGTCGACGGCGGCGACCGCCCCGACCGGGAGAAGATCTACTACCACAACGACCTCGACTTCGGCGGCTGCGAGGCCCTCGTCGAGGTGGTGGCGGCCACCGACGGCCTGGTCGTCAGCGTCGGCGAAGCCGTTCTGCCCGGCACTCTCGGCACTCTCGGCACGCCGGTGCGCCCGCGCTACGATGTGGTCTACGTACTCGATGATCGCGGCTGGTTCTACCGCTACAGCCACCTGCACACGATCGACAGTGCCATCCAACCGGGCACGCGCCTGCGCCAGGGCCAGAAGCTCGGCCTGCTCGGCAAGGAGGGGGCCAGCGGCGGCTGGTCGCACCTGCACTTCGGCATCAAGAGCCGGCAACCCTCGGGGGAATGGGGCACCGAGGAAGCCTATGCCTTCGCCTGGCAGGCCGCCCTGCGCGAGCAGCAGCCGGCCGTGGTCGCCGTGGCGCGCCCGCATCACTTCGTCCGGGTTGGCGAACCCCTTGCACTCGACGGCACCCAGTCCTGGGCCGCCGCCGGCGTGGCAGCTCACGCCTGGACCTTCACCGACGGCACCACCGCCAGCGGCGCGCGCGTGGAGCGCCGCTACGAACGCCCCGGCCAATACAGCGAGATCCTCAAGGTCACCGACAGCAACGGCCGGGCCGGTTACGATTTCGCGGTGGTCCAGGTCATCGGCGACACCGATCCCACGCACATTCCGCCGGCCATCCACGCCACCTATGCGCCCTCGCTCGGGGTGCGGGCGGGCGATGAGCTGACCTTCAAGGTCCGAGTCTTCCGCTCCACCGGTGGCGAGACCTGGGACTTTGGCGACGGCTCAGCCCCGGTTCAAACCCGGTCCGACGGCAACGCCAAGGCGCTCGCCAGGGACGGGTATGCCGTCACCACGCACCGTTTCGCCAAATCCGGCGACCACCTGGTCCGCATCGAGCACGTCAATGCGCGCGGTGAAAAGGCGGTGACGCACCTCTGGGTGCCGGTCGCGCCATGAACCTCACTTCGCCGCCGGCTTGCCTGGCGGCGGAGTTTCGGGATCCACACGATTCTTCTCCAGCAGCCAGGGAAAGGCGCGCAGGGGCTCGGCCGACTCCGGATCGACCTGGACCCGGATCAGGTGCAGGTTGAGACCGCCGAAAGTTTCGATGCGGGTGAAGTTTTCGATCGTGCGGCCGGTCGACGAGGTCAGCGGCTTGTCGATGCGGAAGTAGTGGCTGTCGGCATGGAACAGGTAAACCGGCTTGCCGTAGCGCTTCACCTGCTCGCGCAGGGCGGGGACAAAGTTGACGAAACCGCTGCCGCGCGGCTCGCCGTGCTTGATCTCATCGAAGGGATTCGCCTGCAGGAACAGGGCCAGCGCCTTGGCGTCCGCCGCGGCGGCAAAACTTTCGCCCAGCCAGGCCTGCACGGCGCGGTCGCGGGCGGCGAACTCGGCCATCGCCGCGGCGTTGTCCTCGCGCCGGTTGTTGTTGCTGCCGACGACATGCAGCGTGGCAAACACGAGCCCGTCGCGCTGCCAGCGCTGGTGTTCGACGTAATCGGCGTAGTCCGCCTGGGCGCTCTGCCGCTCCAGCGGCAGGCTGCTGCGGCCGAGGCTGCGCGCCTCGCCCGAATAAAACAGACGGCGCACGAAGGCGAGTCGCTCAAGCGGGTCAAACCCACCCGCCGCCGGCGTGTGGGAATCCGTCCATTCATTGTCGCCCGGCACATAGAACAGCGGCTGTTCGAAGCGGTCGAACCAGGCTTTCACGCGCAACAGCGAAGCATCGTCATTGCGCACCCGGCCGGATTTGACGTCGCCGCAGTGGACGCTGAACGCCGGGGCCGCGGCATTGGCCGCCTCGATGACGTGTTCGAAGCGCGCGGCATCGCCCGGAAAATAGTAGGGCATGCAGCCCATCACCAGAAACTCAAACGGCTCCGCCGCGGCGGGCAGGGCGAACAGCAGCAGGCAGAGCGCGGTCTTCATGTCCCGTCCATAGAGCGGCCGGTGTTGCGCGCAACTGCTGGAACGCCTGTGAAAAGCTTTGCTTCCCCGGCGTTCCTTCCGGCATGTTGCGCTTCGTCCGCCTCCTCCTCGCCATGTCCGCCGTCACCCTGGCCGCCGCCGCTGACAAGCCCGCCGAAGACCTGACCGCGCCGCCGGTGGTCACGGCCAAGTCCTGGCTGATCGCCGATCTCGACAGCGGCCGCGAACTGGTCGGGCACCTGCCCGACGAGCCGCGCAAGGCGGCCAGCACGGCAAAGATGATGTGCGCCTTCGTCGTCCTTGAGCTGGCGCGGAAGGATCCCGCCGTGCTCGACGAATGGCTGACGGTTTCCAAACTCGCCGCTGGGACAGACGGCTCAACCGCCGACCTCGAGGAAGGCGAGCAGGTGCGCGTACGCGACGGTCTGTTTGCCCTCATGCTGCCCTCGGGCAACGACATGGGCAACGCCTTCGCCGAGCACTTTCACCCGCGCCTCGCGGCTCCCGGCGACGAAACCCCCGCCAGCGCCAAGACGGAGGCCTCGGCCACCCGCAGGAACTTCGTCGCCGAAATGAACCGCACCGCCCGGCGCCTCGGCATGAAGGCCACCACCTACCGCATCGCCTATGGCGACGGCGGTGAAGCCACCGATTTCACCACGACCGCGCGCGATCTGGCGACGCTGGCGCTGGCGGCACGCCAGAATGCCCTGTTCCGCGAAGTGGTGGCGACCCTGGAACACCGCGCGGCGATCCGGCTGCCGGGCGGCGGCGAGCGTGAGGCCCTCTGGAAGAACACGAATGAGCTGCTGCAGCTTGCCAATTACGACGGCGTCAAGACCGGCACCACGCCGAGTGCGGGTCGCTGCCTCGTGGCAACCGGGTCGCTAGGAGGGCGCGGGCTCATCGTGGTGACCCTGGGGTCCACCTCCGATGAGGCGCGCTTTGCCGACAGCCGGAACCTGTTCCGCTGGGCGTGGCGGTGAAGGGGGCTGCGCCCCCATGGCAAATCTCAAATCTCAGATTTCAGATCGCCCTCGCGCCTACTCGAGGCGCAGGTAATCGAGGGCGGCGAACCAGCGGTCGGGTTTGGCCTTTGGATTGGCGCCGGAGATCGTGATCTCCAGCTTTTGCTCGCCGGCCTTCAGATCAAACTCACCGAGCAGGATCTCCTCGGTGTTCGTCACCTTGGCGTCGTAGAGATCGATCTCCACCGTCGAGGCCACGGCACCGTTGATCGTGAGACGGACCTGCCCGTAGTCGGGGGCCTTCGTCAGCACGGCATGGACCTTGCGCCGGCCCGCGTCCTTGACCGGGAAGGTCACGGTCAGGGTGTCGCCCGGCTTGCCGCCGGTCCAGAACAGGTGGCGGTCGCCGCTCCAGCGACCTTCCGAGAAGTTGCCCATGGCCTGGGGGCTGGCCTTGCCGGCCGAAGCCTTGGCGGGCAGCGTTTCGCCCTCGAGGCGGCCACTTGCCGCACCGGCGTCGCCAGCGCCCTGAAGCCAGGCGACCAGATGCACCAGTTGCTCCGGCG